>CAZSVU010000167.1:0-18048 GCA_964610275.1 uncultured Polyangiaceae bacterium | reverse complement strand
CGAGCCCAGCTCGCACCCCATCCCGACTCGATCATGATTCCGCCTCCCTGCGCCCCCACGCCCGGGGACGCCCCCGATCGCCGTGCGCTTCACCATGGAGGATGCGCGCCCGGAGGTGCCGCTGTCAACCGCATGCGAACGAGCTTGCCTGCGGTGACTCTGCGTGCGCGTCGTCGAAGCTGGCAGGTACTGCATGGAAGTGCAGTCACCTCTAGGGGTGAGCCACGGAGTGCGGTCGACTCTGCCGATCCGCGTCTACCGCAGGCAGATCTACCGATGCGCCCACGTGCGTGCGGATGGAACATGAGCATCTACAACATGCTCAGTATCGTCCACAGCGACTACGACGCCGAGGCGGATGCATACGCTGTGTTGGACCGAAACCTCAACGACCCGGACGGAGAAGTCCCCGACTACTACTCCCGCCACATCAAAGAGAAGGTCGGCCTCGACATGGTGTTCAGCGCCTTCCCAGCGCTCGCGTTTGGAGCGCGGGTCGACCACCTGCGGCCCAATGACCACCTGCCCGAACAGAGCTTCACCATCCTCTCGCCACGCCTCATCTTCCGTTCCCGGTGGGTCACGCGCGAGATGATCACCGTTCAGTACTCGCGCTACGTCTACCAGCAGCGCCTGTGCCGCACGATCGAGCCGTACAACCCGGTGGATCCGGATGCCGGCACGGTCAGCACGCGCGTCGTGTTCACCGGCCATCCCGCAGACCAGCGGTGCGTGCAGATGCCGTCGGCGCCGCGGCAGCCGGAAGGGTGGGGGTCGATCGCCCAGAACGGGGAGAACGACGACGACCGCGGCCAGCCCGTGGCCGGCGGAAACCCGAATCAGGTGCGTCCGGACCTGAACGTCATCCAGATCTCGGCGCAGATGTGGTGGTAGGCCGGCGACGAGGTCAACGGCCTGTGGGTCCCGATAGCCCCGACCGTTGCGCGAAGTGTCGAGGCTGTGGCTCCGGAATACGGCGCCCAGCGCTAGATGGCTGAGGTTGTGGCCTGGAGGGTCATGCTCCCCCGCCGTGTCGAGCCACCGGACACCGGCGTGCAGGAGTTCATGACCGAGATCAGGGCTACTGCTTGATACAGTAACCTCCTACGGCGGTGCACAGGCCTTTCTCCCGGCAGATCGTTGCGTCGCGGCAGTCGCGGTCAGAGCCGGCGACGCACTCACGGTCCTTCGCGGTGCACCGGCCCTCGTAGGTGCACACCTTTGCCGGGCGGCATTGCCAATTGGAGGTGGCGACGCAGACGCCGTAGGAGGCCGTGCAGCGACCATAAGCCGTGCAGATCTCGGTTGCCCGGCATTCTTGGTTGGTGGCTGCAATGCATTCGCCGTCCTGCACCGTGCACCGGCCTTCCCACTTGCAGTCCGATGAAGCCTTGCAGTCATCCCTGGATGTGGCCTTGCATACGAATGCCAGCGCAGTGCACCGGCCCTGCGTCTGGCAGATGCGGGCGGCTCGACAGTCCTCATCCGACGTGGCACGGCACGCGCTGTTCTTCAGTGTGCACTGGCCGCGCTCCGTGCAGACGGGCTTGCCTCGGCACGGGTCTCCCGAGGCAGGAGAATCGGCCCCGCCCGACGACGCCGGAGGCGGCGTGGACACGCTCGTCGACGGCGGCGGCGATGGCTCAGAAGAAGGCGCAGGCGCAGCGGAGGACGGCGCAGCAGAAAGTGCAGACGCCGCGGGTGGCGCCGCTGCGACAGGTGTGGCGTGGCGCGCCTGAGGCGCGGTGCTGGGTGCGCTCGTCTGGCAGGAAAGAATCAAACCTGCGGCCCCCCAGACCGCCCATCGAGCTCGACTCTGCATCAGCCCATTGTGCCAGAGCTAGCGTTGCTCGTGCGCCGCGAAATGGGACGACGTTTCTGGGATGGCCCAGCGACAGCGCTCTGAAGCGCCACTGCCTTTGGACGTCACTCTGCATCCTGGGAGCGGCGCGCCTGGCGGACCTGCTGCCGCATCGGGTGGAATGACGCGTGCGGGAGGAACAGCCGGGCTTATTCGTTTCCATCACGGGATCCCACACGGGCCGCAGACCCGCGCGTTCGACTCACCCATCTGGCAGGCGGCGAACGACTCGCAGTCGTTCCCGTCCGTGCACTCGTCAGCCGGACTCTGGCAGGCGAATCCTTCGAGCGCGCCGCAGAGGAAGCCCTCGTAGCCCGCGCAGTGGTAGCCGGACTCGCAGTCCGCATCGGACACGCAGGTCGCCGGGAGGCAGACACCGATCAGGAAGTTCCGGCAGTAGCAGAGTTCACCAAGGCCACAATCCGAGTCCTGGGTGCAACCGTACTCGCAGTGGCAGGCTTGATTCTCGGCCGTCGTCGTGCAGAATCCGTAGGGCTCGGCCGCGCACTCCGCATCCGTGCTGCACTCGGCGGAGGGTTGTCCGCAACTCGTGTCCGCCCTGGGCAACGACGAATCGCACGTCTGCACGCTTTCTCGGTGCACCCACCTCAGTTCGTCGCACCAAACGAAACCATGGTGCTCGTCGTAGACCTCGCACTCGACGGACGGACCGCCGGCACTTCCACCCGAGCTGCCGCTGGCGCCAGCGCTTCCCCCCGTGGTTCCTCCGGCGCCGGCGTCACCCCCGGAGCCCCCGGAGGCGCCGGAGCCTCCGGCGCTGGTGGCACCACTGCTGCCGCCAGTGGTGCCGAAACCGCCCGAGCCGCCGTTTCCGCCGGTTGTCGAAATTCCGCCGGAACCTCCCAGACCGTCGGAGCCCCCGAAGGCGCCGTAGCCTCCGGAGTTGGGCGCACCACCGTTGCCAGCGGTGGTGGTGAAACCGCCCGAACCGTCGGCGCCTCCGGTTGTCGATCCCCCGCCCGAACCGCCCAGACCGCTGGAGCCCCCGGAGGGGCTGGAGCCGCCGGAACTGGAGGCGCCACTGCTGCCGCCCGTGGTGGTGCCGGAGCCTCCGTTGCCTCCGGTTGCCGATCCTCCGTCCGCATCGCTGCTGCCGCCAGTCGCGGACTGGTCGCCGCTCTCACTCTCCGAGGCATTCCCGCAGCCGACGCTGAGCGCCACCACTGAACAGACCGCGAACCCCCGCACGAAGTGATGCATCACTCAAACCTCCAACGCTGCGCTGCCGCCACGCAAGACACGTGCCGGCGGTGCCTCTCTCCGCGCTGCGCCGATCCCCCGGAAGGGTTCCTGGATGCCGGAAAGCGAACGAGAAGTCCTGACGGCGCCACGGCACAGATTGTGCCACCGAGTGTCTCAAACCATACCACTCTGTCGCGCAGGCGCTTGCCCACTACGAGCACGTGGTCAGGCATGCCTTCTGGCTACGATAGATGTTGTGCCTGCAATCCGAGATCGTCAGCGGCGCCTGATCCGCCGTGTGAATGACTTCGATGCCAGCTCCCTCGGTGACGTGGTCGAACTCCCAGCCGTGCTCCCTCTCATTGTCACGTCGGACGAACGTCAGATCACGGCCTGGAGTGGTCTGGGGGCCTCCTTCGCGGTCCGCCGAAGCGTCTCCGCCGCCACGACGGTGGTGCCTTGAATGCGAGCAACGAGGCTGGTCCGCCCGCGATTTACCCGGCCGAGGTGCAACCATCAAGTCTCGTCCTCGTCGGAGTGCCGAATGATCTTGGAGCGAACGCGACTGGCAGCCACCGCAGGCCGCAGCCAGAAGCAGCACAGAACGCTCACGGCTCCGACTTGCGCTCGAACAGCTCCCGCACGCGCTTCACTTTCTGGTGGCTCGGAGCACGGAGGATTTCCCGGCGTCCAACTGCCAGGGCCTCCTCGCGGCGCTCAGCCTGCAGCAGCGCTTCGACGCGCAGCAGGTTGGCCTGGCCCTTGAGTCTTCCGCGGGGAAAACGCGCCGCATGCGCGTCGAGCCGCCGCAGCGCCTCTGCCGGGTCATGCCGCCCAATGGCGGCGCGGGCCAGCGCGAGGAACTGCCGCTCGAGCTCGAGCCCCTGCGGCTGCTCACGCACACGCCGGACAGTCGGGGGATCGGCTGGCGTTTCTGCACTCGGAAGAGCAAAGGCTGCCACGCTGTTCGGATCGACATGTTCCGGCAACGGGCCCGCGCCATCGCCTCCTGGCTCACTGACATCGAAGGACGATTGCTCAATATCAGTTTCAGTGGGCGCCTCCCGTGTGGCGTCCTCGTTTCGGTCCGCGACCGTGCGCGGGTGACCGGCGTGGGGTCCCGGCGCGTCGTCGGCGCGCGCCGCCCCCGAGGCCGCGTCGAGCGGTCGAGCACCGCGCCGGGGTGCCGCCGACGAGCTGTGCTCTCGGTCCGGGACGGGATCGGCCAGCTCAATCGTCGTCGCCGGATGCGACTGCGGACTGGACATGACGTGGTACGCACCCTGAGCACCGCCGACGGTGATTGTTCCCGCAAGCATGCCCACGCCAATGTGCTTTGCCACCACGGCCAACGTCACTTTGGAGGCCACCGGCTGCGCTAGCGCGACGGCGCCACCGATCGTGGACGATGCGCCAGTCGCTTGCCCGGCTGCGTTGGCCGCCCCAGTCGATGCACCGGCGCCCCCAAGCAGCTGCAACCCAGTGGCCGGTAGGCCAACCCCCAATGCCGCGGCCGCACGATGCAGCGCGTGCGGCGGTGGAACGTCCTGGCGGGTCGACCCGAGCAGGGCCAGCTCAAAAGGATCGTAGCATTCAGGGCTGAGCATCACTTGCCCTCCGTATTGGGGCCTACGGCGCCAGGGCGCCTAGCGCGCAGGCGGTGGGCAGCCTCATGGAACTGAGCGCGTGCCCGGCGCAGCCGGGATGCGACGGTGCCCAACGGTAGCTCGAGCGCAGCACTCACTTCGGGGCCAGACAGTCCTTCTATTTCCACCAGAACGAACACGGTCCGGTTGTGGTCAGGGAGCGCATCCAGGGCCTCGTTGAGCAGTGCTCGCAATCGCTTCTGCTCCAGCAACATGTCGGGGCCCGGCGTCGGATCCACCTTCTGCTGAACGATGTCCTCCCCGAAGACCTCCGGCCGTGCGTGCCACGCCCGCCGCCAGTTCGCGCAGATCCGAACTGTGACTCCCACCACGAAGCTGCGTTCCCGTCCCTCGCGGATTTGCGCAAGCTTGCGCGCTGCGACCACAAATACCTCTTGAACCACGTCATCGACTCGGTCCACGGGTACCCCGAGCCGAACCGCCGTGCGCCAGACCAGGGTGAAATGCGCTTGGAGCAACTCGCGCACGCGCGCCGCATCGGCAGCCTGCTCTGGCTCGTCAGTGGGCTGGGCCATTCGGCCGACAGTCGTGATTCCGCTGACCGATTGACGCGAGCCGTCCGGCTCAGAAGCGTCGGACGATTCGGCGGCTCTCTCCACCCGTGCGCCCATCCTGATTGGCAATGTTCCCGTTTCGCTAGATCGATCCCACAAAGTTGTGCCCGCGGCCCGCAAACACCTCATCTGCCCGCAGGGACACGTCCTGGAAATTCCGTTCCAGCTGAAGCTTGGGAGACGGTCCCTTGGTGAGAGGCACCCCAAAGCGGTCCGTGCCGAGCGCGTCCACCACGGTCACGCCGAACGGAACCACCGAGGGCTGAGCAGCGGACTGCTCACGCCGCTGCCGGCCACCCCCGCGTTCGGCCCCGCAGAGGACATCGATTGCGACTTGTCGGACAGAGCACTAGTCACCCTGGTGCTCGACCGCGCCTGAGTCGCACACCCCGACCCGCGTGGCGCCGGTCTGGTCGGTCTCAGGGCACCCGGACGCGAAGTCGATTGCCGGGCTGTCGGCCCCGAGCGCCATGGTCGGAGTGGGGCCGCCGTTGTCCGCAAGCTCCTCGAGCAGGGGATCGGCAAACAGGATGCCCGCCACGCACGGCGTGTCGTCGTTGCCGTTGTTCCTCGTGGCGGGCCATTGCAGGTTCCCCCCGCCGCCGTCATCGAAGGTTTCGTGGCAAGCGACGGCGCTGAACTCGTTGTCCGTCTCATTGTTGTAGAAGATAGTGTTGCGTAGCGTGACGGTCGCGCTCGCCCCCTTGAAGACGGCGGGCGCGTAGTCGGCCTTGTTCCGCGCGAAAGTGCAGTTGGTCACGTTGACCGGCGCCCCTCCCGTGAAGATCCCGCCCGCGTTGCCTTGGGCCTCGTTCTGATAGAACGTCGTGCTCGACACGTTGAGGACCGTCCCGGCCGAGGACTCCACCTGAATCGACGCACCGTGCCCCTGCAGTGCGGTGTTGTTGGAGAAGGTCGAGTTGGTCAGGTACAGGGGTATCCCTCCGCCGTGGTAGACTCCACCGGAACCTCCCGGGCTTCCGGTGAACGAGTTCCCGTCGAAATGGCAGCGGTCGACGTAGGCCATCGTCCCCTCGTAGAAGTACCCGAACACCGCGCTGCCGTGCTGTTTTGCGCCATTGTTGGAGAAGACCGTGCCACACAGGTGCAGATCACCGGCCGGGCCCACATCCTCGTAGGCCATGCCGTCGATGTAGAGCCCTCCACCGTTCCCGTACTGCCCGCCGGACTCGTTGTAACTCGTCGCCTCGTTGTCGCGGAACTCCGTGTCCACGATGGTCAGTGTCGAGCCGCGATTGAGCAAGCCTCCACCGTTCGAGCCGCTGTTGCCGACAAACGAGCACCCCGAGATGACCACTTCGCTGAGACCTCCCGCGAAGATGGCGCCGCCGCCGATTTCCCCCGTGTCGCGCGCGGCGTGGTTGTTCTCGAAGACCACGTCGATGGCATGCAGAGTGCCGTACCACGGGTGGTGAATTGCACCCCCGGACTCGTCGGTCCACCCGTCCCGCATCACCAGACGCTGCACCACCAGTTCCGAGTAGTGCTCGAGGTTCAGTATGCGGTCAACCTCACCACCGCTGAGAACGATTCGATCCTCCCCGTCGATGAGTAGCGTGCCGTCGACGTCGAGGGCGCTCGAAAGCACGATGGTGTGAGCGGCGTCCCCGCAATTGAAGAGCACCGAGCCGCCGCCGTCTACCGCCGTGACCGAAGCGATGGCCGCGCGCAGCGCGTCCTCGGTACAGCTTTCCGCCGTGCCGTCACCGATCGTCTCGACCTCACCCCGCGCGTCGAACGGTGCGAGCACTTCCGTGCAACCGCTGTCCTGGGGAAGCGTGGGCCCCGCGGCGCTGCCGCCGTCGCCCCCGGATCCAGCACCGGCCACACTCCCCGAGGCGCCAGCCGCTTCGCCACCTGCCGCAGCACCCCCGTCGCCCCCACTCCCGACTGCGCCGCCGCTGGCGCCGGCCCCGCCGCCCGAGCCTGCTGCACCCCCGCTGCCGCTGGTCGCGCCGCCCGAGCCCGCGGCGCCGCCGCTGCCGCTGGTCGCGCCGCCCGAGCCCGCTGCGCCGCCGCTGCCGCCGGTCGCGGCGCCCGAGCCCGCTGCGCTGCCGCTGCCGCCGGTCGCGCCGCCCGATCCCGCCGCGCCCCCGTTGCCGCTGGTCGCGCCGCCGCCTCCAGTGTCTGCTCCAGCGCTCGCGCCGGTTCCTCCAGTTGCTTCGCTCGGGCCGCTGCCGCCTGACTCTCCGGTTCCACCGCCGGAGTTCGAGCCTGCGCCACTCACGTCTCGGTCGTCATCGTCGTCGCCACCGCAGCCCCCGGTGCCGAGTGCTCCCATCAAGAGCAGTCCGACCACCGCCGGTGTAAACCAAGTCCGCATGGCATAGTCCTTTGCTGCTTCTGACCCAACGTCGTCCCGAGTCTGCGGGAATCCGCCGTTCGTCACTTCTCCAGGATGCACGAACCGCGGCCCGCACCACAAGCTGTGCTGGCGACCCCGTCTGATCCGCTCCAGAATCGTTCAGGAATCCGACCGCGTGCAACCCCTGGTACGACGACGTCGCAGTCGCAACGGAGCCCATCGGTTGCTCGAAGCGTTCCTCGGGGTCTTGGCCCCGAGGGTTAGCGCGCGCTCGCTACCGCCAGGTGGTGCATGGCGAGCAAGATGACGAAGGTATCGCGAAACTCCTGCATCAGCGCTCGATCGAACCTGGTGAGCGACAGAATGGCCAGACCGACTGCCTGACCGCGAAAGACGATGGGCACGGTCACCAGAAATCGAGTTCTGGGATTCTGCACTTGTTGCGTCAGGATCTGCGACAGGGGCTTCGGCTCGATCGATGCCGGAGCGCCGTTCGTGCCGAAATCGAAGAGCACGGTGGCGTCTGATGCAGTGTCACCTGGGGCGGCCAGCGAGGTCACGACAGCAGCGTCGACTCCCAGCGCGGGGAGTGTCTCAGCGGCCGCACGAGACAGCGAATCGCGTCCCTCAGACAGCGCCGTCAACAGTCCCATGCGAAACTCTCGGACCTGATCGGCAGCGCGTCGTCGGCGGTTTACTTCCAGTTGGGCACTCAGGGCCCCGGCGAATGCGCGGGCGGCACTGAGAACCTCCTCGAGCCGGTCACGCATCCCGGAGTCGACGCAGAGCAACAACTGTTGCCTGAGTACGGACAGTACGTCCTGCACGCTGTTGGCGTGCGTCGTCGAGCGCTCCACCTTCTGCACCAGCGCCTCGAGCGCTCGATTGAATAGTGCCTGCCGCTTGTCTCGAACGTCAGCGACCAGCGCGTCGAAGAGGCGCTCTTCCCAGCCCCGACCGGCCGCTCCAAACTGCCCGCGCGCCGCCCGCGCGAGCTCTGCGATGGCGACCGGGCGACACTCAGAGAACGAGAGCCCGGCCGCAGAACGTGGCCGGTCGCTCATGGCGGCGCCAATGCTCTGCGCGGTGCAGCCGCAGGACCTGCGCAGAGTCACCTGAGTCGCAAGCGTGCCCGAAGAAACCGGACCTCCGCGTATCATTCCGACGATCATCTCCAGGCTGCGACGACCCAGCTCTTCGATCGGCTGCACGACAGTTGTCAGGGGCGGTCGGGCCAACTTCGCCGACTCGATGTCGTCGAAACCGACGACCGCTACCTGGTCGGGAACCTCGATACCTCGATGCGACATTTCTTCCAGCGCACCGATAGCCATGCGGTCATTCGCGGCGACCACGGCGTCCAGCAAGGCCACGCGGACGCCTCGGTCATCCAGCAGGGTGCGGATCGCTTGCGCGCCGCTGGGCACGGTGAAGTCACCGTCGACGATGTACTTGGGATCGACGGTGAGGCCTGCGTCGGCCAACGCCGATTCGTAAGCCCGCAAGCGGATGGCAGCCTCGACACTACCGTGTGGGCCGCGAAGGTATGCGATGTGTCTTGCCCCGTGCTCCTCAATCAGGTGCCGCACCACCTCTTCAGCACCCACCGCGTTGCTGACCAGGATGCAGGGGCGACCCTCGAACGGAACACCAACGGAGCAAAGCGGCAGATCACCATATCGCTCCAACCACGACCTCAAGCCGTCAGCCCCCACCGAGCCACCGAGCACGCTCGACACCGAGACGATCCCGGAAACGTTGTCCGCGCTTATCAAGTCGAACGCGAAATTTCCCGCGCTCAGATCCGGATCGGGGTCGCCAACGGCCCCGGCCGCGACGCACAAGATCTGCACGTTCTCGCGACGAGCCACGGCCAACGCACCTCGCAACAGGGCCACTTCGTACTCGTCCGCCAGCGATTCGGTGACGAGGGCGATGGTGGGGGCCGGCTGCGTGCTCACGAAACTTTCGATCGGGTTTTCGCGGCGGGGATCCAGAAAGGACCCGCTGCCAGAGACTTCTTTCTAGCAGCGGTTCGCCCCCGAAACCACCCTGAACTCTTCCGCCACCTGGGGGCAACCAGACCACGACATCGCAGGAGGGATAACCGCAGTGATTTCGTGGATGACGCATTTGCGACGGCTTGCCTTGCGGATGTCCTGAGTCGCTGCGCCGCTGGGAAACGGCGCCGGCGCTAGCCGGGGCTGAAGATCCGTGGCTCGCAACCGAGCCGGACCTCGATCCGCCCGGCACCCAACCGGTTGCAGTTGCACGCGCAGATGTGGATGGTCTCCGGATTGCTGGTGCTGTTGAAGAACCAACCGCCGTTCGGGGCGCTGCCGCAGTCGGCGCCGGTTCCCAGCTTCGGGATCTCCTCCGGCTCTCCAACGGCAGGCGTGTAGACCATCTGGACCTCATCGGGATTGACCTGCTGCAGCGGATTCGATGGGTCGGGGATGTCGAACTCGCAGCTGAGCCGCGTGGTGGCGATGTTCATGATGGCATCTCTGAACTGCGCCACTGCGTCGCCACCCTCGATCAGGATGGCATCGCCTGTTCCGCCGGACTGTGCGATCCGATGTAGGTTGAACAGTCCTGCACCCAGGCCGACGACGAAGGTCATCACGTCGTCTTCGGCGAGCCCGCGTGCGGCCTCATCAGCAACTGCGGCCACGGAGATTGGGTCTTGGCACTGCGTCGGCTGCCCGTCCGTGACCAGCAACACCACCGTCCGTCGGCCCGTGGCTTCTGCGTCGTCGGCGGCGTACTGGATGGCACCCTGCAGCGCCGGCAACGTGGGGGTCAAGCCACCGAGTTGGTCGGCCATGCTGTCGACCGCCGCGGTGATGTCGGGGCCCACCTCCGCGAGCGCGCCGATAGGAACCATCGGGTTTGCGTAGTTGGCCGGGTCGCAGTTGAGCTCCTCGCTGGCCAGGATGTCGGCGCCGAAGAACTGGATACCCAAGCCCACAGCCGCAGCGGCCGGGTCGTTCACGAAATCCGCGATGGCCTGGCTGACCCCGTCCCAGCGAGATTCACCCGGCGGTGCAGGGTCATCGCTGGTGCCGGCCACGTCCCGCAGCATGCTCACGGACCGATCCATCATCACGTAGATGTTGACGGGCAACGGCTCGGTCTCATGCGAGTCGCCGACGCAGTCCGGGGCTGGTTCAGTTCCGTCGAATGGAAGTCCGTAGCAGACGTCTCCACTCCCAGCCCCCGTGCCCCCCGTACCGCTGCCGCCGCTGTCGGTCGAGGTGCCGCCACCGGTATCCACCGCACCGCCTCCTGTGCTCGCAGTGCCACTGCCGGACCCATCGGCGCTCACCGTTCCGGCGGAGGCTGCCGCTCCGGGGTCGACCCCCACGAGCATTCCGTCTTCCCCGTTACAACCGTGCAGCAGGAATGCCAGCAGACCTAACGATATCTTCGTCCTCATCTCGACCTCACCGCAAGCCACCCCAGATATCTCTACCCGTAGGCATTGGCGCGAAAACGGGTCACAGGCGTGCCTCCAGCAGCAGTGCGGGTTGTGCAGATGAAGTACGCGCGATTTCTCTGGTCCCGGTCCGCGTGGCGACGTCGTAGTGCGAACGGCTGGCGTAGAGATCGACTTCTGCGCGCGCTCCCACCCGCACGGCACCGAGCCTGAAGGTCGCACCAACCCCGATGGACATGAACGTTCGCCGATTGGTCCCGCCAGGTGTGGCCGTGATTTCGCTGCCGGTCGCGGTCGGCTCGAATTTCACCCAGACCACCCCCGGTCCTGCTTCGACGTTCAGCGCCACTCCGTCACTGACCGCGTGCCCTGCGTGAAGGGCGAAGCGGAGCAGGCGCTCCGAGAGAGTGACGTTCAGTTCGTCGAAGGTGCGCGACCTCGGCCACGTCAGCTGTCCGCGAGCGAGGACGCCGAGCTCCGCGCCATCGAGCAGGAGAACGACCCCAGTACCCAGGCCGGGACCGTGGGCGGTGCCTTCAGCAGACGCCCACGCGACGCGGTAGAACGCCGCGGCCACCGGTCGGAGCTGAGCGAGGTCCGTGTTCTCTTGCGTTCTCGGGGGTCGCGGCCGTTTGCGGGGCCGTTCTTGGACTATGGGTGGTCGGCGCACGGCTGCCGGCTTGGGAGCGGGGTCCGAGCTCGCGGGCGCTATATCCACCTCGGCCAGAGACCGCTCGACCTCTTGGCGCGTTGATTCGATTTCGCCCTCGAGCAATGCCGAGACGGAAGAGTGAACGACCTGGGCGATTCGCTCGCCGCCGACCTCGTCCAGGCCTTCGCCCAACGGCACATCGCGTATGAGGTAGCGGGCCGAGCTACCGTCGCCGGTGGGAACCACAAAGAACAATCGAGCCTGGGTTGCGCTGCGTGGCGTCACCCAAACCGAAACTCGCTCCAGGTCAGGCGAGAGCACGTGCTCGGTGACGAGGTCACGCTGACGAACGACAGCGAGCGGGACCTCTGCGCCAAACCAGCTCCGGATCCTCGATTCGAGCTCACCCTGAGACCCGGCGTTCCCGATCAGGATGACCTGGACCGGGATGGAAGCTGGCTCCTCCCGGTCTGCGCTGGCCCGAGAAGCAGCCTCGTTGGGCGGGTCGTCCGGAACGTCGTCCCCGCTGGCGCCGGCCGACGCCGAGCGGGCCAGAGTGGCCACTATGCCCATCACTTGGGCGTAGTGTCGTGCGGTCATGGCGTCGCGTCGCTGAGTTGCTTGCGCGCCGCCTTCGCATAGGCGCTCTTGGGATAACGCGCCAGCAAGCGTCGGAGAACGATGCGTTGCTCCTCACGGCGTCCCATGCGTCCGAGTGCCTGAGATTCCCCCCAGAGCGCTTCAGCGCCCAGCGCGCCGCCAGCCGCCGAGTAGGCACGGAAGAACGTGAGAGCGCCCGCGGCATCTCCCCGGGCAATGAGCAGCTTGGCCAGCGACAGCTGGGCAACACTCGCTTCGGCGGTAGCCGGATAGAGGCGGATGAGATGGCGGTAGGCCACCACGGCTCCGCTCGAGTCGCCGGCGAGTCTCCGGGCGTTGGCCTGCCGAAATAGCTCGGCCGGATCCGCGCTCTTGGCTTGCTTCTTGGCACGCGCGGACGCATTGGCGCTTGCGCGTTTGCCATCTGGTGCCGGGACGCCTGCCAGGCTCGACGAGGGTGGCTTGGCGGCAACATTTATCCGGTGCGCACTCGGAATGTCGGGGTTGAACCCGGCGGATCGACGCTCCTTGGCAGCCCCATCCGCTGGGGTTGGGCGGTCGATCACGGACGGTACGGCCCAGTAGACGACCCCTGCTCCGGCGGCGGCCGAAGAGGCGAGCGCCAGTGCCGCTAGCGCCAGGGTCCCGACCCGCCTTCCACCCGCATGCCGCACGCTCCGAGCCGGGGCCTTTTCCGCTCTCGATGCCGCCGCTTGCGCAATGCGCGCAACCAGAAGATCGTCATCCGTTCGAGCATCTCCATCGCCGTCGAATGCCCACCCGGCATAATGTAGCACCCGCGCCTCGACTGACCGGGTCAACAGGGGCTCGAGCTTCTCCTGCTCATCGGGGGAGAGCGCACGGCGCCGGATGGCACACAGGAGATCGGTGGATTCGTCGTCCGTCATCCTGCTTCCTCCTTCAACACGACCAACCGGGGATTGCCCTCGATTTGATCGCGCAAGGCGCGCTTTCCGAGACGCAGGCGGCTTCGCACCGTCTCTGCCGGAACGTCCGTCGCTTCTGCGACTTCGGCAACTGTGAACCCCAGCATCGCGTGTAGGGCGAGCGCCTCGGCCTGCGCCGCCGGCAGTGAGTCCAGTAACTCGCGCACCAGCGTGGCGCACGCGCGCGCCTGGACCACCGTGTCAGGACTCGGGTCGCCGGCCGCCAACTCTTCCGGAGAGACCCGCTCGCCGGGGGTGTTGCGCTTGGCTGCTGATTCACGCCGACGCACGTTCGTCGCCGTGTTGACCGCCACCTTGCAGGCGAAATGAACGAGAGAACAATCACCGCGATAGCGGGCCAGTGCATCCGGTATGGCGAAGGCCGCTTCCTGTACCGCGTCCTCGACTTCTGGATGCGTGGGCCCAAGCACGCGACGAACCACCCGCAGTAGATGCGGGCCCAGGATCACGAGCAGGGTCCGGATTGCCCCTGGATCACCGTCCCGCGCGCGCACTGCCAGCGCATCGAGCTCGTCCCTTCGCCTGGGCAACAGCCCAGAATCCCGAGTCAGTAGCGACCGCAGCTGCGCCAGCAATGGAATTCAGCCCTACCCACCCCGTATCGCCCGGGGCGAAAACGGGTCATCGACCCTTGCCACTCCGGCCGACGAGACATGCCGGGGTCTGGTGCAACGTATCCCCACAACGACCCAGCACAGGGTGTGCATGGTTCGAGGCTAGACGTCAATCTGGACGACCGTCCCGAGCACCACTTCGGCGCGCGTCTTGTCCCCACCCGAAATGCCGTCCAGCCCGAAATCATTGAGTTCCGGCCGCGGCCGCGGAACTGTGACGGCCACCAGTTGCGTCGACTCCAGAGTTGTTCTGGAGTCCAACGGCGCTGCTTGCCAGCAAAGGACTAGCACCGCGAACGAGCTCGACGTCGTCGGATAGCGACGGCAATCCCCGCGAGCGCCCAGAGCCCCGTTGGTTGGGACGATGCCTGCCCAGGTACGGAACAGCCACAACCGCTCTGTTCGCCGGCTCCGTCCTCAGCCGCGGAGTCCCCCCCCTGCTCTGACCCACCATCGCTCGAGCTCGTTCCGCCGGTCGTCGCGGTGCCATCGCCGGCCGAGCCGGCGTCCGCTCCGCCCATGCTGGTTCCACCCCTGCTGGTTCCACCCCCGCTGTCGCTACTGCCGGCGCTGCCCCCGGAGTCCTCGGTTTCGCCGCTTCCGCCGGCGCCGCCGTTGCCCGCGATGCCTCCGGAATCGGAATCGCCTGCGTCGCAGAGGCCATCACCGTCCGCATCGGGGCCATCGTCCTCGGGCGCGAACGTGCCAGCTGTCGTGCAATCATCGCAAGTGTCCCCATCCGAATCGCCGCACGCGTTGGGGTCGGCGGGGAACGGGTCGTCTGCATCGTCGATGCCATCGCCGTCATCGTCCGCGTCACCAGTGTCGCACAGCCCGTCCCCGTCGGCGTCGGGGCCGTCGTTGTCCGGGGCCGAGGTTGCTGCCACCGTGCAGTCATCGCAATCGTCCCCGTCCGCATCGCCGCACTGAGATGCGTCGTCGGGCGCGGGATCCAGATCGTCAGGGATCGTGTCGCCGTCCGAGTCGAACGCGACCGTCACGGTGAACTCCCAGGGGGCTGCCTGCACGACGTTGACGCCGACGCGATACTCGATCTGCGCTTCGATGGTGTACTCCCCGGGTGCAGCAAAGCTCAAGGTGGCCCAGCGGGAACCCGTGGCAGGCGGATCCCCCGGCATGCCGTACTCGGTTCCAATGGTCCCGAGGTCCCACTCGAGCTCGCTTCCGGACAAGCCGCCCACCGCCTCGTATTCGGTCACCGACACCCCGTCGGGGAGCACGAGAATTAGCCTGCCGTCGAGTGCTGCGCCCATGCCGCTGTTCTGGTAGTCGATGGTGTAAGTCGATTCCGCGGGCACTGCTGGCGCCGCCACGGTTTGGTCGCCCGTCAGCGACACGGTCACGCTCGGTGCGGCCACCGTGGTCACGCAATCGGCCTCGAACAAGGCGTTGAGAAACATCCTGCACCCCTGGGTCTGCCACTCACCCGACAAAGGAACATCGGTCTTGTACGCGTGCCCACCGAGGTAGCTGACCTTGCCAACTCCCTGACAATTCCCACCTTCGTCACGGATGTCGCAGGTCCCATCCAGGTAGCCGGTCATCCAGATGTCGTCTTGGCCAGGCCCGGAGGGTCCGGTCACGAAGGTGATGTCCAGGTCGTTGTGGTACCGAGTATCGAGGTACGTGCTGAGGTTGTAGCTCTTCTCGCTACCGCCGGTGGTGCCGAACCAACCATCCATCTGGTTGTACGGGATCTCGGGCGACAGGATCTGGACGTCGACCGTGTCGGGTTGTTCGCCGATCAAGAACCCAGCCCCCAACTCCTTGTTGTTTCTGGGCAGGCAGCAGTCCCGAGTGCCGTTGTCGCAACCGTTGGTCACGCACTCGGCGTCGAAGTCGGCCCCGGCGCAGTTGTCCGTGCAGTCGGGGGGGGTGCCCGTGGTGGTGAGAAAGTGCCCGAGCGGATCGGGATCGTCGTAGTGAGGAGGCCCCGGGTTGGATACCGCGTTCTCATACGCGTTGACGGCCTGACACTCCGCGAAGAAATGGGTCGGGTAGTTCAAGAACTGCCGGACCTCGGCCACCACTTCGTGGCCGTGGTAGACGAGGTTGTCATCTCCGTCACACGTTACGGTTTCGCGATCGTTGACGTCCCAGTGCATGCTCATGATTTGGCAGTAGGCAGGAACGCCGTCGCTGGTGAACAAGGCGCCGTTCTTGTGATCCATGATCGGATCCGAGCAGGTGCCCATGTCCCCCATGACCGCCTGTACGGTCAGCATGTCCGGATTGACGGTGCCGGGGCCACACCCCTCGGCCAGACCGGAGCACTTCGCGACCGGGAACTCGTTGCCGTTCGATTGGGGGATCCCGGCGGCGCGAAGGTAGGAGGTGGCGATGTTCTCATTGCCATCGGAGAAGACCGCAATGGTGGGAGCCGCTACCATCAGCTTGCTCACGTTGACCGACAGCTCCGCGGTGGTCTGGTGGACGGTAACCACGTTGAAGACGCTGCGCCGGGCCCAGCAGTCAGCCGCCCACGGCTCCGGGTTGGGTGCACACTGGCTCTCGTCTGGCCATTGGCTGCTGTCATTCCAGAGATCGATGATCGCCAGTGCGGCGGTGGCGTCGTCGGCGTCGATCATGAACGGTCCACCGCGGTAGCCGTGCTCGATGACCGCATCGCTGGTCGTCGAACCAGGCTGCCAGGTGGTGTTGTCGCCATCCCAGATCACATTGGCTCCGGCGAAGAAATCCGGGCTCGTCGTCGGGTAGGAGCACTTGACGCCGCTGCCCTCTTCCCAGCAGTCCCAGGCGCATTCGTCGCCGTCGGTGTCGCAACTGGCAGCGTGCCAGGTTTTGGTGGGCTCGATGATCCAGTGGACCTCGACGCCTTGGCGGAGGAGCTGAAACACCAGCCCGTACGCCTGCAGGATGCCGGTGTCCTGGTAGGCGAGATCCATGGGAATGATCAGACTGCCTGCCTCGAAGACTCGCGAGTGGGCGGTGGCGGGTGCGAGCGCTGCGGCGGCGGCCGCCAATCCACTGATGAGAAGGGTGCGGGCGTTCCTGGTTCGGCTCATGGCGGACGTGCTCCCTGATGTGGCGGCGCCACAGCGCGCTGCGCTTCCATCCCGCGCACTCGGCGCGCACGGGCAACTCTGCAGAATATTCCAGCCTTTCATTCTACACCGGACCGACAGCACATCAATGTCGTCCGTGGGCGCACGCGGCCCTACATGTGCAGCTTCGCCCGCGCAGCTGGGAGATGCCAGGAGCGCAGCGGCGTGATTCACGTCGGATGACGTGAGGGGCCAGGACCGATTCAAGGGCCTACTAAACGGCGCTTCCCTATTTGGTCGGCCATAGCTCGGGCTGCGGAGGATGACGTGCGCCCTCACCCGGTCGGGGGCGCACGTCGTCCGGAGCCCCGGCTCGCGCCGCGAACTCGCTAGGACGAAGCAGGTCCCTTGGTGCGCGGCTCCACATCGGGTGCGACGACGCTGGTGGGATGGACCGCCTGCTATGGGTAGAGCCCCGCCGCCCAGCAGAAAGCAACCAGTCCCAGACGTTCGCCGTCCTCGGTGGCCCGGATCGGCCCGTTGTCGCGGTACGGCAGGCCCACTCTGCGAGCCGGGGCGGTGAAACCGCCAGACATTGCAGCGTCGGTCTCATACGCAAACAACGCTGCCCGGGCACCATCGCCTGCAAGCGTGGCCACAACCGCGGCGCTGCTTTCTGCAGCGGCCGAGCCCACATCTGAGGCAGTGGCATACAGGGTCAGTGTGCCGTTCAGCCCGGCGGCAAGCGGATGCGTGGGATCGACCACGTCCAGGTCGGTTTCGCCACTGTGGACGTCCCAACCGGTGGCCGACGTCATGTTCAAGTCGTCGTACACCTGCGCTTCCCAGGTGACGATCGGCACGGCCACATCCGTGAACTTGGTGCCGACCTCCACTGAGCTGCACGTCGAAGAGATCACCACCAGATCCATGCCGTCGGCATCGGAGGTTTGACTGCCGGCGTCGCCCACGACGGTCACGGTGAACCCCAGCTGCGTTTCGAGCCAGGTCCGCACCGCAGCATCAGCGCCTCCCAGGTTGGTGTCGCCCACCACGAACAGCGCCTCGAGCCCTGCCGCCGAGCAGGGCGTGGTACAGCCGTTGTCGCAGATCGCGTACCTGGGACACGAATTCCCGC
>CAZSVU010000166.1:0-18109 GCA_964610275.1 uncultured Polyangiaceae bacterium | reverse complement strand
GCTCGGCTCGCTGAAGAGCAGGAGCGCGCCGGTGGCCATGCCGACGAGCCCCAAGCCCACGGCAGCGTTGGCCAGGTTGGCCTGGAACTCGGCCGAGTCGCGATCTTCCATGGCAGCCGGAGAGCAGTCGCGGTGCGTGGGGCAGGCGTCCTCGGCAGAAGCGTAGGTGGAGCGCGCGGACAGCCCGGCCCAGACCCCCAGTCCGGTCAAGATGAGCCCCGCGCCGCCCACTGCGTAGCCTGCAATGGCGCTGCTGGGCGTGGCCTCATCCGCCTCGGGCGCCGGTGGCGCGGGCGTTGGGGGGGCGGATGCAGCGCGCGGTTTCGCCGGCGCGGGCGAAGCAGGTGGCTCCAGCGGCGGTAGCGCAGCTGCCTTCTGCAACGGGGGCACGGTCACGGTCTGATGGCCCGGCTCGGGGCCGACGCTCACGGGTTGTGACCACTCCTGGTAGCCGGGCGCCGTGGCTCGAATCACGTGCTCTCCGGGATCCACCGGTAGCTTCGACGCCAGCGCTCCGGCGTCGAGCTCGATGTCGTCGCGGAAGACGTCCATGCCGCTCACTGGCTCGGCGACGGCCACGGAGAGGTAGGAGAGCCGAGGCTCCAGGTCGTCGGCGCGCCGCTTGGCTTCGGCCGCGCGCTCGTCCTCGGCCTGCCTGCGCGCCAACCGGGATGCGCTCAAGAACTCGGCCCAAGCCGTGGCGATTTTCCCTTCCCGCTCGTGACAATCGGCCAGATTCAGCAGCGTCCCCGAAGACGGATCCAAACGTTGGCTCTCGGCGAATTTCAAGCACGCCGCCGCCAGCTGGCCGCTGTCGAGCAGCTGCCGCCCTTCTCGAAACAGGGCCTCGGCCGCAGCCATGTCCCCGGCGGCCGCCGGCCGCGGGGCCCCGAGCAGTGCGCCACCCAGCGCGGCCAGGATCAGACCCCGCCGAACGCCGCTACCGCTCGCCATAGATGTGGTCATGGTCCGTGTGTGCTGCAGAGCTCTGGCTCCCCTCGTCCAGGGGCGCCACGTTTCTGCCCGGGACGGGAGCGCGTGGCAAGGGCGGGGTGGCCGACGCCACCGGCTCTGGCGACTTGGCCGCCTCCAGAGAGGACGTCACCGGTTCCACTCCGGGCTCGGGATCGGGCACAGACTCCTCGACCTGGGCGTGGGGCTCGGACGAGACCGCCGCCCGAGCCGACGTCTGCGGCTCGGCCACCGCGGCCTCTGGTGTCTCCTCCGCGCGAAACGACATCATCGCCGTGACGATGAGCGCGATCACCGCCAGCGCTCCCCCCACCGCCAGAACCTGCCGGCGGCGGAATCCGACTGTGGGGATGGTTCCGGTGCTGACCAAACCGCTGATCTGTCCGTCTCCGCTGTCGGCCATCGCAGTCCCGGGGCTGAGCGACTGCAGCGTGGGCGAGGTCTGCACCCGTTCTGCCACCTTGAGGATCTGCTCTTCTGCCAGGCTCTCCGGCGAGCGAGTCGAGGGCAGCAGGGGGTCACTCCTGCGGGACACCGGCACGGCCACTGGCGGAATGGACCAACTCCTGCCCAGGAGCGCGCGCGACAGACCATCGGCCGCTTCCCCGGCTGACGCAAACCGCTCCAGCGGATGCCGGTTGACGCAACCATGAAACCAAGCGTCAAACGCCACGGGGAAGGTGGGCTCGACGCCCGTCTCGCGGGCCCGCTGGGACGGCGGATCGAGAGGCATACTGAGCACTTCGGCCATCAGCGCGCTGAGGCTACCGGCAGTGCGTGAGGCGCTCTTCCAGTAGGACTGACCGGTGAGCAGGTAGTAGGCGACCAGCCCCAGCGCCCAAATGTCGGTCTGCGGCGTGACCAGCTCACCGGTCGCCTGCTCCACCGCCATGTACAGGGGTGTGCCCTTGACGTCCTGGCTGACGTCCGTGTTGCTCCGCAGCACTTTGGCAATGCCGAAATCGAGCACCTTGATGATCGGATCGCCGTTCTCTCGACGAGTGAGAAACAGGTTCTCGGGCTTGAGATCGCGATGCACGATGGGACGCTGAACCCCGTCTCGATCGACGTAGCGGTGGGACTTGTCCAGAGCCAACGCGGTCTGGCCGATGTACAGCACCGTCTCCTCCAGGCTGCGCGGCCCGGAGTGGCGGATCAGCTCCTCCAACGACTCACCGGCGAGCAACTCCATGACCATGAAGGGCAACCGCGTCTCTTCATCGAAACCAGCATCGAGCACGCGAACGATGTGCTCACTGTTGACGCGTGCCGCGACCTTGGCCTCGGTCTGGAAACGCTCCACCGCGTTTTGCGAGGAGAGCACGTGAGGCCAGAGGACCTTGAGCGCGACGCCCATCTCGGTCGCTTCCTGCTCGGCCACGAACACCGCGCCCATCCCCCCTTCGGCGAGCAATCGCTCGATCCGATACCGTCCCGCGAACATCTGGCCGGGGTTGAGCGGAATCATGGAACCCGCACCAGGGTAGTCGAAGAGCGGAGCGGCCGGAACCGCCGACCGACAACCACGCGGGTTTTCACTTGGATATGCGCTTCAGTCAGCGGGTCGCCGTCTCCCTCTGCCCCGTGACTCGGCCGTCGCTGAGATCGATGCCCTCACGGGGACCATCGAGGTCCGAGCGGTCAGCCGCCGCTCTCGAGCCGCGTGGGGGGGTAGCCGAGGCGCCGCAGCGTGGCTTCCGCGCAACGAACGGTGGCCCTCCGCTGCGCGCGGGTGAGCTCGTGCTGCCAGCGGCCGGCGCGGGTGGGGTCGATCCCTCGGCGCCGTGCGAATGCGCCGATCCCTTCCCGCGGCCGCGGGTCGACGTCGTGGGAGTGCTCGTGGGGCGACAGCACGCGCTCGCTCCAGTCGAGGTCCAGGTGCTCGAGCAGCGCACGCATCTGTGTCGACAACCAGGGCAGCTCGGGCCCGCACATGAGGTGCGGATGCGAATCGAGCATCATGCGCAAGAGCGTGGTCCCGGACCTGGGAACTCCCACGACGAAGATCGGCGGTGGGCGCATGGCGACGACTGCTTCCGCGGCGGTGATACCGAGTCTGGGTCGAGCTGACCAGATCTCCGCGGACCGCTGGCAGGCTGAGCGCTTCCGTCCCCGCCTCCCATCACGACGCCAGGCGCCGCTGCTGCTCGACGGGAGCGACAGTCGTGGCACCCCTGGCTTGCACCGCAACGCGGGCACGAAAAGGCAATTGCGCACCAATCGCAACCAGCTCGCTGCTGGCCCGCATCGGAAATCCGATCCAGAGCCGCGTGCGCCAGCACCATCAACCTTCGCTCTGACTGCACGCGTCGCGCACCAATACCGTTCGCCTCAGAATTCCATCCGACACTTGCCTACCCATTTGCGATCGGCGCTGGGCGTGAAGCTGCCGAATGGTATTCGATCAGCTATCCTCGAAACTACGGGGCAAAATATGAAAAATCGGGCGTGGTTTCTTGGGCTGGCTCTCGCTCTGGCTTCCGTTTGGACTCTCGGATGCGGGGGCCGCGATGCCGACGACAGATCGAATGGTATCGACGCTTCCGGCGGCGGAGGCCCGGATGATCCGGCAAATTCCGGCGGAACGACCTTCATCATCCCTGACGGCAATTCCGGCGCTGGTGGAGAGGCGGACATCTGTGCCGGGGAAAACCCGCCGGATTGGTGCGACGAGGGCATGTTCATTTCGTCGGGTCCCTCCTGCGGCGACGGCGAGCTCAACCAAGCCAGCGAGGTGTGCGACGACGGAAACACCATGCCCGGAGACGGCTGCAACGGCATCTGTTCGGTCGAGCCCAATTTCGCCTGCCCGGTCCCGGGGCAGCCCTGCGTCTCCACCATCGAGTGCGGGGATGGTCAACTCGCCGGAAGCGAGATGTGCGACGACGGCAACGCGGTCGGCGGGGACGGCTGCGCTGCCGACTGCCAGGCCATCGAACCCAACTACTACTGCCCCACCCCCGGTCAGCTCTGCGAGCAGATCATCGACCCGTGCAACACGGACAACCCCCCCGCCAGCTGCGCGCCCACGGTGATCGAGGCCCAGCCCGCCTGCGGCGATGGCAACGTCGACGCCGATCGCGGCGAGCAGTGCGACGACGGCAACACTCTGCCCGGTGACGGGTGCACGGGCGGCTGCGCGGTCGAGCCCAACTTCACGTGTCCGACCCCTGGAGCGCCCTGCGTCAGCACCATCGCCTGCGGCAACGGCGTACTCGAGCCCGGCGAGGTCTGCGACGACGGCAATACGACGGACGACGACGGCTGCAACGCCACCTGCGACGTCCAATCGTCGAACTACGTGTGCATCACCCCGGGAGAGCCCTGCGAACGCATCGTGTTCTGCGGCGACGGGCGGGTGAGCGGCGACGAAACCTGCGAGGACGGTAACACCGCGCCCGGAGACGGCTGCGACGAGAACTGCGTCCGCGAGCCGGGGTACGTGTGCCGCGTTCCGGGCGAGCCTTGTATCCCGGCGCCGCGTTGCGGTGACGGCGTTCAGGACCCGGGTGAGGTTTGTGACGACGGTAACACCGCTGCCGGTGATGGCTGTCCGGGCGACTGCAGCTACCTCGAACCCGGCTACGTCTGCCCCACTCCGGGCGAAGCCTGCACCAGCATCGTGCAGTGCGGCGACGGCCTGGTCCACGGCAACGAAGAATGCGATGACGGCAACATCATCGCTGGCGACGGTTGCGACGACTGTTCGCTGGAGACCGGCTACGAGTGCCCCTTCCCCGGAGCCGCGTGCATCCCACTCTGTGGTGACGGCATCGTGTTGCTCACCGAGCGCTGCGACGACGGCAACACCGCGCCGGGGGACGGCTGCAGCCCGGTGTGTGACTGGGAGGACGGCTGGGCCTGCACTGGAAGTCCCCCCAACTACTCCTGTCACACCACGACCTGTGGGGATGGCCTGGCCGAAGGCACCGAGTCTTGCGATGACGGCAACACCAACCTGGGGGACGGCTGCACGCCGTTCTGCAACCTGGAACCGAACTGCAGCGGCGGCGCCTGCACCTCGACCTGCGGGGACGGCCTGCTGCTGACCAGCGCCGGGGAAGTCTGTGACGACGGCAACAACATTCCGGGCGACGGTTGCTCCTCCACTTGCCGCGTCGAGGGCGGCTACGAGTGCGAGCAGCCCCCGCTCGGCGAAAGCATGGAAGTGCCCGTCGTCTACCGCGACTTCAACGCGACGCATCCCGATTTCCAGTTCGGCCTGACCGGCTGCGAAGTCGCCAGCACGGGCATGGTGCAAAGCACCCTCGACGCCGAGGGCAAGCCGGTGCTCATCGCTCCCAATGGCACCAGCTGCGCCACCACCAGCACCGTCGCCAGCTTCGCCACCTGGTACCGCGAGGCCAGCACCAACACCACCGTGGTGGACACGCTCACCCTGTGGAACGACGGCAACGGCAACTACGTCAACCGCTGGGGGCCGAACGGCGAGCAATGGGAAACCGCGAACGTGGAGGGGATTCAGTGGTGCGCCGAAGCGGGCGGAAGCTGCGCAGATTGCCCTGCCGGGTACGACGTTTGCTACGACCCCTGCACGCCTTGGGGCGCGGACAATCTGCAAGTGTGCGCCGACTACTCGGGCGGTCCGACGCTGTACGACGGCAACCCGGTCTTCTTCCCGATCGATGGGCAAGGCCAGTCGCCGCAGAGCGAGTACGGCACCGCGCTGGTCCCCGAACCGGTCTACGCCGGCGGCTGGCAGGAAGATCCGAGCGGGGAGCTTCACAACTTCCACTTCACCAGCGAGGTCCGGTTCTGGTTCGAGTACGATCCCGCCACCAGCCCGGTCCTGGATTTCACGGGTGACGACGACGTCTGGGTGTTCATCAACAACCGCCTCGCCGTGGACCTCGGTGGCATCCACGTTCCGATCAACGGCTCGGTCAACCTGGTCGCCGCGGCCAGCACCCTCGGGCTGACCGCCGGCAACGTCTACGAAATCGTGGTGTTCCAGGCCGAGCGCGAAAAGGACGGCTCGAGCTACCGCTTGACGTTGAGCGGGTTCAATGCGGCCGCAAGCGAGTGCGGCCCGATTTGTGGCGATGGCGTGATCACGCCGGGTGAAGCCTGCGACAACGGAGATGCGGCCAACACCGGCGGCTACGGCGCATGCAACCCCGACTGCACCCGCGGCCCCTACTGCGGTGACGGCACCGTCGACGTCGACTACGAGGAATGCGATGACGGGGTCAACACCAGCTCCTACGGGACCGTGGGCGGGGGCTGCGCTCCGGGCTGCACCCTGCCGCCGCGCTGCGGTGACGGTATCGTCCAGGGCATCTTTGGTGAGCGCTGTGACGATGGGGTCAACGACGGCACCTACGGTGGCTGCACGCCCGACTGCCAGCCCGCGGGCTGGTGCGGCGATGGCGTGGTCCAAACCGAAGCGGGCGAGCAGTGTGACGACGGCCTGAACGACGGCAGCTACAACACCTGCGGCGAGGGCTGCGTGCTCGGCCCGCGCTGCGGCGACGGCGTGCTGGAGACGGCCTGGGGCGAAGAGTGCGATGACGGCAACAACGCCTCGGGAGACGGGTGTGGGCCAAACTGCCGCAACGAGGGCGTCTGCGGAGATGCGTTCGTCGATGCTGCGGCGGGCGAGCAATGCGATGATGGCGTCAACGACGGCGGGTACGGGGAATGTGCTCCGGGCTGCGTGCTCGGCC
The DNA here is from genome assembly GCA_964610275.1 of uncultured Polyangiaceae bacterium. Taxonomy (GTDB): domain Bacteria; phylum Myxococcota_A; class Polyangia; order Polyangiales; family Polyangiaceae; genus JAFGBI01. The sequence goes on along the minus strand of CAZSVU010000166.1, from coordinate 11,450 downwards.
CGCACTGTGGCGACGGCGTGCCGCAAAACCCGCCCGAGGTTTGTGACGACGGCATCAACGACGGCGGGTACGGCGAGTGCGCGCCAGGTTGCGTGCTCGGCCCGCACTGTGGCGACGGCATCATCCAGACCGCCAACGGCGAGCAGTGCGACGACGGCGTCAACGACGGCTTCACCAGCGACTGTGGCCCCGGCTGCGTGCTCGGTCCGCATTGTGGAGACGCCATCGTGCAGGCTGAGCGTGGCGAGGAATGCGACGCCGGCGAGGGCAACAACATCACGCCCTACGGACCGGGTTGTGGCCCCGGCTGCTTGCAGCCCCCGTTCTGCGGTGACTCGGAGGTCAACACCGGGTTTGGCGAACGCTGCGACGACGGGGTGAACGCCGGAGGCTACGGCATGTGCGCCGCCGGCTGTCAGTTCGGTCCGCGGTGCGGCGACGGGCAGGTCCAGTCCGAGTTCGGCGAGGAGTGCGACGAAGGCGCCGGCGGCAACGACGGCGGCTACGGCGAGTGTGGCGCAGACTGCAGGCTCGGCCCGCGCTGTGGCGACGGCATCCTGCAGCCCGCCTACGAGGAGTGTGACGACGGCAACCACGTGGCCGGCGACATGTGCGATCCGCAGTGCCGGGACGAGATCTGGGTCCCCGAATGATGGGGCTGCGCCCGCGCGACGGGCGCGTCATCCGAAAGCCCCTGGGCGCGACCCTGTGAACGGGGCTGCGCCCGCCGCGGCCACCGCCCGCGCGGAGTGACGGTCCGGGTTCTCCAATCGGTATTCTCTGCGCCACTTTCTCGGACGATTCGGGAGGCCGACGGCTCCAAGGCGGGGTGAACCGGCGGGGCACGAGCTGCTTTTTCTCCCGCATGGCACCATGATCGCCTAGCTTTCGTGATTGCGGCCGAGTGCGGCCCATCCGCACCAGGAGACGACCCATCAAGATCACGTTCATCTACCCGGCATTCGAGCGCCACGCTCAGACCCACCCCGAGTTGCTCGATTCCGTGCCCTGCCACGAGTACCGAGGCCCGCCCTCGCTCGGCATCGCCTGCGTGGCCGCAGCGACGCCCGAAGGACACGAAATCGAGTACATCGACGACCGGGTGACCCCGTTCGATCCGAACCACGAGACCGATCTCGCGGCATTGACGGTGTTCACTCCGGCGGCAACCCGGGCGCTCGAAATCGCCCGGGCGCTGCGTGCTCGCGGCACCAAGGTCGTGATGGGCGGAATCTTTCCCTCCGTACTTCCCGAGCTGGCCCTGGAGCACGCCGATGCCATCGTTCAGGGCGAAGGCGAAGAGGTCTGGCCGACGTTGCTCCGCCACGCCGAAGCCGGCTGCCTGCAGCCAAGGTACCGCAGCCTGGCCCCGATCGACGTGAGCACCCTGCGCCCGCCGCGTCTCGACCTGTACTTCGGCGCCGAAAACACCGAACACCGCCCGGACGACTACCCGCTGCAGGTCTCCCGGGGTTGCCCGTTGTCCTGCGCGGCCTGCGTGCTGCCCATCGTGAGCGGGCGCCAGATCCGCTACTACTCCGACGAGTACCTGCGGCGCACCGTGGAACGAATCGTGGCCGCGGACAAGCGCGTCTTCTTGTGCGAAGACACTTCCCTGCTGACCTCCGACGGCGCCCGCCAGCATTTTCGCCGAACGCTGGAGATGTTCCGCGACGTCGGCCTGGGTGGCAAACCGCTGGGGTTGAGCTACCTCGCCACCAGCGTCACCATGCTGGCCAGCCTGGACCTGGAGACCTTCCAGGAATTCGAGGCGCTCGGGCTGCGCCGATTCTACGTCGTGGCGGGCTACGATCCCATCACCCGACGTGCTTTCGGAGGCGGCGACGACAAGGCGCTCCGGGTGGCGGAGAAGGCCATCGATCGATGCCGCGCACACGGTATCGACACCCAGGTCTCGTTTTTGGTCGGCAATCCCGAGGACGGCGAGGAGGTGTTCGATCGCATTTTGGAGTTCGCCCACCAGGCGAAGCTAGAACTCGCAGAGTTCTGCATCGCAACGCCGTACCCGGGCACCCCCACTTGGACCCGCTACCAGGCAGAGGGTCGTATCTTCGACTACGAGTGGAAGCACTATAACGATGCGAACGTGGTGTTCCGGCCGCACCGCATGAGTGCCGAGCGATTGCGCCGAGGGTATCTCCACCTCTGGAAGGAGTTCTACCGGAACAAGCCCGAGGCGTTCATCGCCAGGCCGCGCGCCCAGCGCACGATTCAGCTATGAATCAGGCTCGCTGGGAATCATCGGTGAGCACGTCGCGCAGGTCCGTCGCCAACTGCCCGAGACGCCAGCTGGTCAGCGACAGCTTCCGCTGAGCGGCCAGCAGGTCGTCGCGCACATGCAGCGCGATCACGGTCGGCACGATGGCCAGCACGACGTGCAGGATGGCCAACAGGGCCGTCGTCTTGGTTGCGTCGATGGCCATCACGCGTGGGACGACCAACATGTGTCCTGCGTCGTACACGTAGCTCGGGGGCACGATTCCGACCAACTCCGCCACAAACGGCAGCATCACCGCCGCCACGCCAGCGATGATGATGACGAGGCGTTGCCCGGGGCGACTGTGCAGGACGAAAAAGATGCTGTTGGTCGCCACCAACGAGGGCACCAGGATAAACGGGCCAAACAGGACCGACATCGACCCGAAGAGCATCGTCGTGACACTCAGCAGGATCAGACCGGTGCTGTCGCTGATGGTCGGCCGACGACGCAGCACCGCCAACACCGCCATGGTGGCGAGGATGGCTCCGGCCGCAGCACCGGCAATGACGGGCCGGGTGTAGCCAACCCACAGGGTCAGGGGCACGCACGCCGTCCACAGCAGGCTGCGCCAGAACAGGAAGTTAACGGCGTTGCGACGCATCTCAGCGTCCGTCACAGCTGCGGCCCGTTGCACCTCCGGCGGATCTTCCTTGGGCTCTCGGAGCATCAGCTGGCGCAGGAGCTCGGCCGCCGTCGCATTCTCGGGATCGAGCGCCAGCGCTCGGCCCACGTGGCGCAGCGCAGCACGATGCAGTTCGTCATCATCCGCCGTCTCGCTGTCCAGCGCGCTCACCGCTTCCTGTGCTCGAGTCGCGTATCCCGCCGCGATGTCCCGACGGAGCTGCTGGTCTCGATGTCCGTCCAGGTAGCGTTCGATGGCTTCCGCAAGAGAGCGCGCGCTGGGGAAGCGGGCCTCGGGGTCCACCGCCGTCGCGCGACTCAGGATGGCATCGAACTCGGGCGGAACGTGAAGCTCGGGGCGCCGCTTCGACGGACGCGCTTCCACACCCGCGCGCGTGGAGGAGATCGCCTGCACCGGGCTCTTACGGGAGTGCAGTGGTTCCCGGGTCAGAATCTCGAATAGGATCGTCCCCAGCGAGTAGACATCCGTCCACGGTCCGACCTCGCTCCCTTCGATCTGTTCCGGCGCCATGAAGCCGGGTGTGCCCATCCAGGAGCCGACATCAGTAGCGCCCACCTCTGGCATGGACGCTCGCATGGGCTCGACGTCGGGATCCTCACCGGTCTCCAACAGCTTCGCCACTCCCCAATCCAGAACGTACACCTCGCCGAACGCGCCCAGCATGACGTTGCTGGGTTTCAGATCGCGATGCACGACGCCGCGGGAGTGGGCGAAATCCACCGCCAGACAGATGCGTACGAATGCTTCCAGGAGCCGTCGACGGCCATGCGGACCGGGTTCATCTGCGGCCGACTCGTTGCGCCGACGCTCCGTGACCTCGGCCAAGGTCAGCCCACGAATGCGCTTCATGGTGAAGAACGGACGTCCGTCTGGACTCACGCCCAGGTCATACACGGGCACGACTGCCGGATGCTCCAGCTGGCCCTGCAGGCGCGCCTCACGGAAGAAGCGTTCCGCGACCTCGGGCGCCCCCCCCTCGTCACCCACCTCGCGCAGCGCCTTGAGCGCCACTTCGCGTCCAATCCATTCGTCAGCGTAGAGGTGCACCTCCCCGGCACCTCCGGACCCCAGCAGAGACCGCCTCGAATACCGCGCACCGAAGGTGTCACTGGGGGGCAAATCTTGGAAAGCCGCAACGGTTGCCATAGTGGCAGCCAGCAAAGCCGGCGCGCACGCAAATCGCAAGGAACCCCGCCGGCGCGCGTCTTCCCCGGTTGCTGCTGCGGTGTGTCTCGACCTGGGAATGCACCGCGCCCGCGCGGGTGGGCGCGTCGTGGTCCCGGATGCCATCGGGGCCAGCACTGGCAGCCGGCCGAGTTGGTCGTTGCGCGGGCTCTTTTGGTCTACCGTCTTCGCTTGCCATGGGTTGGCTGGTGGCCAAGTTCTACGACCGTTTCATGCGCGCGGCGGAGCAAGCAGCGCTGGGGCGTTGGCGTGCCGAGCTGTTGCAGAACCTGGCAGGGAGCGTGCTCGAAGTGGGCGCGGGCACGGGAGCCAATCTCGCGCACTACCCGCCGGCAGTGACACGAGTGGTACTGACCGAGCCCAGCGTGCACATGCGCCAACAGCTCGCACGGAGGTTGACGGGGTCCGACGCCCGCGTCGACCACGCCCTGGTGGCTGCCGATGCCGAGGCACTCCCCTGCGGCGACGCCGAGTTCGAGGCCGTCGTGTGCACGTTGGTCCTGTGCTCGGTTCGCAACCTGGAGCAGAGCCTGAGGGAGATGCGACGCGTGCTCCGCCCCGGAGGCCGCCTGGTGTTCATCGAGCACGTGGCCGCAGTCGGCGATCCTCTCCGACTGGGACTGCAACGCGGACTCGAACCGTTCTGGAAACGCCTGGCGGACAATTGCCACCTGACCCGGGACACGACTTCGGCCATCCGCCTGGCGGGGTTCGATTTCGAGCAGTTGACGCGCGAGGGCATGCCCGAGGCACCACCGTTCGTCGCCGCCACCATTCGCGGCGTCGCGGTGAAGCGATAGGGAGCGCGGTGCCGGCGACCGCGTGATCCATCAGGGCATGCAGGCTTGGAACATCTGTCGTTCGGCGTCCGGCGTCTCCGGATCACGGCGGTCGTTGCTCTGGGGCACGAGCCCGGGGAAGTGGACTCCCGGTACCAGGAACTCGTACTGCGCATAGAACGGAGTGCGGTAGCTCGCGACCCAGTCCGCCAGCGCGGTGTCGTCGTCGCTGGACAGAATACCGGTGCGCTGGAACACGCGCAGCGCGGTGGTTTCCCGGCAGAAGTTGCACATGCGGTCTTCGGACCGCAGCGTGCAACTCGTCGGTGAGCAACTGCCGGTGGAGGTCCCAAAGAACTCGCCGTTGTCGTGCGTCCCGTTCATCAGACAAAGCAGCTCGGGATGGTAGCCCAAGCTCGGGTCTCCGAATGCGCCCACCAGGCCGTCCACACTGGGGTTGATGGCACTGCCGTAGAAGAGGTGGGACCAGGGCAGCTCACCACACACGTTCGTGCCCGCCACGTTCGAGGTCCCCGACCACGAACCCGGAGCGCTGTTGCTGGTTTCCATGTACTCGTCACCAACGGAGCCGAACGAGTGCGTGAACTCGTGAGCGTGGCCGACCCCGAACGCAGCGGCAATCCGCTGCGCGCTATCCGCTGGATTCTGCAGGCTGGTCGCGAGACCGCTGACCGAAGCCTCATCTCGATCCGGATCGAAGATCAGGAAGGCAGCCACGGCGTTGCGCGCCCGACGCCACGATGGCCCGCTGAAATCCGCCGGCGGGAACAAGTGGTCCTCGATGGCGGCCCAGGCCAGCTGCGCGGTGGGGCCGTCCGTGGGCACGCTCCCCATCTGGGCAAAGCTGTCCGCAATCACCGGAACCTGAAACGCCGTATCCGGATTGGGATCACGGATGGTGGTGTTCGAAGCCCGCGGCAGGTACCAGATCACGAACGCTTCGGGGAAGAGCGAGTACGGCTCGATGCTGAACACCAGATCGATCCACCGATCGACGTCATTGTCACGGGCACCGGAGTGATCCGTGTGGTCGTGGAACTTGTACAGCTCGGCGGCAAGATAGCCCTCGCCGAACAGCAGAATGTGAACGCGCTGCTCGACGGGCACGGTGGGCACGGGAGCGCCCGTGACGACGTCTGCGAAGTCGCCGGTGCCCAGCTGCTCGAGTACCCACTCGCCTCCGGGAGTTGCCGAGGCCACGTCCGACGCGGCGCTCTCGGTCCCTCCCACCACCGCCGTCACCACGTAGTAGTAGGTCTGTCCATTGGTCACGTTACGGTGGACGTGACCGCGCTCTGCCCCGGCAATCAGAGACCCGGTGGTGGGGCTGACGTCCGGGGAGTTGGACCAGTACAGATTGTAGGTGGTGGCGCCTCCGACCACCGGCCACTCCAGTCCGATGGTTCCGTTCGCGGGAATGGCGCTGAGCGCGCCCGGAGCTCCCCCAACGCCGCCGGCACCGGCTGCGCCGACCCCGACGTCCCCGCCGACTCCAGGGCTGCCCGCAGCGCCTCCCGACGCGGTGCCACCGACTCCCGGGTCGGCTCCGCCGAGGCCGGGATCCGCTCCACCCAGACCGGGATCCGCTCCACCCAGACCAGGATCCGCGCCCCCCAGACCAGGATCCGCGCCCCCCAGACCGGGATCTGCGCCCCCCAGACCGGGATCTGCGCCGCCCGAACCAGGAACTGCCCCTCCCAGGCCCACGGTGCCGCCTCCCGCTCCGGGCGCAGTGCCGCCGGTCGAGCCGGCACCGCCGCTGCTGGCGCCGCCCAGTCCAACGCCGGAGCCGCCAACATCGGTGCCGAGGCCACCCACGCCCGTGGTCGCCCCGCCGTCGCCATCGGATCCGCTCCCCTCGTCTCCTCCAGAGCACCCCGACAGCGCCAACAGGAGCGCCGTGACAGCGACTCCCACCACCCAGTGCCAGCGTCCCATCCGGGGTGACCCCGAGGTTTCCGGTCGTCGCGGTGTGGTCATGCTCCAATCCTCTCCGCGCGCGAGCGCTCGTGCCCACCCATGTAGTGGTCAGAGCTCCTGCCCAGGGGTCACGGTCTAGCTCACATCCGAGCTCCGGTCAGTGGGCGCAGTCGCCGGCATGCGGGTCTGGCGCGACGCCGACAGCGAGCTCTCACCGGCAGACCAGCAGGCCGGAGCACGAACGGCGCGCCCATTTCTGCATCGGGTCATCCCCGGACACTCCAGGGCGCAGCTCCGAACACCCACGGCAACGTGTCGCCGCAAGAACAGGGAACTCGCTCGCCCTCCGCGGTGTCGAATTCATCATGCCCCGCTCGGTTCTCGTGGCGGCGCTGCTGGCACTGGGGTGTGCGCAGTCATCGCCCCGGGTGCGACCACTGCCCGCAACTGCCGTCGCGATCGACAACGTGCTCGACCAGACGCCGACATCTGGCACCGGGAGTCACAGTGCTCCCTACACGCGACTGGTCCGTGCCCTGCAGCAATATCGCACTGCGCTCGAGTCGAAGGATCGCCCCGCAGAGGTCGTCCATCAGGACGACCGGCGCCACGAGTTGCGCCGCGAGCTATTTGAAGAACTCGGCGAGCCGACGCTCGTCAGCGTGGTCGAACGAAGATGCTCGTCAGAGAGCACACAGTGCTGGCGAACGACGAGTCACGTCCGCGAACCCATCGCCTTTGGCGTGCTGCTGTTGCGCGAGTTCGGCGGCCTGCCCACGGTCAAGATGCTCACGAGATTCGAGGCCAAGGGGATTCGTCCGCCGCTGTTCCGTGAGCCGCTCTATCGGCGCCTGATGGAAGAGTCGACTGCCCAAATGCCCTGCGAGCCACCGAGTGCTCGGGAACTCGACCGCGCCGGCAGGAAGCTCGATGACTTCGTGGTCGTGGACGAAGTGAGTGGCAATCTGGTCCCTCGCGAGCTGACTCCCGAGGAAAGAGGGGACCTGGCGTACTTCATGGTGGCGGTCGCCGCGGCTGGCCCGCCACCGCGGCATTCCGTGCCGGCGCGTTTCAGCTTCCATGAATGCTCCGAAAGCGTGCGCGCCCACTTGCGAGAGAGAGTGCAAGTGCGAGAGCAGGCACTCAGCGACGCGGAAGCCAGTGGCGAGCTCGAAACGGTGGCCCGGGCGCGCCAGCAGTACCTCGAGGTGCTGGGCTTCCCCGGTCCGGTGGACGCTTGTTGGATTCACGGCAGCGGAAGGTTTCCGTATCGCCAGCAGCAAGTGATGACTTGTCTCGCCGGAGACCTGGAAGCCCTCGGTCGTACGCGGGAAGCCGAGCAGGTCTACCGCCGCATCCTGTGGTGGCGTCCCCAGTGCGCATCGGGGCCTCGTCGATCGCGAGATGCGCTGGTCTTCGCCTTGATCCGCACGGGTGAACGCACCAGCGGGTGTCGGCGAGTCGTGGCGGAACGCTTGCGCGCGTCCGGCGCCGAGGCGTACGGGCCGCAGCGGTTGGCCGAGGCGGGGTTCGACCTGGCGCGGCTCTACCGGGGCGCACTGCTGACGCGAAACCGCGACGGCGATGCAGACGAGCTGATCCAGGCGCTGCAAGTTGCGCGACCGGAACTGGCGACTCGGGCCATCGCGCGGTTGCAGCGCCTGGGGCCGGAAGCCTGGGAAGAGCGCGTCTTGGCCTTGGAGGGGCTGGCCGACTCGGCGCAACGCAACGCTCTGGAGCCGTTGCAGCAAGTCCTACCGGTGTTGAACGAGACCGCGAAGCTGCGAGCGCTGCACGCGCTCGGCACCCTCGCTTGGCGGCCGAGGGCCGGGCCCGTCGACTGCACGCAGTCGTGGAGCTACGGCATGGGTGGGGGAAGCCGGCCCATCAAGAGCCTGGGACGATCATGCGAGACGCGGCTCAGCGAAGCGGAAGCACGCACGCTCAGTCGAGGGCTCATGCCGTTGTTGGGTGACCGCTCCGCGAATGTCCAAGTTGCCGCCGCAGAAACCTTGGGGCAAGTCGCCTCAGCGTGGTCGAAGCGCGTGTTGCGCCGTATCGCCCGTCAGCGTGCCGCCTCAGGGGGGGGCGTCTGCTCCAACAGTGGATGCCAATCGGACTACGAGCTCCGTGAGGCTGCCACCGGAGCCTTGGCCCAGATCGACCGGGCCTACCACCCCGAGGCAGAGCTCGGCGAGGAGGAAGCCGTGGCCGAATAGCGCCTGGCGACCATCAACCGGATCGATTGACGCCCCGATTCGATTCGAAGCTCCCCAGGTATTCCCCCACCGCTTCCCGCTTCGAATGAATCAGCTCGAGGAGCTCGACGGCGTGGGCAACGCGCTTGCGCGAAGTCGGATCCGGGTGTGCCAGCCGTACCTTCTGCCACCGGAGCTTGACGGCGCCCTGCGTTTCCCTGAGGTCGTAGATGGCTCTTCGGTGCGGTGCACGGGCTCCCGCGCTGGGCCAGCCCACGTCCACGGCGATGAGCAACGCGGCCACGGCGCTGAGCACCACGGCGGGCATGGATATGCCCTTGAGCGCCACGGCGGTGGCCACGGCGGCAGAACAGAACGCCAGTCCGCGAATCATCCAGAAACGTGCGAGCTCCCGTCTCCGGCACCGCACGATCTCCAAGGCCCAGGACTCGAGGTCTCGGATCTGCTCGTCCAGGGCGGCCTCGGGAGTGAATTCCCCGGCCGCAGCCGAGGCACCGGCAGGCGCCATGGAGTCCATCGACTCGCCGAGGTCGAGTCCTACCTGTGACAAATCATTCAATGGAGGTGGGTTCATCGTTGTGGGCTGCGACCAGGTCGGTCGATCGGAGTCACTGGCATCATCACCGTCTCGATTGCGTCCGGTGCCGGCTGGGGCGGGCGCGGAAGCGGGCGTGCGGGATCGCTGCGCAGCAGCCGTGATGCTGCCGGCCGCCCGAGTCCTGACACTGCCTGACACTTCGGCCTCCTCTCCTCAGAACGGCCTTTCGCCGATACCTGGGCTGGCGACGTAGCCGTTCAGGTACCTGCCGATGCTCTCGCGCTTGGCCTGAATCGCGTCCAACAGAGTCAACGCGCGGGCGATGCGATTGGCGCTGGTGGGGTCCGGATACGCCAGACGGACTCGATCCCATCTAAGCTTGGCAGTGTTCTGCAAGCGTCGCAGATCCCTGAGAGCCCGTACCAGAGGGTTCTGGGCCATGGCGACCACCCACGCCGAATCGATCACCACGAGCAGCGCGACCGCTCCCGCAACTCCGACCACGACCCGAAGGTCGCCGTAGCTGCCTGCGGCCGTGGCCACGAGGGCGCTGGCGAACGCGGGCACCCGCAATGCCCAAAACCGAATGCTTTCCCAGCGCTCCCCCCGCTGGTTGGCTCGAACCCAGCGTTCTAGGTCCTCGATCTGCTCGTTCAGAGCATCCTCGGGGGAGAACTGGCCGCCTGCCACCAGGGGAAGTCCGTCCGGCGAGAGCGCAGGCGTCCCGGGCGGCCCGGGCAGGGGACGGGGCAACGCCGGAAACGAGGTCGCGGTGAGCATAGGCTCCCGGCCCGTGGGTGTGGCGCTGGCCGGGTCCGAAGCCAGTCCGGGGTTGGACGTCGCCGAGAGCAAAGGCGCGTCGGCCGGGTGCCGGTTCGACTCACTCGTCGCCACGTGCGGAGCAATACGCCGGACCGACGACAAGGGCAACCTGGGATGCGTCAAGGCGCTGTACGGATGCAGCGCGGTTGCGCCCGGCGCCAGACCGAAGGCCCCGTACACGCGCAACCGCTTCGGCGCGCTGCACCCTGGCGAACTCGAGTCCTATCCACGTGTTACCCTCGTGCCAGATTCCTCAATTTTCAAGCACGACTGAATTTGACTGGCCCGAGCGACGGCCACGCTCGTCGATCCACGACTTGGGGAGCACTGGCCACGAAGACACCGCGAGGCAGACATCAGAGCGCCAACCCCCCTTTTTGCGCCATGGCCTCTGCGTGTCCAGCGGTCAGAGTCGTGCTGCGGGCGTGCGGCTCGGCTCGCGCCCTCAGACCAGCGTCAACCCGCCCTCGAGTCTTGCACCCCACACGAACCCTGCAGGATCCAGCCATCGGTCCGGCAACCCGATTGAGCCGTTACGGCGGACAATCGGTACCCTATGTGGCAGGCGTGCGCCCGAGGCCGGGGTGAATCCCGAGCTTTCGCGCGAATTCGACTCGAGAGGTTGATGAGCATGAGACTGACCGCCCAGAATCCTTCGCTCGCGCGTCGTTGGCGAGCGCTTCTGCTCTGCACGCTGGTGGTGGGACCCGGTGCCGCGTGTGGAGAGGAGTCTGGCGGGGGGGAAATCGACGCCGAGTCGTGCGCCGTGGGTCAGGACCTCTGCAACGGCATCTGCGTGTCACCGCAAAGCGATCCCCTGAACTGTGGCACGTGCAACAATCAGTGCGGCGAAGGCTCGTTTTGTTCGGGTGGCGTCTGTGTCGCGCAATGCGCCACCGGTGAGCTCGAGTGCGGCGCGAGCTGTGTGAATCCGAGCGTCGACCCGTCACACTGCGGCGACTGCAACCAGCCGTGCAGCACAGGACACATCCTTGATCCATGTTCCGCCGGCCGCCAGCGGCCGTCGAAACATGGGTGGGTT
>CAZSVU010000165.1:0-18279 GCA_964610275.1 uncultured Polyangiaceae bacterium | reverse complement strand
GCCGCTGCAGGCGCAGTGCCAGCTCTGCTGGCGCGCGCCTGCTTCACGCCGTCGCCGACCCGGCCTGCCGCCACCACCCCGGTCACGGCCACCGACTCGGTCGCGGCCACCTGATCCCGCCCCGGTCCCGGTCCCCGTCCCGGACGCCCAGTGCGAATTTGTGCGCATCCCCGCCGCACCATCTCCGCGCCACCTAACTCACCGACGTTGCTCCATCATCTTCACGCCGCCCGGCCCAACCTCCGAGCGAGGGTGTGGTGACGAGCCTCTGCGCTGGCAGACCTGCGGTGGCTGCGGGGCGTAGGCGATCCAAGACGATGGGAACGGCTACACCAGGTCCAACCCCGCGTCCCGGAAGTGCTTGTCGAAGGCGAACGCTTGGCGGGTGCCGAGGCGGCGGCAGAGCTCGATGCTGGCGCAGTCGACCAGGCTGAGCTTGCGGCGGGCGGCGGCGAGCAGGGCGGCGGTGGCGCAGCCGTGGTCGGCGGGGGACATGCATTCGACCCGGACGACTCCGAGCAGATCTTCCGAGAATGCCCGGAGCGTGGCCACCCCCAGCCGGTGCTGGACCAGGGCAGACGTTTCTACGACGACGTAGTTGGTGGTCAGCAGGTCTTCTTCCGCTTCGACCAGTCGAATCCACCGCGTGATTACATGATGTCAACTGCCGCGGCAGGGAACGGGCTCGGACTCGACGATCCGCAGCACCGCGGTGGGGTCGACGCGCGTCTTGAAGGGGACGATTCGCGCATTCGCGGGCCAGTCGCACTCTTCGCAGGCGCGACGCTCGGTCACGCACAGGATCAGGTTTTCGATGCGGGCCTCCCGCAGGCTAGCGAGTTTTCGTTCCAGGTAGCCCTGAGTCCAGAAGCCCACGATCTCCAGTAGCCAGGCGCGCTCGGGATCGTGCCGGTGGCGAAGCTCGAAGTCGGGGAAGATGAGCGACCTACCCGCGCGAACCGGCGCGGGCTCGCGCAGGATTTGCCAGTCTGGCGCCCGGCGCGCGAATTGCTCCGCAAACCGCTGTTCCACGTGGCTGTCGTAGCGCTCGAGCTCGCGGCCTGGCTCGAGGGGATCGCCGGATCGCAGCAGCAGAGTGTGGAGCTCTTCGTCCCGACCCAGTGCGCACTCCGCCCGGAGCTCGAACTCGTCGCACCAGGCGAGCCTCGGTACGAGTGACGCGAGGGCACGCCCGTAGACCAGCGTGCGACGAAACAGTGCCAATGGGCCAGACACGTGTAGGCGAACGGCGCGCCCGTCACGGGTCGTCGTGGGAGCGCAGATCAGGCCCACCAGCTTGGCATGCCGCACCAGCGCGCGCGCGTTGCCACGCGCCACGATGCTGACCCGGGTCGCACGCTTGAGCAAGCTCGCCACCAGGGCCTCGTTGGTCAGCGCCGCGAGCGCCGCTGGACCCAATGGTTGTCGCAGTGCGCCGACCCTGCGTTCATTCGGTACGTCAGCAAACAGGAACTCGCGGATCTCATCCGCCTCGATTCCGTGTACTGCGGCGCACCGTGCGAGCGCGAGTTGCTTGCCGTGCTGCGCTGCGAGCTCGAACAGGGTGGCGCGGAGCAGACGCGGCGGAACCGGAGACGCAGCCAGGTCGGTGGACTGCTGCCAGAGCACGTGCGCCGCCATGCGCAATTTGGCGCGTGGCGTCTCCCTGCCGATCCCCTCCTGAATGCGAGCGACGAGCTCTCGTTTTCGTTGTCCTCGAAAACGCTGGTACTCGTCGAGCAGTGCCCGGAGCCAAGGGTGATCCACTTCGGTCAGGAAGTGAGGGATCACCACCCCATCCCGAACGTTACACGCCAGGAGTTCTCGCGGTAGCAAGCTGCCGTCTCCGTCTTGCTGACTGGCGGGTTTCGGTCGTGGCGACCGTGACGAGCTCGTACACCAGTGCGCGCTTGCTCTGGCGCGGCCGCAAGAGCCTTCCCACCCGCTGGACGTGCTCCCGTTCTCCGAGGGCGCCGCCCACCACGATACCGACGTCTGCGTCGGGAACGTCCACGCCTTCGTTGAGCACTCGGGCCGAGACCAGCTGGCGGAGCGTTCCACGGCGGAACCACTCGAGTGCCTGCTCCCGCTCGCGACGCGTGATGTCGCAGGTGATGGGCATGATCAAGTGCTCGCGGCCGATTTCGTAGGCGCTCTCGTTGTCCGTGGTGAAGACGAGCACGCGATTCTCGCGATGGCGTTCGAGCAGCGACCCCAGCGTTTCGCGCTTGGAGCGCGGAAAGGCCAGTAGCCTCCTCGCCTGGCGCCACGCGGCCAGGGCGGACCGGCCCTCGGCCGACTGCGAAGCCGCGGCGACGAACTCCTGCCAGGATGCCCCGGGGCTCATCGCACGGAAGTCTCGGTAGACCTGCCGGAACGCGCCGATTTCAGCGTCGTACCGCCGACGCTCGTCCGGGTGGAGCCGGAGGCGCAGCACGACCAGGTCAAAGTCGGCCAGCCAGCGCCCCTTCAGATCGTTGATGGTGAGCTCGTACACGACCGGCCCGATGAGCTCGGTCACCCGCTCGGAAGCGTCGTTGCCGGCCGGGGTAGCCGTGAGCCCGAGGCGCATGGGAGCGACGCACATCTCCAGCGCTTCGTCGCGGATGCCGCCGCCGAAGTGATGCGCCTCGTCGACCACCAGAAGGTCGAATCGATTGCCGATTCGCGGCATTCTCCGATACGCTGACTCGAACGTGGTGACCGTCACTGCCGCGAGCCTGCGCTCGCCGTCGCCCAGGCACCCCACCGGGCCGGAGTAGTGGCGAGCGAGTTCGGCGCGCCACTGGTGGAGCAGCGCGCGGGTGGGAACGAGGCACAGTGCTCGCGTACTCGTTGCAGCCATCGCCGCGCACGCGACGCGCGTCTTGCCGCTGCCGGTGGGCAGGACCAGGACTCCCCGGTGCTCGCCCGTCCGCCAGGCGAGAAGCGCCGCCTGCTGATAGGGTCGGAGCTCGACCGGCTGCCACGCTCGGGCGGGCCTCTCAGCCGACTTTGTCCTCGAGAAGACTGCATCCGAAAACGCGATGCGCTGGCTGCGAAGCGCCTTGACGATTTCCTCATACCGCCAGGCGGGGGCTCGATGGCACGCTACCCGCGGGTCGTACAGCACACCCGGTAGCGCTTCGACGTGTCGACGCGAAATCGGGTCTTCGAGCAGTAGAGTGCCGCGATCGAACAGGATCTGCATGACGAGCGCAGTGCGGGCGGCCGGAGCGCTTCCGCTTGCGCCCGGTGGAGACCTCCCCATCGGCCAGCCTCACATCCGGTTGCGCGATTTGGTGCACGGAGCGGGCACCGGCGAGGGGCTGCTGCGCGATCCGGAGAAAATGGCCGGGATTCCGGCCATTTCTGGGGGTTGGTTTGCGAGGGGAAGCGGGGAATGGATCCGCGCGGGGCCGGCGCGGAAGCCCGCCGTGGCGCTTGTGGTTGGGCAGCAGCAGGGGGGAACGGAGATGGATTGGGAAGCCCGCTCGCTGCGCTTGCGGGCGGTCTTTTTTGAGCGGGCGCAGAACCTCCGGTTCTGCGCCGTCAGCCCGCCACCCGCCGCGCCAACTCCTCCAATGTGAGGTGGCCTTCGCCGGCGACTGGGGGAAGGCCGGATTCGGCGGGGGGCGGGACGGAGGAGGTGGGGGAAGCGGAACGGCGGCGGAGTTCGCGGGCGCCGACGCCGAGGCGGCTGCGGAGCAGACGGGAGAGGTGGTACTCGCTCGCGAAGCCAACCTTGGGGGCGATGGCTTTGAGTGGGAGCGTGGTCGTCAGGAGTAGATTGCGCGCGGCCTCGAGTCGGATGAGTCGTGCGTGATCCATCGGCGTGAGGCCGGTGAGCGAGCGGTAGGACCGGACCAGGTAGTACTTGCTCAAGCCGACGTGCTTGGCGAGATCGTCCAGAGTGAAGGCGTCTGCGAGCCGGCGCTGCACGAACTCCTGCACGGCCTCGACCACAGGGCTTTCGGTGTGCTGTTCAGAGCCCCAGCCGGACGCTTCGCTTACCCGTCCGTACTCCGCCAGGACGGAACGGAGCAGCGTGTTGCGGAAGCTCCGGGCCGTGCGGAAGGTGGCGTGGCCCTCTTGCTCCAGCCATCGGGTGAGCCGCTGCAGCCGACCATCCGCGTCGGGCAGGTGCACGGGCATCCCGGGGCGATAGCCGCTCCAGCTGAAGCCCAGCACGAGCTTCGAGAGCTCCTGGTCACGGACCGCCCACTCCTCGTGTGTCTGGCCGGCAGGGAAGAAGAGCACTTCCATCGGGCGGGCGATCCAGGTCTTGCCCATGAAGCTCGAACGCTCGCTCCCAGCGAGGATCACCACCAACTCATGGTGGGAGTGCGTGTGGGGCTGCAGATGCCAGTCAGATGGCACCAATTCCTGGTACGCGTACAGGAACTCGCTGCGCTGGAGCTCGGTCATCCAGTGATCGTTTCAAGAGAAGGCGAGGCCCGGGTGCCCAATTCGTGCCGGACTCGCCAAGGTCACACGCCTGTCAGGCAACGTCACACGAGGGTCGGAAGCTGACGAGTTACAGAGTCGGCGTGCGGAATGAATGCTCTGCGGCACTTCTGGGGTCAAGAGGTTAATTGAAGGATTCTCGCCGGTTGCATTCTTCGTACCAGGCAAGTTCCATTGACACCGATCCGTTGTGCCCATAGTTTTCTGTGGCACGGGGACAGGATGGGCTGCCCAGTGAGTTCGGGGGGCGATCAGACGGAGCCAATCATGAAGAACTTCATTCGTTTTGCCTCACTGCTTGCCTGCGGGTGTCTTGCCATGACCACGGCCATGGCCTGTGACGATGGTAGCGACGGTGATGCGACCGGCGGCGGTGGTGACGGTCCGGCAGAAGGCACCGGCGGCACGTCCGGTGGCGGTCCGGCAGAAGGTGGCGCCGCCGGCGGGGCTGCCTTGGGCATCGCGCAGATCTGCCCGGAGCTCGTCGCGGCGGCCTGTCCGACTCTGGCGACGTTCTTGCCCAACGAGGCGGCCTGCCAACAGGGGCTTCCCATGTTGGGCGCGGCCTGCAGTGAGGCAGTCGACGGGTTGTACACGTGCACAGGACCGGATCCAGACATCACCTGCGACTCGACCACGGGTGCGCCCACGTCGGAAGGGTGCGAGGCAGAATGGGGAGCGGTCATGACCTGCGTGGCTGCGCTGATGTCACAGGGCGACGGCGGCGCGGGCGGCGCCGGCGGCTGAAGTCGGTAGCGGCGGTCGTCGCGCAGGGCGCGGCGCGTGGAGGCGTCACTCGTCGGAGCGGCGCCTCTCGCGTTGGACACCGCAGCGGTGCGACGACGTCGAGCGGCTTCCCTTCCGGGACCTGCGATGGCGCCGTGAGCGGGCCTTTGCCGGCAGAGCTCACCGCAGGCGTGCCGGCTGGTGGGACCGTCCTGGTTGGTACGACACTGGCGGTCACCCAACGATGTCGCCTGGGCGACCGGTGGTCGGTCGAGCCATAATTTCAGCGATCTTTCGCTCCGGAAGTGAGCGAGTTCGACGGACGACACCTCCCGCAGCATATGCACCTACAATGTGGGTGCACGCTTCATTCTGGTGTGAGGGCTGGTCCGGATGCGATACTGCGACGATTCGAGGGATTGGGCGCGCGAGTGATCGTGACAGGGCGAACACCGGCGGGGGGCAGCGTGGGTGCGGTGGCGCTTGGTGGCACGCCGAAGGGGACGCCATGAGCGAGACGCAAGAACCACGCAGCGTGGGGCCCTCCAAGTCGGCGCCCAGGGCCCCCAGGTTCTTGCTGGTCGACGACGACGCGACCCTGCTGGCGGCGCTGCGGCGCACCCTGCGGAGACGTCGACCAGGCTGGACCTCGACCACGGTGACGAGCGCAGAGGAGGCGCTCGACGAGTTGGGCACGAGCAGCTACGACGTGTTGGTCGTCGACCTGGCGATGCCAGGAATGGGAGGGCTCGCGCTCTTGGAGGTGGTGCGCGAGCGCTTCCCCCACGTGACTCGCCTCGTGTACTCGGGAAGGCTCGCATCCTGGGCGGATCACCCGGCGATACGATCCGCGCACGTCGTGCTGGCGAAGCCGGCACGCGACGCCGAAATCCTGGCTGCCCTCGACTACGGGCTGGAGATCAGCGGCACCCTCCGATCGAGCACCGAGCGCGACGCGGGGTGAATCCAGAGCCTGTCACGTGGGGTTGGCGACGCGGTGTGCGAAACGGTCGAGCGCAGCCTCCAGCGTGGCCTCGAAGGAGCATCCGCGGTGTCGCTCGGGCCAGTCCGAGTCCGCGAACGCCACCAGCACTTCGCCCATCAGCATGACTCGCAGGTCGCCGCGGCTGAGCCGCACCCCTGCCTGAAGCTGTCGGCGGACAGCTCGCTCTGTCCGCTGGCGCACGGTACCCAGGCTCGGTCGGGGGCGAGTCACGGGCGGAAGCGTGTGAGCGAGCCGGCACACGACCACCGAATCGAGCTGGATGGGATCCTTGCTGCGGCGCTTGGGAGACGCGGCAACCATTTCCGCGAGAACCGGATGGGCGGCCACGACCCGAAGCCCGGCGCCACGGATGGCATCAGCCAGCTGGTGCCAGCTTTCGAAACGGGAATGGTGGAAGGTCAGCGCGAGGGCGGCCTCGGGCTTCATCACACGTGCGCATTCGCCCAGCACGTCACGCAGACGCGCCCCGAATTCCACCGCGGTGACGCCCTGCACCTCGCGTTTGCTGCGGGTGGTGGGCCGACGAAAGGGGGCCCGTGCTCGGCCGAGTGGCCCCTTGAGCCAAGCGTAGAAGAAGTCGGCCAACTCCGAGTAGTGAACGTTGTCGAAGTACGGCGGATCGGTCACTACCAGATCGACGCTACGGGCTGGCAGTGGCAGCCGGCTCGAATCGCCCGTGAGCAGCCAGACGTTCGCCCGGTGCGTGGTGAGGTCGGCAAAGGAGTGCGCCAGTTTTGGGCGCAGAGGCGCACTGAGCCCGAACACCTTCTCGGCGGAAGCACGCCCGCCTCGGCCGCGGCGCGGGCGCAACTCGAACGGTGCCTCGCGGTAGCAGCGCGCGGCCACCAGTCGACGGTCGAACAGGGTCAAGAACGAGCCGCTGCTGCCGCGCGGTCCCCACGGGTTGGCCTCCAGCGGAGTACGTGGGGGGCGCAGGATGTGGTGCGCAAAGAGGTGCCGCACGGCGCCGGTTCCCTCGCCCTTGAACGAGCAGAACATGTTGTTGAACTCGAGCGCGCCGGAGAAGAGCAGCAGGAGCGCCTCTCGGACCGCGAGATCCGGCTCGGTCTGAATCCCGCGGAGCAGTCGGCCGAGGGCCAGCAGTTGACGGTGGTTGAACAGCTGACGCCAGTGCGTGTAGTTGTGTCGACGCGCCTGGTCCGTGTTGTGGCCGTGCGGGATCCGAGCCGTGGGCAAGGACAGCCGACTGCGAGCCAGGGAGCGTTTGGCGCGAGCATAGAGGGCGAGATCCGCATCGTCGGGCCGCTTGTACACACGTCGTCCGTCAGGCAAACGCAGCATGAGCGCATACATCTGGTGGCTGGGTGGCGCGTTTAGCGTCGAGAGTACCTCGAGAATGCGCGCGGATCGGCCGCAGCTCTCGCACTCGAAGCTCAGTCGAGTGGCTAGACCGGAAGCTGGTGCGAACGCGTGCCGACAGGTTGCGCAGGATGCCATCTGCTCGCGCTGGTCCACCCGCACGAGCTCGTTGCACGCGGGGCAGAGGGCCTGTGCCCAGGGACGGCGCTGCGGGTAGGCGTCAGCGGCGAAAATCCAGCGATCGAAGAGTCGCGAACTGGCGCCGCACTCCGGGCAGGGCAGCACCTCGACCCAGAAGGCGTACTGTACCTGGGCTGGGATGCCGCCGTAGCTCGATGCATACAGGGGCAGGATCTCTTTCCGGGCAACGGCTTCCAGTCGGTCGAGGGCGGATCGGAGTCGGGTTTGGTCTTGGTCTTGCAGCGCCTGCTCGACTTGGAAGGTCGCAACGGGGTTGATGTCGCCGCCGATGACCTGGCAGCCGAGCTTGAGCGCCTCGCCGACCGTCGTGCCGCTGCCCATGAAGGGATCGAGCACGATGCGCCCCGGGAAAGACCGTGGCTGGTAGAACTCGGCCAGGAGGTCCGTTCCCGGCGGGGAGTTGCCGGCGAGCACGATGGCGCGAAATACCGAGCCGAGCCGATTCGCCCACCACTTGTGTACGTGATAGAGCGGCCGGTGGACTTCCTTGCGATGGCTTTCCAGTCTGGCCACATCGGCCAACTGGTCTAGCCGCAAATCGGTGTCGAGCGCACAGCGCCCAGCTGGGACCTGGGGCGAGCTCGGACGGTGAGCGGCGGGGCGACGCTGGGCCACTGAAAGGCGTGATTCGGGGAAGTCGGTGCTGGCGGATCGAGACCCTAATGTCGAACGGGGGCGGCGCGGTGCGCAACCCCATTGAGAACACCGCAGAGCGGGCCTATCGTATCGGTGCCGGTCGAGCCTCGGCTGGCCGGTGCAGCTGCCCGGAGTGCCAGAGCGGAGGGGGGGCACTTCGGGCAGCACCAGCCCGCTCCCGAGCGTTAGCTCGGGAGCCGCTCATCAGCGCCGTGGACCTGCTGCATCCCGCTAGCTCCCGAGCGTCAGCTCGGGAGCCGCTCATCAGCGCCGTAGACCTGCTGCATCCCCAACCAGTCCCGCGACGCCCGACGACGCAGCCTGCTCCGGCCAACGCGGGTCCAAGCCCCACTGGCAAGGCAAGTTCCGCGTGAACATGCGGTGGGGCGTCAAGGGACGCGCGACGGCCGAGCCGGACTGACGGACCGCACCGCAGAGCACATTGCGTGGGGCTTCGATCGGTCGGACACTAGTCCGCCCATGGCGGTCATTCTGGTGGTGGATGACGACGACGTGCTTCGGCAAGTCACCTCGCAGATCCTGGAAGCGAACGGCCACGAAGTGTTCCGGGCCCACGGCGGGTTCGCCGCGCTGCTGGTGTGCCAGGCGCGTGCGGGGACCATCGATCTAGTGCTCACGAACGAGCACCTTCCGGACATGGCCGGCTGGGAGCTGGTTCGGCTCGCGCAGTGCACCCAACCCCAAGCCCGAGCGGTCTACGTCGCCAGTAACACCGCGACGGACGCTTCGGACGCAGCGCTGCGGCGGCCG
This sequence comes from uncultured Polyangiaceae bacterium, assembly GCA_964610275.1. Lineage (GTDB taxonomy): Bacteria > Myxococcota_A > Polyangia > Polyangiales > Polyangiaceae > JAFGBI01. The sequence goes on along the minus strand of CAZSVU010000165.1, from coordinate 9,173 downwards.
TTCGCCGCGAACGAACTGTTGGAAGCGGTGCGCGAGCAGGTCGAAGCCCCGCGCTAGCGCGGATCGTGAGCCGGTCGTCGACGCTACGGCGTCAGCCCACGCAGGCGGATGAGCGCGTTCCTGAAATCCGCGTGGCCGAACAGGCGCTTGCGCACGCGCACCTGGCGGGCAACGTCGTCGTATTCGATCAGCAGGCGGACATCGACGCGGTAGATGGCATTGTGGATGAACTGATTGACCTCGTCCGTGCTCCAGCTGGGATGCTCCGCCAGAAGGCGACGTCTGAGATCAGGCTGAGTGCTCGAACCGCCCAGGCGAGCGTCGAGATTCAGGTTGTCGACGAGATCCGTGGTGGGACGGGTGTTCGACTTCAAGAGTGCGTCGTTCTCCATTTCGTCGAGCTTGTCGTTGCCGTCCGAGTCTCCGAACAGCAGTTGGTCGTTCCGGTCTCCGTCGCCATTCAGATCGAATTCAGCGAGTTGCTCGGAAAGCCGGTAGAGGAACAGGGGCTCGGGCTTCTTCCCACTCACCAAGGTGTCCGAGTCCTCCACCCAGGCGCGCACGCCCGACGCGACCACGGTTTGCGTCGTCCTGGACGCCGGGCCACCGTCCGTCGGCTCCGTCCCATGCAGTATCCGCAGGAGTGCGAAGTCGCCGTTGTGCACCGTGGCCAGGGCGGGAGGAGCTTTCTTGTCGGCGCCGTCGACATCGCCGTCCGCATTGCCGTCCAGGGTGTACACGACGACTTCTGCCTCGCGACGCAGGTGTTTGGGCAGTGACTTGGCGCCAGCTCCCAGTTGCCGCAGACGTTCGAAGTAGTCGTTCGCGGAGGTGGTGGGTTTGACCGCCCCCCACTTCTTCGCCCGCAAGAGGATTCCGGTGTACGGGTCGGGGAACTGCACCGAACGGCTCGCGTAGCGGAAGCCCGGGGCGGTGGCCAGGGGGGCCAGCAGCGGTCCGCCGTCAGCGTAGAATGCGAACTGAAACGGTGACGCCTGCAGCACGACGCGGTGACTGTCGGGCGCGGATGCGGTCGCCTGCTTGGTGAGCTTGAGGCCCGACCGGGCGGCGTCGTCACGCAGACCCGACAAGGCCTGGCGTGCCCTGCCCAGCGGCGTGAGGGCTGGCTGGGCGGCAGCGGGTTCGGGGGTCTCGGCTGGCTCTTCGGCGCTGCTGGACAGTGCACCCAGCGCGAGTGCCACTCCGAGCAGCACCGGCAGCGGTCTATGCGATCCTGATGAACGGTTCATCCTCTTCACTCCTGGACGATGAATTCGACGCGGCGATTTCGCGCCCGTGCTTCGGGGCTGTTGCCGGCAACGCGAGGCCGACGCGAGCCGTGACCCTTGGCGGCCAACCGGTGAGGGCTCACTCCCTGGCGGATCAGGTAGCGCCGTACCGCATGTGCACGCTGCCAGCTGAGCAAGTAGTTGGCGTAGTCGGGGCCCGTGGCATCGGTGTGACCCTCGATGCTCACGCGCTTGAACCGTGGGTTGGCCTTGATCGTGAGTGCCACCTGATCCAACAAGACGAAGGACTCCCGGCTGATATTCGCCGAAGCGTGCTCGAACTGCACGGAATCGAGGACCTTGAGCTCGCCTTCTTCGTAGATGACATTGGGAGCCCCCGAGTCCGGACAACCGTCTTCGTCGTCGATACCATTGATGGTCTCGCGCGCGAGCGGACATTGATCGTCCCGATCGCGCACTCCGTCGCCGTCGGAATCCGGGTCCTCCTCGGGACAGCCGTCGTGATCTTCGTTCCGGTCGAGGTCCTCGGCGGATCGCGGGCAGGCGTCTCGCTGGTCTGGAATGCCGTCGTAGTCCGAATCGTTGAACGTGGGTGCAAAGCGCGCGCCGGCGAACACGCGGTAGGTGGGGACACCATAGCCCGGCACGATCCCCACCCCGGGGCCGAGTACCAGCTCCCACAGCGGGTCCGGACGGTGTCCGAGCAATCCGAGCAGCTCCAGCGGAAGCTCTTCGCTGCCGCGGTCGTGCAGTCCCACGGCGCCGTTGACCTCCGCGGCAACGCGGGTCCTCCCGCTCAGCCCGCCCAGCCGGTGTTCCGCCCCCAGTGCGTAGGTCACTTCACTGCCAGCATCGACGTTGTGGAACGTCGTGCGCTCGCGCCAGAGCAGTCCGGCGTTCAAACCCAGGCGAAATCCACCGCTGAATCGATGCTCGATCGCCACGCGCGGGGCGAGCACGATCCCGTGCCCGGCACCGCCGAAGTCTCCAGCGTGAGTCGGTGCTCGCACCTCGGCCAACAGCGCGACGCCCACGGATTCTCGATCGTCCCAGAGGCGAAGCTTGGGCACGATGCGAAGATCGCCCACGCCACTCGGAGACGGATCGAAGTCGCCCTCCTGCGCCAAGAAGAACGGGAAGCCCACTCCAATGGCGACGGGGCCAGCCACCGTGGCCGAAGCGAGCACATCGATGCCGACGCGGCGGCTCACGAAACGGTTCGCGACTTCGCCGCTTCGATCCACGAGGACCAACGGACTGTGCTGGAAGTTGGCTAGCAGCGCGAACTCGAAGGGGTCGGACGGATCGCGGACGCCTGCGCCTTCGGCGTTGATCCAGCCGTCATGGGTCACGGCGGGCTTGAAGCGCTCGACGTCCAGCTGCCCGAAGGCTCGCGTGGAAGCGAGCAGGCTCAGGGCCACGACAGAGGCTACCGCGCAATGGACTCGCATCGACCGGGGCTCGAAGTTTGGACTTCCTGGCGTCGGCAGCTCTGTCGCAGGGGTACGGCGGCGGATCCAGTGTGACCGCAGACCCCGGCTCCAACACCGTGTCCCCTCTGAGCCTGGACCGCATCAGACTAGCACTTCGGGGCCGAGGAGCGCCCGGTGCGAAGAGCGCCGGTGCGGAATGTGCCAAGTTTGTGCCGAGTGGCACGATCCTGGGAGCCTCGGCGGGACCCCGGATTTCTGCCAGTACAGTACAGGAAGATTCGTCGGCAAGCCCACTTGGCCACTGGCACAAGTGACCCGAGATGTGCCAAACGCCAGTGCCATGCGACACAGACTGGGTCAAGGAGGCTCACTTCGTGGCTTGGCGGTCGAGCGATGCCCGCTCAGCCGCGTGCGGCTCAGCTCAGGACGTGTCGCTCCAGGGCCACCCGAAGGTCGTCCGGGCAATTGTCTCGCAGCATCCGGACGCCGCGCAACCCGTTCTCCTGGGGGATTCCCGACGGCATGAATCCTTTACTGAGGAGCACCCGGGTGATCCAGGCCAGGCGCTCCTCGGCGTGTTCGTCCATGACCGTCTCGAAGAACCGATCTGCAGCGATGGTCGCCACCGCCATCGACCCAAACGAGATGCAGAGCGCGAGGTTCCACATCGCATCCTCTTCGATCAGCACACTGGTGCTGGCTTGCGCCAGGCTAGCCAGCAGTGCCGAGTCCTCGGGAAGCGTGCAGCCGCGAGGGAGGTCCAGCTGCTCGACGAACGGATGCGTCCAGTCGATCTCGCCGGGCTTGACGCGCGCGTCGTCGTCCAGATCGATCGTGATGTCGATCCCGTCCTCCTCGTCATCAGTCCTGGCAGTGGGGGGAAGTGGGGGAGGTGGCAACGAGGCCGTCCGCTCTTCGGTCGGCTCCTGAGCGCTTCCGGGGGGCGGAAGCGGAGTGAGCGGTGGCGGCACGCGTGCGGAAGAGCGCACCGTCGAGCTGGGCGGCGGCAGCGGCGGGGGAGGAAGGGTGCTGGAAGCCCGTGGTTCGGCGTGCGGCTCCGCAGGCGTGCTGGGGGAAGCGACCGGGGGCACCGGGTCGGGGGGCCGCGACGGGAAATGGGGCGGAGCGGCCGCCGCTGCCTTGGCGAACGCTACGTCCATGCCGTAGAGCGAAGGCACGCTGTCCTGGTACGGGTCGTCCGACTCGGTGTGGACTGGGGGAAGCCGATCTGGCGCAGCGCTCTTCTTGTCGAGCACCAGCGTCTCTTCGTCCTCGTAGTCGTCGTCGGGGGGGGGCGCTGCTGCGACCGGTGGTGGCGGCTGACTTTGCCGGACAATGTCCACGAAGGGCTCGACCGTGGACACCCAGCTCCAGTCGGTCGCTCCCACCGGGCAGACCATCGCATCGTGCGGGACCTTCCCCGACTCCAGCCCCCGCATGATGAGCTCCGTGGTGACTGGTCCGACGGTCCGATTCTCGACTGACACGTACCACACGTCTGGGTGCATTGGGTTGTCGCGGTCTCTGGTCATGCGCGCGGTCAAGGCCCGCCGGAAGAGACTGCTACCTCGCCTCGATCGAGAGGACGCTCGGAGACGACGTCGCAGCGGGGGATGGATTGCCGCTCGCGCGGCTGAAACGGATGGTATCCAATCTAGCCTAAGCTAGAAGTTCGACAATTTCACGTCAACCGGCCGTCAGCGCGCTCGGGCGATTGCACTGAAAGTTCACAACCGAGCTGGAGCCCCGCATTCTCGGGCTTGGACGCCCTGCGATCGGGGGTCCACCCGAGTGGCCGCTCTCGTGCTTCGCCGTCCAGCTGTGGCCAGGCTGGCGGCCGGAACGCTGGGCGTGGTGGACGCGAGCAGCCGGCGCACCAGAGAAGCTCCCTGATTGACCGAGTTTTCTCCCGAGTGGGGTGGGGCGGACGCGGATTGATTGACCCCATGGTGGCCACACTCGATAAGATAGTGACTCTAGATGCACTCACCGACCTGGCTCGGCGAGCAACTGGTGGCGGAGGGACGTCTCTCCCAGCACCGCTACATGGAGGTCCTCATGCGCATGAAGCGTGAGGACGTTCGGATCGAGGAGGCGCTGCTCGACCTGGGGGTGATCGACGAGAACGCCCTGCTGCGGATGATCGCGCAGAAGACGCGCACGCAGTATCTGACGGCCAGCAAGCTTGCGCAGCTCATGGTTTCCGATGAGGCGCTGCGAAAGCTCACCGAGGAAACCGCCCGGAAGCTCTGTTGCGTGCCCATCCGGTATGACCGGAATAAGCGCGAGTTGTCCGTCGTCACGCCGGACGCGGGCGTGCCGGATCACGTCCAGCAGATCGCAGTGGCCGCTGGCGTGCGTGGCCTCAGAGCCTATCTGGCACGGCCGGCGGCAGTGGAGGCGGCCATTCGCAGGTGGTACCGCGGTGAGATCCAGGCGTTCGTCAACATCGCCGTGGAGACGTTCACGCAGATGCAGTCCGCTCGCGATCTGCTCCGCGCCGACCAGATGGCGCAGCCCATTGGCGAGACTCCAGGCGCGGCGTCCGTGCGGCCGCCACCGGCTGCTCTGAGACCTGGCGCCGTGGCCTCGGCGCCAGTCGTACCTGCACCCCCAGGGCTGGAGCCCCCGCCCGCAGCACCCGGTGCGGCTGCTCCCACTACCGTACCGGACCTCACTCCTCTCGAGCCCGCCCCCCTGGCCCTCGGCAACGCGGTACCGACCGGGAGCGTGCCCAGTGCCGCTGCGGACGGGCTGCGCACGGAGGCCCCACAGGCTCCGTCGCCCGATCGCCGTCTGGGCGATCTGGCGGAGATGCTGCACGTCCTGGTGGCACTCAACGAAAATGCACGCGACGAATTCCGCGGTCACTCGGCTTCGGTGGCACGGCTGTCCCGGCAGATCGTCCAGCGCATGGGCATGGATGACGCCGCCGCGGTGAGTGCCGCCGTGGCGGCCAACCTGCACGACCTCGGCAAGCCCGTGGACTACCACCTGACGGCCATCAACCTCAGGCAGTACGCGACGCACCGTTCAGCGGCGCAGAAGCTGTATCAGACCCCGCTCCGGTTGCTGGAGAGCATCGAGTTGCCCGCCAGCGCCACCGGCGCCGTGGTTGCCATGTACGAACGATTCGACGGCCAGGGGTTTCCGCGGGCGCTCAAGGGAAAGCAGATCCCCGTCGGCGGGAGGGTGCTGGCGCTGTCTGATGCGTATTCCGACCTCACTCTGAATCCTCGCAATCCCTACCGTCGCATGCTGACCGCCGGGGAGGCGCTCAAGGTCCTCGGCGAGTTCAAGGGCAGCCTGTTCGATCCGGACATCGTCGACCTACTCGTGCAGACCATCGCGGGAGAGAACCTGCGCCGGAGGCTCAGCACGGACCGGCCCATGGTGCTGCTGGTCGAGCCAGCTCCCGAAGAAGCGACCATCATGGAGCTCAGGCTCGTGGCCCAGGGGTTTGACGTCAAGGTCGCGCGCAGCGGGGTGCAGGCCCTCGAGTTCGTGGAGTCCTCGCCGGTGAGCTTTGTCCTTTCCGAGGCGGAGCTGCAGCCGTTCGACGGGTTCGAGCTTCTGGCTCAGCTGCGCAAGACCGAGGCGACGCGCGACATCCCGTTCATCTTCGTCGCCCGAGCATCGGATACCGCGGCCATCGATCGCGCTTTCGCTCTCGGCGCACAGGACTACGTCGTCAAGCCCACCAGCGGCGACGTGCTGGCGGCGAAGCTGCGCCGCGTCGGGGGGCCCAAATCCCAGGCAGCGGCCAAGGCAGGCATCTCGGGCTCGCTGTCCGAGATGGGCCTGCCGGATCTGTCCCAGATCCTGTCCCAAGGGAGGAAGAGTGGGCGCTTGACCTTGCGCGGCGACGGGGTCGAGGGGGAAGTCCACTTCGACGCGGGCCAGGTCGCGCATGCGGTGTGCGGTGACGAGGTGGGTCAGGCAGCGTTCTATGAGCTGCTCGGGTTGACGCAGGGCTCGTTTGCGCTCGATCCGAGCTTCCAACCCACGGAGCACACGATTTCTGTCGGGGTCGAGTCGCTGGTCCTCGAAGGGCTGCGGAGACTCGACGAGAAGCACCGCGATGGCGGTTGAGCTCACCGCAGCAGCAGCAGCACCACGATCGCGGCCAGGGAGACCACGAAGGCGACGCTCACCGCGATCAGCAGCGAGGTGCGGCGCGTGTTGATCTGTTGCACGTAGCGCATTGCCGGCACGGTGTGCTCGTCGGCGCTCTCCACGGGCAGCTGGGGCCCGCGCACGTAGCCTCGGCGACCGGGCAGCGTGGGTGAGCTGGGCCGCCGCGGCCGGGAAGGGCGTGAGCCGGCGAGGGCGCCACCACGCATCGCGGCCTCCTGGCGGGCGGGTTTTCCAGCCGCCGGGAGCGGAGCGAGGCTGGGTTTGCTGGATACGCTGCTGCTGCTCTCGTCGGAGTCGGCGTCGAAGAGCGCCGGCTGCTGCTCGCTGGGAGCCTCCATCAGCGCCGTGACCGCGTCGTCGTCGGCTGCATCACCGAGCTTGGCTTGGGCGGCCAGTGTGGCAGCGAACGGGTCGACGGGTTTGCGCGCGGGCGGAGCGGGAGGTGCTGGCGGCGGCAGCGGAGCGGGTGGTGGAGCGACATCTGGAGTGAGACGGTCGTAGTCGCCGTAGTCACTCCCCGTTGGCGGGGGCCCCGCGGGCCGGCCTGCGGCCGGCGGCAGCGGGGCGGGGGCGCCAGCGTAGGGGTGCGCGCCGGGCGGCAGCACCGAGTGGGACAGGGCCGCCCAGACGCGAGTGGCCACCGCATCCTCGTCGGCATCGCTGAGGTCGTCCACGTCGGCGTCCTGGCCAGCGAACCACGGCGTCTGGACGACACGTGTCGCGTCCTCATCGAGCCCCAGCGCCTCGTAGAACTCATCGTAGGACGCCAGAGGCAACCAGGCTCCCCCTGCGACTTCGCGAGCTTCGGTGTCTCGAGGGACCTTGCCCAGCTTGATTCCGCGGACGAGTGCGCGGGTCGGCACCGGCCCGACCGCACGACCACCCTGACGCCTCAGCATCCACTCCGTCATGCGCCGGGCTCCGCTGGCAGGGTCGGCCGCTGGTAACACATATGAAAACATCCAATCATGTGCCGGTCTGCACTGAGTCCACAAGATCGGAGGACGTGGCAGCAGGAAACGGCCACAACGAGCGACATCCAAGCTAGCCGCCGAGACGAATTTCGGCCACTTTGCTGCTGGACGGGGTGGATTCGCGGCCGGAGACACGGGGAGGGAGGGTTCCGGCCGTGTTGCCAACGCGAGCCGCCGGCTTCGAGCCGAGGTTGCGGTCTGGTAGACTCGTCCGGCTTATTGTTCGAAGGGCTGGCAGCCAAAGCGATGAATGGTCCCGAGTCTCCGCTTGCCGGGCGCTATCGATTCGTGGGTGCGTTCGAGTGGGCGGAGCCCCCCACCCGATGGCTGGCGGTGGACGAACGCACGGCTCGCACGGTTGCCGTCGGCCTAGTTCCCGCGCGCGAGGCGCCTGCGTACGAGCGGGTGCGAGAAGAGCGTCACCCCCACCTGTCGACGATCTTCGACGTCATCGTCGACCCGCGCGACGCCGAGCTACCGCGACGATCCACCGACCGGAAGGCTGCCGCGGTCGTGGCGGAGTACGTGCGCGGTCGGACTCTCCATCAAGAGCTCGCTTACGGCCCGCTGTTGCCGTTCAAGGCGGTGGCCTGGCTGCTTAGGCTCATCGATGCCGTCGAATTCCTGCGCAGCCACGGGATCGTGCACGGCGGGATCTCGCCGCGCAGCATCGTGGCCAAGCCCAAGCGACGGGTGATCGCGCCCGTGCTGGCGCACTTCACGTCACCCGCCATGGGCGGCTACGTTACCCCCGAGCGACTCAAGGGCGCCACCCCTCGGCCTGAGGACGACGCCTGGGCGCTGCACGCGACGTTCTACGCCATGCTGACCGCGGCGGCCGCGCTGCGCGCCAACGAGCGCGAGTTGTTGGTGCAGCAGGCGCTGGCCGGCGGGGCGAAACCGCTCAGTGACTTCGGCCTCGACGAGCCCGTGCTGCAAGAGGCGATCGCTCGGGGGCTGCACCCCAATTCACGCCAACGCGCGACGGCCCTGGACCACCTCGCCGCGGTCCTCGACGCGTGGGAACGCAATCTTCCGCCGCCCGCTGCGCCAGCCCCCCCGCCGGTGATCCTCCCTGCGCGGCGCCTTCCCACGGGCCATCTCGCCTCTGCGGTGACTGCGACGCAGATCGTTTGTGACGTGTCCACTCTGGCCGACCACGACGGCGCGCCGCAGGGTGCGGATCCCGATGCGTCGACCCCGGTGTCGCCCGTTTCGCGGTCGGTGGCGGCTGTGGTTGCTGCCCAACCGGCCATGGTGATCTCGCCAGCGCCGACTGCGAGAGGCGCGCGCGCCAGTCGCCGGATCTGGGTCTGGGCCACTCTGGTGGTCGCGGTGTTGGTGGTGACCGGCGGGATCGCGACCTACTTCGCGTTGCG
>CAZSVU010000164.1:0-18535 GCA_964610275.1 uncultured Polyangiaceae bacterium | reverse complement strand
CAGGGGAGTAGCCGGCAGGTGCACGACTGCAGCACGCACCGTGCCGTCGGCCAGCACGCGAGCATTGTTCTCCAAATACCGACGCGTGGCATCGTCCGAGGCGGCCGCGGACAACTCGGCCAAGCGAAAGACCCGCAGCCGGGTCAGGAGCGTCAGACCCGGCTGGATGCGCTCCGCCACTCGGTGGAAGGCCACGGGCGGCCCGTACGCGAGCGGAAGCTGCTTGGTGGAGAGAATGATCGTCACTTGGGTGGCGGGCGAACCGCCCAGCTTGCCCGACAGCTGCCCCTCCCGAACCGTGAGCTCGGAGACCGAAGCGAGTTCCGTTCCCGAAGTCGGACTGTCCGCGGACCGGTCCGGAGCTGCTGCGCTCGCGGACGAGCTGGCGCTCGCGGCCGGGTCCGAGCTAGCGGCTAGCCCGACACTCGTAGTCGGGGCGGGAGCTGGACTCCCCCGGTCACACGAGACCGCGAGCAGAGCCAGCACCGCGAGTCTGTTCAGTGCACTCACGACAACCCGCAGTCAGTGAAGAACTTCTCCAGCCGCAGCGCAACCAGCTCATGCTGCTCGAGCGGGGCGACGTGGGTCGCGCCCGGAATCATCAACAGCTCGGCTCTGGGAAGCGCGGCGGCGATGGCCTCTGCCTGCTCGGGAGGAGTGAACGAATCCCGCTCGCCCGCCACCACCAGCACGGGAACCTCCACCGTCGGCAGCACGTCCTCTGCCGAATGCTCGCCAGCCGCCGCCAGCATGCGCAGGAACAGCAAGACGTCGAGGTCTGCAGCGTGGGTGAAGTACGGCTCCATGTCTTCCTCCTGCAGACTGCGGGCATCGATCTCGCCGGTGAGGGCTGCCACTCGAACCCCCAGGCTCGAGGGTACCCGCGACCACAAGCCACGAGCCAACTTGGGATGGTGCTGCGTCCACTCGATGACGCCAGGCAAGGCCTGGGCGAGCCACTCAGTCCCGCGAAGCGTGTGAGTGATGCGACCGACGGTGCCGCACAGGAACACCAGGGCGCGCACCTGCCCGGGCCGCTGCCGATACGCCTCGAGCGCAACTTGGGTGCCGAGCGAGTGACCGACGATGACGAGCGGAGGATCACCCACGTGATCCCGCACCGCATTCAAGTCGAAGGCCAGGTCCTCGATCGTGACTCTGAGCGGATCAGTCGGTGGGGCGCTCCGACCATGACCCCGGTAGTTCCAATGAACCACGGTGAAGTCCCGTGCGAGATCGTCCCAGAGGTACTTGAAAATGTACCCGTCGCACGCCAGCCCATCGCAGAGGAGTACGGTCGCGTTCCGCGGACCCATGCGACGGCGGACGTAGAGCCGCGTCCCATCTGGACTTCGTGCGAACGAGTGGTCGACGATCGGCTCAGCCGGTATCGGGTTCTTCGTCGTCACCGATGTCGTTGACGCTCGGAATCTTTCGGATCTCCGCCCGCGCCATCTTCCAGGCGCGTTGGACGATCCACGACAGCGAACGGTCGAGCCGGGCCGCCTCGTCTTTGATTTCCTGCAGCATCACCTCTGGGAAGTAGAGGCTCTGCTTCCGCTTGTCGCTGCCACCTTTGTTGGAGGAATCGTTTTCGGCCACGTTATGACCTCGTCACGGTGTAAGCAGGTGTCGGCGGACGCCGCCCCTTTTCTTACTACCACCCACAGCGTCCTTGATCAACGGGCTCGGAGAGCGAGAAATCCTCGCGTTTTCGCTCCTCGACCGGTCTTTTTCTCCGCGACCATGAATCGGATGCGCGTCCGACAACAGTTCGGCGGGCCGATCGCCTTCAGTAAGCGGATCCCCCCGCCTCCGTCCGCGCCTATGTTCGAGCCATGGCGTTGCACACCTTCCGTCTTCGCAGTGCGGGTCGGCTCGCACTGCTCATGCTCACGGCGTTCGGAGGAGGAGCCTGGGCGGCCCATCAGGCCGGCGCTTCGACCCAAGCCGAGAGCCCGTACGACCTACTCGACCAGATGGCGCGCGTGCTCGTGCTGATCGAGAACGAGTACGTCGAGCCGGTTGACCGAGCGCGCCTCATCGAGGGGTCCATCAAGGGCATGGTGGCCGAGCTGGATCCTCACTCGTCGTACCTGCCCGCCGCGGACTACGACATCTTCCAGTCCGACACCAAGGGCAGCTTCGGCGGCGTCGGAGTCGAAGTCGACTTCAGCGGCGATGCCGTCGTGGTCATTGCCCCCATCGAAGGTTCTCCCGCACACCGTGCTGGCATCCGACCCGGCGATCGCATCATCGCCATCGACAACGTGAGCATCCGAGGCAAGAGCCCCGACGCGCTCATTCGGCAGATGCGCGGGGAGCCCGGGACGGAGGTGTTGCTGACCGTCCGGCGCGTGAAGATCGAGAAGCTCAAGTACTTCAAGCTCAAGCGCGAGGTGATCAAAGTCTCGAGCATCCGTGTGAAGCTGCTCAAGGAAGATGTGGGCTACATCCGCATCAAGCAATTCCAGGAGGGCACCCACACCGAGTTGCTCCAGGGAGTGGCCGAGCTTCGCAAGCAGGCCAACGGAGCGTTGACGGGGATCGTGCTCGACATGCGCAACAACCCGGGCGGACTGGTCGACGAAGCCGCCGCGGTCGCAGACGAGTTTCTGCCCGGTGGTGCCATCTACACCACACGGCATCGCGGCAAGGTGGTCAACGAAGTCCGTGCGAGCCCCAAGGGAGCGCTGCGACGCGGACCCGCCGTCGTGCTGGTCAACGAGTACAGCGCCAGCGCCGCTGAGTTGGTCGCCGGTGCACTGCAGGATCACCACCGCGCGCCGCTGGTGGGAAGCAGGACGTTCGGCAAGGGTTCGGTGCAGACCATTGTCGACCTTCCCGGAGGCGCTGGATTGCGGCTGACCACCATGCGGTACTACACGCCCAACGGGCACGCGATTCAGGCGCAGGGGGTGCAGCCATCCGTCCGGATCAAGGCTGCCTACGCCGAAGACACCAGCTTCGGGGTCGTCCGCGAGGCGGATCTGGAGCGCCACTTGCCAGCGGAAGAGCCTCGCCCCAAGCGCGACGCCTCGGAGCAGGAGCCCAGGGCTGATGATCCCGGAGGAACCCGGGCGACCGACACGCCATCAGGGGACGAGGATGCGACTCACCTCGGAGTCGCCCGCCAAATCCCGTTTGATCCCACCGAGGGACCCGATTTCCAGTTGGCCGTGGCCTACCAGATCGTCACGGGAGTGATCGCTCCGGCAGAGTGATCACTCACCGCTGGAGGAGCTGCCTCAGGACGTACTGGAGAATTCCGCCGTGGCGGTAGTAGTCGAGCTCCATTTCGGTGTCGATCCGCGTGGCGACCTCAAAGCGCTTCAGAGTTCCGTCGCTGCCCTCCGCGGTGACCTGCAGCGTGCTTCCCGGAGCCAGGCCATCGGCGATCCCCTCGACACGGTAGGTCTCCTCGCCCGAAAGGCCCAGGCTCTGATGGCTTTCGCCCTCCAGGAACTGCAGCGGAAGCACCCCCATGCCGATCAAGTTGCTGCGGTGAATACGTTCGAATGACTGTGCGATCACCGCACGCACGCCCAGGAGGAACGTCCCCTTCGCCGCCCAGTCTCGCGAGGACCCGGTCCCGTAGTCCTTGCCGGCGATGACGAGCAGCGAAACACCGTCCGCTTGGTACTGCATCGCTGCGTCGTAGATGCTGGTTTCGATCCCGTCCGGCAAGTGCCGCGTCCACCCCCCCTCGGTCCCGGGCACCAGCTGGTTGCGTAGGCGGACGTTGGCGAACGTCCCACGCATCATCACCTCGTGGTTGCCTCGACGTGAGCCGTACGAATTGAACTCTTCGACCGGAACGCCGTGTTCGATCAGGTAGCGCCCGGCCGGGGACTCTGCCGGGATGGTCCCAGCCGGCGAGATGTGGTCGGTGGTGACGACGTCACCCAACTTGGCCAGGACTCGCGCCCCCAGGATGTCAGCTGGCGCCGGCGGGGCCATCTGCATGCCCTCGAAGAACGTTGGTAGCCGGACGTACGTGCTCTGCTCGTCCCAGGCAAACCGACTCCCCTCGGGAATCGGCAACTCACGCCACACGTGGTCCCCGTGGAACACGTCCGCGTACTGGTCGGCGAACATCTTGGCGGTCACGTTCTGTGCGACTGCCGCGCGCACTTCGTCGCTGGTCGGCCAGATGTCCTTGAGATAGACGTCCTCCCCGTTGCGCCCGGTACCGATGGGCTCCGTGGAAAAATCAATGTCCATGCGCCCGGCCAGGGCATAGGCAACCACCAAGGGCGGGCTGGCGAGGTAGTTCGCCCGGGTGAAGGGGCTGATGCGTCCCTCGAAGTTGCGGTTGCCACTGAGCACGCTGACGGCCACCAGCGATCCCGCCTGAATGGCGTCACTGATCGCCGTGGGCAGAGGACCGCTGTTTCCGATACAGGTGGTGCAGCCATACCCGACAACGTTGAACCGAAGAGCTTCCAGGTCGGCAAGAACACCGGCTCGCATGAGGTACTCAGTGACGACCTTCGACCCCGGCGCCAGGCTGGTCTTCACCCACGGCTTGACGTCCAGTCCCTTGCGGACGGCATTACGTGCCACCAGGCCGGCAGCCAACATCACGCTGGGGTTGGAGGTGTTGGTGCAGGAGGTGATCGCCGCGATGACCACACTGCCGTGGGTCAACTCGAAATCGAATCCCTCGAGGGAGGTTGGGACCTTCCGCTGCGCATCGGCCTCCGTGGGGACGCCGCCCTTGGCTGCGACCAGCAGAGACGGCAAGGCCTGCCGGAAGGCGCGTTTGGCTTCGGAGAGCAAGACGCGTTCCTGCGGCCGACGCGGTCCAGCCAGCGCCGGCACGACGGTCGTCAGATCGAGAGTCAAGGTGTCGCTGTACGCGGGGTCGGGGTCGCCCGGAGTCCGGAACAGCCCCTGCTCCCGCGCGTAGGCCTCCACGACCTGGGCGTGCCCCTCGCCTCGACCGCTGAGGTGGAGATAGGCGATGGTCTCGGCATCGATCGGGAAGATGCCACAAGTCGACCCGAACTCCGGGCTCATGTTGCTGATCGTCGCGCGGTCGGCCAAGGTGAGATTGTCCAGACCGGGGCCATAGAACTCGACGAACTTTCCGACGACGCCACGGTCACGCAGCATCTTGGTGATGGCGAGCACGGCGTCGGTCGCGGTGGCCCCCTCGGGTAGAGAGCCCGTCAACTTGAATCCGACGACGTTGGGGATCAGCAGGTTGATGGGCTGTCCCAGCATCGCTGCCTCGGCCTCGATGCCTCCAACGCCCCAGCCCAAGACGCCGATTCCGTTGACCATCGTGGTGTGACTGTCCGTGCCCACCAGCGTGTCGGGGTAGAGGACGCCCTCGTTCTCGAAGACCACTCGCGCCAGGTACTCCAGGTTGACCTGATGCACGATGCCCGTGGCTGGCGGCACGACCCGAAACGAGTCAAACGCCGTCTGGGCCCACCGGAGCAGAGTGTACCGCTCGCGATTGCGCTCGTACTCCTTCTGCTTGTTGATGCTCAAGGACTCGAACTTGCCGAACGAATCGACCTGCACCGAGTGGTCGATGATGAGCTCGGCCGGGAACAGCGGGTTGATCTTGTCGGGATCGCCACCCATGTCCGCCATGGCGTCACGCATGGCAGCGAGGTCGACGACTGCCGGGACGCCGGTGAAGTCCTGCAGAATGACGCGCGCCGGGTAGAAGGCGATTTCGGTGCCAGGGGGCGCCGCCGGGTCCCACGCGGCCAGGGCTTCGATGTCCGAACTCTTCACCGCCTTGCCATCTTCGTTCCTGAGCAAGTTCTCCAACAGGATGCGCAGGCAGTAGGGCAGCCGAGCCAGGTCGATGCCGACGGATTCCGCGAACTTCGGCAAGCTGAAGTAGGTGAGCTTCACGTCGCCGACGATGAGCGTCGACCGGGTGGAGAACGAGTCAGCTGAACGGTCAGTCATATTCGATCCTCGATCTGGATTGCGGTCTCGACTTCGTTCGGGGCGAGCAGCCAGGCGCTTCCCTGCCCAAGCCCCGACGGGTAGGACCGATCGGCTAACCTAGCTGTGCTCCGGGAGCAAACCGCTCGACGCGCGTCGAGAGTGCCCTGGGGTGCGCAGGATCGTGGGTCGGTCTGGCTCGCCTGCACCCTGGAGCCGGCGCCATCCGTGAGCGACCCGAAGGTCGGAGTCAGACGACGGTTGCGGCCGGTCTCGCTCCAGACGACCCTGGGAGGGGAAAGACACCATGTGGCACTTGTTCAGGTTGAACCCATGACCGGGCTCTCGCAGTTCGACCTGCACCGGGCAAGTCCGCTGTTGACCTTGGCCGTCGTGATCATTGCCGGCGTGGTGATGGGCACAGCCGCACGAAAGGTGCGTCTGCCGGCCATCACGGGACAGATCGTTGCTGGGATCGCCATCGGTCACGCTGGATTCGACCTGTTCGGCCCCGAGGCACTGAGTGGGCTGGGGTGGGTGACGGACTTTGCCCTCGGACTGATCGCCGTCACCGTGGGCGCCCACCTCAATTTCAAGCGCTTGCGCAACGCCGGACGCAGACTCGTCTTCCAGCTGGTCACCGAGGCCACGCTCGTCCCCGCGGCAGTCTTCTTTGCCACTTGGGGGCTCACTGGCCGGAGCCCGGAAGAAGCACTGCTCTACGCGACCGTCGCCATCGCGACGGCTCCGGCGACCATCGTGGCGCTGGTCAAGGAAACCCGGTCGCGTGGAGTGTTCGTCAAGACGCTGCTCGGGGCGGTGGCGCTGAACAATCTCACTTGCATCGTACTCTTCGAGGTCGCGCGCGCCATCCTGGCTGCGCACCTGGGAGGTCCGAAACCGGTCGCGCAGGAGCTCGCGATCCCCGGGCTCAATCTGGTGGGCTCTGCCTGCATCGGTGCCTCCCTGGCCGTGGGCATGAACCTGGCAGCTCGCATTGGTTTCGGACGGCGCCGCCTGTCGACCGCCGCCCTCGTGGCCCTCCTCCTGGCGATCGGACTCGCTCACCTGTTCAACAGTTCGCCGTTGCTCACCTGTCTCTTCCTTGGGCTCGTGCAGTCCAATCTCACCCCGGAGAAGGCCAAGCTGGTCGACGCTTTGTTCTCCGACTTCGAGCCCGTGATTCTGGTGCTGTTCTTCACCCTGGCCGGCATGCACCTCACGTTCGAGCACATCGGTCTGATGGGCACGCTCGCGGTCGCCTTCTTCGTCGCTCGCATCGCTGGAAAGCTCCTGGCTGCCCACTTGGCCATGTCCCTGGCGGGGGCGACGCGAACCGTACGCAACAATCTCGGTATCGCGTTGGTGCCGCAGGCGGGCGTCGCGGTCGGGCTCATGCTGCTCGTCCAGGAACAAGAGGTGTTTCGGCCCATCGCCAGCGTGTTTGCCGGAGTGGTGCTGCTCACGGTCACGGCCAACGAGCTCTTGGGACCCGTGCTCACCCGCATGGCACTGCTCCGATCCGGTGAGGCGCAGATGGATCGCTCGCGCCTGCTCGACTTCCTGCAGGAGGAGAACATCCTCATCGACCTCTCCGCCGCGACCAAGGAAGAGGCCATCACCAAGCTCGTGGACCTGTTGATCACCTCGCATCACCTCGCCCGCGTGAACCGCACGCCTCTGCTGGAGTCCGTGCTGGCACGTGAGGCGGAGATGAGCACGTGCTTTGGCAGTGGACTGGCGATTCCTCACGGGGAGATCGAAGGGACCGAGCAGATGTACGGCGTGATGGGTCTGAGCCGGGAGGGTCTGCCGTTCGACACTCCCGACGGAGAGCCCGTGCGGTGCATGGTGCTTCTGGCCACCCCGCCAGACCAGCGCCAGCGCCATCTGGAGGTGCTGGCAGCACTGGCTCAAACCGTGGCGCGCGACGAGGGCGTCTTGCCCCGCCTCGCGAGCACCACCAGTGCCGCCCACGCCTACGAGATCCTGCACGCCGAGGACGCCGTACACTTCAACTACTTCCTCGACGCAGGGACCGGCGAGTCCGTCCCCCCCCCTCCCAGGCCGAAAGCGTAGACCCGAGACGGAACCCATAGCTGCTTCGAGCACTACTGCGGTCCTCCGAGGTTTCGCGAGCCCTCACCCTACTGGGCTCACGAAACCGTCCGAGGATCGCGCGCGCTGACCTAGAGGTAGCGATTCACCAGGTTCTCGAGCAACTCCTGCCTCCCCGAGCGCGGCTTGGGGTCGGTGCCCTTGGAGAGAACCCGGTCGGAGAGGTCGGCCAGGCTGAGCTTGCCCTCGAGGATCTGCTTGCCCAACGCCTCGTCCCAGCCGGCGTAGCGCTCCGCGAGCATCCGATCGAGCTTGCCGTCCTCCAACATGCGGTCGGCGATGAGCAGCCCGCGAGCCAGCGTGTCGACCCCGCCCACGTGGGCGTGGAACAGATCTTCTGGGTCGATGCTCTGCCGCCGCACGTGCGCGTCGAAGTTGAAGCCGCCGGTGGTGAGCCCGCCTGCAGCCAGAATGCGACGCAGCGCGAGCGCCGCCTCGATCACGTCGTTGGGGAACTGGTCGGTGTCCCAGCCGAGCAGCAAGTCGCCTCGATTGATATCAAAGCTGCCCAGCAGGCCGTTGGCGATTGCGTACGCGATCTCGTGCTCGTAGTTGTGCCCGGCCAGGGTCGCGTGGTTGACCTCGATGTTGAGCCGGAAGTCGTCCGACGAGAGACCGTAGCGCTGCAGGAATGCGTAGACGGCTGCGGCGTCGAAGTCGTACTGATGCTTGGTCGGCTCCTTGGGCTTGGGCTCGATCAGGAGCGGCCCCTTGAAGCCGATCTTGTGCTTGTGATCGGCCACCAGAGCCATGAATCGGCCCAGCTGATCGAGCTCCCGACCCATGTCCGTGTTCAGCAAGGTCTCGTAGCCCTCGCGGCCGCCCCAGAGCACGTAGTTCTCGCCGCCCAGCTGGTGGGTGACTTCCAGAACCTTCTTCACCTGCGCGGCTGCATACGCGAACACCTCGGGGTCCGGGTTGGTGGCAGCGCCCCCCATGTAGCGCGGGTGGCCGAACAGGTTGGCCGTGCCCCACAGCACCTGGACACCGGTCCGCTCCATCTCCGCACTGACCACCTCGACAATGCGATCCAGCGCGTCGTGACTCGCCTGCAAGCTGTCACCCTCGGGAGCGATGTCGCGATCGTGGAAGCAGAAGTAGGGCAACCCGAGCTTCTCGAAGAACTCGAAAGCCACTCGCGCCTTCAGCTTCGCTGCTTCCAGCGGGTCGGCTACGGCGTGCCAGGGCCGACCGAAGGTGTTTCCCCCGAACACATCCATGCCACCCGAGCAGAACGTGTGCCAGTAGGCCACACTCATCCGCAGGTGGTCCTCCATGCGTCGGCCGCGCACCACTCGGTCCTTGTCATAGTAGCGGTACCCGAGGTGGCAGTTGGCGTCGGGCCCGTGAAACGTGATGGGCTCGACCTTGGCGAAATACGAGTCGGTCATTGATGCTGCTCCTAGTTATTTGGCGTGCTCGTCGAGCCAGGCGACTGCCCACGCGAACGGTGCATTCCAGTTGATGGCAATCTCGTTCGTCGACCAGGACTCGATGTGATCGATAAAGCACTTCTGCGGTGCGTTGCCACGCAAGCCAGCCGCTTGCGCGAAGGGATCTTCCAGATTGGAGTTGGGACCACCGCTGACGATCCCTGGGGGAGGCGGCGGGAACTTCTCGTCGGCTTGATGCGCCCAGAAGCGATGATGCGGGTTCTGCAGAGGCCGGTCGCCATACCCGGTCACGTAGCTCTGGGAGAGCGGATTCCGGCCCAGGATGTAATCCATCGAGTCGACGACCCCGCCCAGGTACTTGGCGTCCTTGGTGAAGTCGTACGCCAGCCCCAGGATGATCATGTCGTTCAGGATGAATGAGTTGGAGCCCCAGGGCGTCGTCTGATCCGAGGCGACGGGAACTCGATAGCCGCGCTTCTCGATCAGCGACAGATACAGATCTGCGGTCTTGATGATCTGATCCCGAAGGGCCTGGATGGCTTCGGGCCCGAGCTGGTTGGGCACGACCGCCAGGGAGATGGTCCCGAGTGCGCCCAGGTGATCCCAGGAGATCGAAGCCGTACCACCGCCGGCGTTGGTGGGGAGGCTCTTGAAGTGCTTGGACTTCTCCAGGAACTCCTTGTACTCGGGCTTGCCGGTGGTGATGAAGAGCTCGGCTGCCGCCCAGTAGAGCTCGTCGGTGAAGGTCGCGTCGCCGTAGCCGCCACCACCGTCGACCATCTTGGAGGCGATCACGTTCGGGTTCTCCTGAGCCGCCTTCCATGCCCGCTCGGCAGCGGTCAGGCACTTCTGCGAGAACTTCTTGTCGTACTTGGCGAAGATACGGGCCGCCTGGGCCGCGCTTCCGGCCAAGTTGAGCGTGGCTCCCGTAGCAACGGCGCGCAGGGAGCGCACCTTGGGATCCTGGTCGGGGCGAGTAGGAATCGGCGTCCACCCCTCGTCGTGAATACGGTGATGCACCATCCCCGCCTTGGGCTTGCCCGGCGGAACCTGCATCTTGAGCATGAACTCCATCTGGTAGCGGACCTCGTCCAGGATGTCCGGTACCTTGTTCCCCTTCTCGGGGATGTTCATCTTGCCATCAGCGAAGTCCTTGGAGTTGGTGCCGAGATAGACAGCACGCTCCCACTCGTTGGCAACCGTCCACACGGAGACACCTCCGTTGACCACGTACTTGCCATGGTCGCCGGCGTCGTACCAGCCGCCGCTCACGTCGAGGGTGTAGTCGCAACCGGCGTCAGCAGCACACTTGATCTTGTTGTCGCGCTTGTGCCCCGCCGGACGAGTCCATTTCTCGTCACCCGCGTACGGCATCTCGATGGGGACGTCGCTGCGCTGGTGATAGAAGAACGCCAACGCGTCGTACTTGAGCTTGCTGTAGATGTCGGTGCCGATGTCGAAGGGCGTACTCTTGTATTCCCCCGACTGGAGCACGTAGCCCTGGCCCGGCGTCTGGAACGTCGAGAAGTCGATCCAGTGGACCACCTCCCCTGCCGCGCGGTCCTCGCCGAAGAACTTGCTCTTGCCGGAGGCAACGACCTTTCCCGAAGCATCGAGCAACTGCCAGTCCTGGGGCGTCTGCTTCGGTACCGCTAGGGTGGCGATCTTTCGAGCCTTGGGGAAGTAGCCCACCTGGTTGACGCGGACGCGCTCGCGGGGCCCGCGTTTGCGGGCGATGGGCACCTCGAACTCGGGGTCGTCGAGGCGCATGTCGTCGAAGCAGACGGTGACGGGCTCCTGGTTGCCCATGGCCCCACCAAAGTGAATGACGAAGTCGCCGTCCGGGTCCGGTCGTTCCCCCATCTTGAAGGAGCCGGTGTAGACCTGCGGCTCCGTGCCGATGTCCACCAGGGCGGACCAGTACTCGGTGTAGGGAGGACCGGACAGGCCCAGCCGGGGGCGGATCTTGAGGGGTGCCGTCGCCCAGGCTTTGAACTGGGTCGTGTAGGTGTGCCCCGTAACGAGGTTGACGGGCTTCTGCCGCAACAGCACGTCGTGGGGGTTCGTTCCCGGGTCGTTGATGGTCAGACAGAGCGCCCCGTTGTCCACCTTGGCTTCGCCCTTGGCCGGGGCCGAAAAGACCACCGACCACGGCAAGCTGGTCCCCGCTTCGAAGTCCGAGTTCCAGAGCATGTTCTCGCCGGCGGGCTGGGCAGGTCCGGCTTTCATCTCCCCCAGGGCGGGCGGCGGGGGTTGGGGCGTTCCTCCACCCTCCGGGGAGTCTGCGGACTGACCCGCGCCGCCGCAGGCCGCCGTGCCGAGAAGAGTCAGCGGAATCAGAGTGTTCAGGGAGATACGGGTGCGCGTTCGACAGCTCATGATTGCTCCGGCATCGGGATAGTCTGGTGAGTGCGCCGGGCGCATGGTGCCGGGCCGTAGCCGACCCCGTCAACCCAACGCCGCTCGGGCGGCAGCAATGCCCGCGCGAACCGCTTCCAACACGGTTCGCGGCCGGCCGGCCACGACGCTTCCCGCGGCAAGAAGCCCGGGGGCCCCCCGGACACGCTCGGCGTCCGTAACGATCCCGACTCGCTCCAGCGACCCCATCCCCCAAGCCTGTAAATCCACACCGTGGAGTGAGGAAACGCCCCGAAGCTCCTGACCGTCGAGCTCGAAACACACAGGGGCCTCGAGCGATAGGTCGAAATCCGACCCAGTTGAACCGGACGCCCCCGCGTCTCGGAGCCGCACGCCTCCGGAGATGAGTCCACCCACCGCGAGCACCACCGCATCCGCGAGCACTGGCTCGGGCGCGTCCGCTCCGTCTGGATCGACAGACCCCACCGCGTCCACGGACCAGGCGCCATCTCGAGAGTGCAGCCTCGTCACACGCGCGCGCACGACCCGGATCCCCGCCGACTCGACCAGTCGATCACGAGCCCGCTCGAATCGGGCTCCAGCTGCACCGCCGGGTGGTGACGTCGTCTCCCCCACGGGCACGGAGACTTGCTCCGCGAGGTGACGCGCGGCCTCGAGGTCCGTACCCAACCATGGGCCCAGCAGCCAGGCATCCGCTTGGGTGGCAGCCTCTCGGAGCATCCGCGCGACGCGGTCTGCCCGAGCCGGATCATCGTGGAGGCGCGCGAGGTCGTAGCTGGAGAAACGGCTCGCCGCCTCGGTCTCCAGCAGCGGGACTTCGACCACTTCTGCGCAGGTGTGTGTCCTCCGAGCCCAGTCTGACTGGTTCAGCGCATCGGCCACGAGGGGTGCGTCCCAACCGTCGACCGCAGCGTCCGCTACCACGATTCGACTCCCTGCCAATGCCTCGAGGTCCAACAGCGCGCGGTCGGCACCACGCGCCGGGCGCAGTCGCGGCGCTCCGGTGGCAATGCACACGCCAGCTTCGGGCAGCGACCAGAGATCGAGTCGACCGGCAAACTCCACCACCGACGGGTCGAGCGGACCCAGGGTGGCGGTTTGCCACGGCCGCAGATCCACCGCCCCGCCGTACAGAGCCGTGGCGCCAGCCCGGTCGTGGACGAGCGTTACCTCCGCCCCAGCGTCTGCAGCGGCCCAGGCCGCGGCGGTTCCGGCAGCGCCCGCTCCAATGACCGCAAGCTTCACGCGGGCCTCCAAAGCCCGAACGCGTTCATTCGAGCTCCTCGGCGTCGGCACGCCAGAATCCCAGCTCGGCCCGCCAGACGGCCAGCCCCAGCGCCTCCTGCCTGGCCTGCTGCGGTCCTGCCACCGGCAGACGACGCGCGGCAGCCCCAGACAAGAACTGGCGCGCAAGCTCGCGTCCGTGCGCCGGCGACTCACCGAGCATGCGAGCGACGATGGCCCCGCATCGACTCGCACAGCGCATCCCCCCACAGCTTCCCAGCCCCAGGCGCGTGCGACGGGCAACGTCGTCCACCGTCCTGGCGAGCTCGTGCTCGACCACGTAGCGGATCTCCGCCTCCAACACCGGCTCACACGCGCACACCACCGCGCCTTCTCGCGGCGCCTTCCGGATGCGCTCTGCCACGCGCACGGCCCGACTTCCGTGCCGGTACGCGAGTCGGGCTGCTGCCGTGTGGCTGATCCCGGCCCCCCGCGCCACGTCAGCCACGTCGACCGGCTCGTCGCCTCCGGGCAGTGAAAGTTGGTGCGTCTGGCACCTCGCGTCGCGCCCCAGCTCGGCGCAGAGGCGATCGGTCACCTGCTCAGCAAAGAGCCGGTAGCTCGCGAGCTTGCCGCCGACCATCGAGTACAACCCCGAAGCGCCATGCTCGACGTGGTCAATCACTCGGTGGTCTCGCGAAAGCCGATCTTCGTTCATGCCCCAGGCGTGCAGCGTGGGTCGAACTCCCGCCCAGGTCCCGATGGCCCGGGCGTGGCGAATGTCAGGAAAGATTCGCTCCACGGCCTGCACTAGGTAGCGCACCTCGTCGCCCGTCGCGAGGACCCGATCCAGGTCCCCGTAGTAGTCGTCGTCAGTGGAGCCGATCACGGTCACGTTCTGCCACGGCAGCATAAACACCGTGCGTCCGTCGATCGCGCGGATGATGACCCCGTAGTTGGTGAGTCGCCGGTCGAAGTAGACGTGGACGCCTTTGCCGGGGCGGATGGGGGCATGCTCGGCACTGAGGCCACCCAATCGCGCCGTGAGCGGCGCCCAGGCCCCGGTGGCATTGACCACCAGCCGGCCGTGGCACACACCGGTCTCTCCAGTCAGGCGATCGCGGTAGCGCACGCCGACCACTCGCCCGTCGGCTCGGCGACAGAGCTCGGTCACCGTGCAGTGGGTGCGCACCAACGCGCCTCGCTCAATGGCATCCACGACGTTGCCGATGCAAAGACGCACACCATCCATCCCCCACTCGTCGAAGGTGACCCCGCCGGCCAGATCACGGCTCAGCCCCGGTTCGAGGCGCTGCAGCTCGTCCGCCGACAGGCGCACGTGGGGCTTGCCGCGCTTGAGCGGCTGGTAGCGATCATACGCTTCGAAGAATGCATCGTAGAGCGTCAGCGCAAGTCTGGGCAGCGCGCGTGAGCGGTGCACGGGCAGCAGACAGGGGACCCGGAACAACAGATGCGGCGCGATGCGCTGAATGTGACCGGAGTCGATGCAGCTCGTGCGGGTCACTCGAGGATCGTAGGAGAGGTACCGCGGCCCCCCGTGAATCATGCCGGTGGAGGTCCCGCTGGCACCAAAGGCGATGTCCGTCCGCTCGAACAGTGCGACCGTGAGTCCGCGCAGCACGCAGTCGCGAGCGACTCCCGTGCCGTTCACGCCGCCGCCGACGACGACCACGTCGACCTCCCTGGTTGCTGCCTCGGCTGCCATCAGAACTGGGGGGGATGGTAGTGAGGCCGCAAGCATCCGACCAGCCGCGCGAGCGGGCCCCCGTCCCGGATCGGTCCTGGTTATTTGGCCGCTGGGCTTGGTTCGTGGTGTTTGCTGGTTGGGCGATGAGACTTCTCCGTCTGCCAGTCGCAGTGGCCATGCTGATGGTCGCCCTTCCCGCGTGGGCTACCGAGCCCGGGCCAGGAGATCCGACCGCCGCCAGCCAGCGGGAGGGCGATGACACGCCCAAGGGTCGACCCAAGATCCAGCTCGACCGTCTGGACTTTCCCCAGGACGTTCGCAACTGGCGGTACTTCAAGAAGCGCTTGAGGGAGACCCTGCGACGGGAAACCCGCCGTGCGATCTGGGGGGCCGGACACGGCAGCACCATCACCTACCGATTCGCGGTCACGGACCTGGCCGTGACCGAGGAGAACGGTGTGCTGCGCGTGAGCTGCACCGCCGTTGGCCAGCTGCCCAAGGGCAAGACGGCCAAGGGGAGCCTCAGCTTTGGTGCAGACCCGCGCCAGCGCAACGCAGCGGTCAACCAAGTCCTCCAGATCGTGGCCCGGGGCGTGATAACCCGACTGGCCGAGCTCGAGCGCGTGCGGCGCGGCAACCTCCGCCGCTCTCGCGTCCACCGGCCCATTCTGGTGCAGTAGCGCACGCCCATCGCCTTCCGTGCCCGCGCAGCATTCGTGCGAGCCAGTTCCCGACGCTAATTGAAGTCAGAAGCGGCGCAACGGTTTTTGGGGTGGGGCCCCGCCACGCGCTCGTGGTGGGGCGGGGTCTTTGTCAAAGACCCCGGAACAACAATGCTAGTCGGCGAGAGGTGGGGTTGCGCCGAACGCCGTGCGCCCTCACCCGGTGGGGGGCGCACGGCGTTCGGCGCCCATTTCGCGCCGGGAACCAGCTAGCGTCAGGCGCCAAGCTCTGTCACCATTGGCCGCATGGATCTTCCCCAACCCGAGGTCATTCGAGGCATCGTCCAGCGCTACGCGCGGCTGCGAGCGCGCTTGGCGGCTGAGCTGGGTGATCGGCCCCTGGTACTACCGAATTCGCATTTCTTCCCCGACGTGTTCCGCCCGGAGCAGCGGGGGGTGCGCAAGCTCGTGACGCGCATGCAGAAGCATGCCGGGATGCGTGACATTCCCATCCGCCCGAGATTGATCCAGCTCGAAGGAGCCACCGACCCCTGCGCCTCGGGCTCGTGCTCTACCGGGTCGAAGGACAAGCGCGAGGCGTCTGGCGGCGGGGGAGGCAGTTGCTGCGGCGGCTCCCACCCGGTCGTGGCCGGCGAAGATTTCGCCCGACTCATTGACGAGGAGGAAACCTGGCGTCTGCAGATCCCCGACGTGGAAGTCACCAATCCGGTCGTGTTGACGTGCAACGTCGCGCGAGCCTTGGGGCACATCTTTCTCTTCGAAACTCTCGAAGAGGGCGAGCAGGTTGACCAGCCGCAGGAGATCACGGGGGAGCTCGCAGCCGTGGCGCTCGGCTTCGGCGTACTGCTGATGGAGGGCTCCTACATCTACAGCAAGAGCTGTGGCGGGCCGCGCATCGCGCGAGTGACTCTGATGGGCCCGGCCGAGCTCGGGCTGGCGACGGCGCTGTTCGTGCAGTCGGGCGGGCACTCGGCGCGGGATGCCCGCAAGGTCCTGGACACGACCCAACGCGCAGCGTTCAGCGAAGCCATGACCTGGTGCGACTCGAATCAGGCCCTCATCAACACGTTGCGAACGGCGCCGGAGCAGCTCTCGCAGGGCAAGTTCGAGATCAGCGAATCCAAGCCATTGCTCACGCGCCTGTTCGGTTCGATGAAGAAGAGCCGCAAGTCGGAGGAGGAGCTGATTCAGGGTGCCACCAGCATGGAAGAGCTCGAGAGCATGCTGTCGACCCTGCCGACGACCCAACCTCGGAAGTCCCGCAAGGCGGACCCCAAACGCGACGAGCTGCGAGCGCTAGTCGACGAAGCCATGGACGAGGCCTAGCGCGGCTGCCCGCTGCGAAACGCCGGGCGGCCCCGACCGCGCGACCTCCGACCCAGCGTCCGACGGCGAACGGGCACCAGCGGAAATCCGCGCGACGAAGCTCCGTGAGACGACGACCGGGGAAGGCGTAGCGCGCTCGGCCCCAACCCTGGTAGAGTCGGCGCTGGCTCAAACGTCATGGCCGTTGCGCAAGGAAGCTGTCCGAGTTGTGGAGCTCCGATCGAGTTCGGTGTGGGCTCTTCGATGGCGAAGGTCTGCGAGTACTGCAACGCGACGGTGCTTCGCTCTGACCGCGGCCTGGAGAACCTGGGCAAGGTCGCGGAGATCGCCAACACGCCGACGCTGATCGCCATCGGAGATCAAGGCACGCTCGGCGGCCGTCCCTTCGAGGTGATGGGGCGTGTTCAGCTCGACCACGGCAAGGGGCCCTGGGACGAGTACTACGTGGCCTTCGACTACGGGCAGGCGTGGGGGTGGCTGGCCTATGCGCTCGGCCAGTGGCACGTCACCACACTGGCTCCCGGCCATGAGATCCCGCCCTTCACGGCGCTCCAGCTCGAGATGGACATCCCGCTCGGGCAGCAGACCGTCCGCGTTTCCGAGATCAAGACCGGGCAGATCACTTCCGCACAGGGCGAGCTCCCCTCCCCGCATCCCAGCGGCATGATGCGTTACTACGCGGACTGCTACGGGACGAACAACGCGTTCGCCACGCTGGACTACGGCGAGAATCAGGGAAGCTACGAAGTGTACGTGGGCTGGGTCTTCGACGAGACCCAGATGCAGGTCACGCAGCTCGGACCCCGCAGTGCCCAGAAGGTCAAAACCGACCACATCAAGTGCCCGCAGTGCGGCGGCGATTTGCCCAAGCTGAGCGGGGACCGCGCCAGCCGTCTCGGCTGCCCCTATTGCGGTGCCGTCAGCGACGTCGCCACGCAGCAGATCGTCGCCCAGCAAGAGAAGGCGATGCAGATGCCCGACATCCCCATCGGGTCTCGGGGCACCTTCGACGGAGTCGAATACGTCTGCATTGCGTATCTACGGCGCAGCTCCGACTACGAGGGCGAGCGCTACGGCTGGGAGGAGTACCTGCTCTGGAGCCAGCCGCACGGCTACCGCTGGCTGATCAAGGATCCGGAAACCGGCTGGTCGTGGACCATGCCGGCCAACCTCGCCGACATCGATCTCGCCGGACTACCCGACCAGGTGACGTGGGGGGGCAACTACTACACGCTGCGCAATCAGACGGTCGCCCGCGTCGACTACGTGTTGGGGGAAGTCTACTGGCAGTGCGAGGTCGGCGAGCAGAACCGGGTCAGCGACTTCGTGAACAGCGACCAAGTTCTCTCCCGTGAGGAGAGCCCGGGGGAAGTCCGCTGGAGCTACACCGCTCCCATGGGCTGGCCGGTGATCGCGCAAGCGTTCGGGCTTCCGCTGGACGGGGCTGGCAGCATGGGCGCCGGCGGTGCTCCCGTGGCCGCAGCTGGGTCGGGTGGCGGTTGTGCCCAAACCGGAGTGATGCTCCTGATCGTCGGCGCGGTCTTGCTCATCTGCATGCTCGGCGCCTGCGGCTCCTGCGGAGGCTGCGCCAGCATGGGCGGCGGCACCAGCAGCAGCGGCAGCGGCTACCGCGGCGGGGCGATCTACTTCGGCGGCAAGTAGCCACCCTCGAACGAAGTTCGAGGGTCGCTTATCCGTGCAGTAACTCTACTGCTTCCCCCCAGCCGCGCCACGCCTCACATCTGCTGCTTCACCCCACCCTCGAACGAAGTTCGAGGGTCGCTTACGGG
>CAZSVU010000163.1:7155-18585 GCA_964610275.1 uncultured Polyangiaceae bacterium | reverse complement strand
CAAGTTCCGCATGAACGCCCCCTGGGTGATGCTGTCCCCCATGAAGAACCAGGTGTCCTCGGGCAGTTCGCCACCGGAGGCGGAGATGTCGAAGATGGCGAGCTCATCCAACCGGACGCCCGTGGCGTCGGGCTGGGCCTCGGTCACCACGAATCGGACCCACGACTGGCCGGTGAAATCGAAGCTGTGCTCGCGACCTCGAACCGGGTTCTCCGTTACCGTCACCACCTCGGTCCAGGTGCCGTCGCTGCCGTCGGTCGAATCCGCCGAGGTCTCGATGCGGTAGGCAGCCGGCGCGCCCGAGCCAACGTTGTCGTACGCGTTCCACCCGGGGTCGTGCCACAGCACCAGGAGTCGACTGGGACCGCTCCCGACCTCGACCGCAGCCCACGCTGGCGCGTCCGGGGTGGGCTGGCCGAAGGAACAGTTACTCGAACGATGATAGAGACCATCGACCAGTGTCTCCGGACCCGTCACGGTATCGCTCGCGGCGACGCGGAGGCCCACCGAGATGCGCGGAGTCGGCGCGACGACCCGTGCCAACTCGGCCGTGGCTTCGCCCGGCACGCAGACGGGAGAGACGTAGCCCCCTCCGCTGGCTCCGCCCTGGGCCGTGCCGCCACCGGCTCCGCTGGAGGCGCTCGAAGCCCCGGCTTCTCCGGGCGCGCCACCCGGGCCGTCGTCCGCGCCTCCGGTGCCCGACTCGACACTCCCCGAGCCCGAGCTGCAGCCGAGCTGGCTGGCCAGCAAGCAGACGGCACAGACGACTCCGGATAGAGCGGCCCGGGCAGGTTCTGCAGCGTGGCGGACAGGCCGGAATCGGCTGAAGCGAAAGGAAACGGACGAAGTCATGATAGCCCTCGGTTTGGGGTCCACACCGATCCGCAGCGGTACAAGGCGCGGCGTCGTGCGATGCACGTTGCTGGGTTCACCTGCCCGTCTCGATCAGAATTGCGGCCGGTGCAAGTCAGAGGTCGCGCGCAGCAGAATTGAATGTTTCCAGGGCGCCCGCGTCTGCGCTGGTCTGAGGCCAGCGTCCTGGCTAGAGTACCGATCTGAGGCGGGGAGCCAGCGAACCCGCCCACCAGGCGTGGTCGATCACTCTGGGGCCCGTGGCCGCCCCGGGGAGGAAGAGTTTCATGAAGACCCAAGCAGCAGGCACGATGCTGTCCGCAGCCCTGTTTCTGGCGCTCACAGCTGGATGCGGAGATGAGGGCGACGACGACGACGGCGACGGGGCGGCTGGCGCGGATTCCGGCACTACGCCCGCCGAGAACCAGCAGGCCACTGACGAGGCCCGGGCCAACTTGACCGGGGATATCGAGTTCTCGCCCCCCAGCCAGACCTTCCAGGGCCAGATCAGCGTGTCGATCAGCACGGACCTGACGAACGTGGACCTGCACTACACGGTGGATGGCGAGCCGCCGACTGCCAGCTCACCGGTGTACGCGGGCGCCCCCATCCCGATCGACACGACGGCCCAACTGCGTGTGCAGGCCTTCCTCGGGTCACAGCCTGCCGGCCAGCCCGGCACTGCCGTGTACGTTGCCCGCGCATTCGACGTGAGCCTCGATGTCCCCATACTGCTGATGGACAACTACGGCGAGGGGGACCTCGACCCGAACAACCGGGTCTTCGTCGACAGTGCTTTCATGACGTTCGGACTGGAAGGGGGAGCGGCGAGCCTCTCCGCCACCCCGGCCATCGCAACCCGCGCCGCCTTTCACATCCGGGGCCAATCGACCGCCAGCTTCGACAAGCGGCCCTACCGCGTCGAGCTCCGCGACAACGAGGAGGAGGACGCCGACTGGCCCGTGTTCGGTCTCCCCGCCGAATCCGACTGGGCGCTCCGAGGCCCCTTCGCGGACAAGGCACTCATTCGAGACGCCTTCATCTACGGCCTGGGCCAGGACATGGGCATGCAGGCGCCGCGTTGGGCGTTCTGCGAGTTCTACCTCAACGTCGACTCCGGGCCGGTGACTGAAGACGACTACCAAGGCGTGTACTTGGTGGTCGAAACCATCAAGAACTCGCGCAACCGACTCGACCTGGCGCAATTGCGCGAGGACGACATCTCGCTGCCTGACATCACCGGCGGGTACATCTTCAAATTCGAGTGGATGGCGGCTGAGGAACCGGTGCTGACCGGCAACTGCTCAGCAAGTCCCTGCTGGGGCGAGCTCGAGGTGGTCGACCCCAGCCCGCTCAATTCCGAGCAGGAGATCTGGCTCAGTAGTCACATTCAGACCTTCCACGACTTGCTCCACGCCTCGAACTACGCCGACCCCACGAGCGGTTACGCGAGCCTCATCGACGTGGACTCGTTCGTGGACCAGCTCATCATCAACGAGCTCAGCCGCGAGATGGATTCGTACATCCGCAGTGCCGTGTTCTACAAGGACCGGGACAGTAGCATCTTCGCGGGACCGCTCTGGGACTATAACCTCACGTTTGGCGTCGGCGGGTTCTTCGAGAACGACCAAACTGCCGGGTGGCAGTACGAGCAGGAACGCCAAGACATGAACAACGACTGGTTCCCTCGCCTCGTCTCCGACTCTGCGTTTCGCGAGCGCATCGCGGCACGTTGGCAAGCGCTCCGCCAGGGTCTGCTCTCCGACGCTGAAATCGACGCGCGCATCAATCGCCTGACCATTCCATTGGTCAACGCCGCCAACCGCAACTTTGAGCGCTGGCCCAATCTGAGTGATCGGAACGTCGTGATGTTCGTGACCCCCACGGATCCGACCTGGGCAGGCCAGGTCGAGTTCATGCGTGACTGGATGCTGGAGCGCGCGGCGTGGCTGGACACGCAGTGGTCATAGAGGCGCGAGCGAAGCTCCCGCCTCCATGACCACCACTGCCCTTCGACGTCCCAACGTCGTGCAGCGCCGAGCAGGATCAGCGCCCGGGCTTCGCCCGGGCGCTTCCTCATCCCCCGACGTCCCTGTGCCGTGCTGCCCCCGAGGGGCGGCACACGGGGATTCACGGGGGGACGCTTCGAGAAGCGTGAACGAGCTCGGCGAAGACAGTCGCTGAAGCTTTCTGTGCCGCCTCTCGTTGGGCAGCAGCAAATGCAGACGAAGTTGTCTTCGGAAGCCGTCGAGCTCCGCTCGCCGGCGGTTTCTACCGTCCCGCTTCTCTACCGCTGCGCGGCAGCGCGAGCTTCGCTCGCGCTACTTCTTCTTCCGGCCGTCGTCGCTACAGGCCGCCTGGTCGCCCAGCGCGCACGCCTTCTTGAAGTAGCTCAAGGCATCGTTCACGTTCCGATTAACCTGAAGTCCGTCCCGATAGCGCTCACCGAGCGACCGACAAGCTCGCGCCACGCCACCCGTGCAAGCGTCGTCGGCCAGTGTCATGACGCGCTTCAGCTCCGGAACGTCCAACAGGCCGTTGTCGAGCTCGGCGGCGAGATCGAAGCAGGCCTGCTGATTCTTGGGCGAGCACTTCTTCTCCAACTCGGCCACCTTGCTCTGGTCCGGTTGCTTCACATTCGGGTTCTCGGCCTCCTCGTCGAACGCCTCTCCGCCGGAATCCGACTCGTCCGCGTCCCCGGTGGATTCGGAGGTGTCGTCCAACGCCGCTTCGTCCAGGTCGCTGCCGTCATCGGAATCAGCCGCAGCCTCGTCTTCCGTGCCCGGCGCGTTGGCACCTGACTGTGGCCCGCAGGCAACGACCAGTCCCATCAAGACAGCGAGCCCCCATCGGAATTGCCGTGTCATACTCTGCCCCTCCTGCTCCGGTTGGCGCGAGAAGACTACCACTCGGGGTAAATGCATGGCCATTTCCTGCTTTAGTCGAGCCAAGGGGGGCGAACAGGTCGGTTTTTTTTCGGCCGTACGTCCGTGCGGGACAGTCTCTGCGGCGCCGACGGCGACCGCACACGCTCGACGAACAGCTCACCGTCAGCGGCGACTCGGTAGCTCTCTTCGACACTGCCGTCGATCGCCTTGTCGACCAGCAACAGATCCAGCCGGCCGTCGCTGTCGTACCAGATCAGCGCGTCACGCTCGACCCGCAGGAAGGCGAGCTCGGCATCGAAATCCCGCTTGGCAAGAGTGTCGGTGAGCTCCGGAAGACCGCGGCCCGTGTAGCTGTCCTGGTCCGCGTCCACCCAGATCGCGGCGCTCTGCCGCGGACAGGTCAGACAGGGTCGACGCCCCTGCACGAGCAGCACGTCGACTCGCCCGTCGAGGTCCGCGTCTCAATCAGCTTTGGACTCCGCACGCGGCGGCGGCTGGGCATCGTCTGTGGCGCCGCGACGCCGGGTGGGCTGGAGCTCGGTGGTGCCTGACCTCCCGCTACCTGTGGTGACGAAGCCGGCGCGGATCCACCGCCGCAGGCCGTGAGGGTTATCGCCGCACACATTCCGCGCCACATCACCGTCGCCCAGCCCGGGCGACTCGCCCCACCTCGAGTTGCTCTCGGCATAGCGCAAGAGAGTATCGCGCCCTGCCCGCGCGGAGACTGCCCCTGCGGGAAAATCCCGCATCCGGGCCAAGCCAGGGCCAGTGCAGACTGTCACCTCCTCAGTCAGAAGCTGCGCGACGATGCACGATAACTGTTAGCGACGAAGCGACTGCCGGTGGGGCCGGCCGCGAAAATGCCTGAAATTTATCGCCACGCTTCATCAGGCTCAGTTAAGCGCTTGCGAGATTCATCGGATATTGCCCTGCCCTGGACCGGCTAGAAGCACCCGCAGTCGCGAGATCGCTGCGGGTGCCACGCTCTTGCTGAAGTACCCGCGGCCCGTTGCGCGCAGGGCTTTGCCGAACCTTGCGTGCTACCCTATGGCCTCGAATCGGCGTTGCGGTCTACGCGGCAGAGCGCTTGTTCCGAGGAGAAGCTTCGGGATAAGTTCCCTCGCCGGGCGGGCCGGCAATCCGAGTTGGCGAACTCGGATATCGATGACTGGAATCCCTCGACGCGCTCGATCGCATTTCCGGTTCGGTCTGGTTGGGGCACGTAGATGAGAAGTGAACAGACCCGGAGGGCACTCCGCAAGCCCGCACTCTTCGCGGCGCTGACGGTGGCCGCGTGCACCATCTACGACGAGTCGCTCCTCGTCGACGAAGAAGATCCCGAGGACGAGTACACGTCTGGGGGCAGCGGCCACGGCTACGGTGGCTACCCGGTGTCCCACGGAGGCAGCACGGCCCTGGGCGGTCGAACCGGCAGCGGCGGCAGCGGGGGCAGCGGAGGACGCGCTCAGGGAGGGGCTTCGGGATCCACCGCCGTCGCCGGCTCGGGCAGCGGCAGCGTGACTGGCAACGGTGGCACCGCGGGCAACGGTGGCACCGTGGGCAACGGTGGCAGAATCGGCAACGGTGGCACCGTGGGCAACGGCGGCACCGTCGCCAGCGGGGGGGCCCCCCCGACCTGTGACACGACCACGGAGCAACTCTGCGACGGGGATTGCGTGCCACTGGACGACCCGGAAAACTGCGGAGTCTGTGGCAACGTGTGTGGGTCGACCGCCACCTGCGAAGACGGGAACTGCGTCTGTTCGGGCTCCCTCACCTACTGCGATCCGGATTGCGTCGATCTCGACAGCGACGCCCTGCACTGCGGCACCTGCGACAACGCCTGCGAGGCCGGCGAGTTCTGCTCCGCCGGCGACTGCGCTCTGGATTGCGCCGATGGCGAGGAAGCTTGTGGCACGAGTTGCGTGAACCTCGACACCAGCGCCGTGCATTGCGGAGCCTGCGACAGCCCGTGTGGCGCGGCACAGGAATGTGTCGACGGAATCTGCGAGTGCATCTCCGACACCGACACGATGTGCGGCGACGAGTGTGTCGACCTAACCAGCGATGCGCTGCACTGCAGTGCCTGCGACGCAGCCTGCACGGGAGGCCAAGTCTGTATCGACAGCACCTGCGACTGCGTGACCGGGGAAGCCTTCTGCAGCGACGCCTGCATCGACATTCTGTCGGACGTGACCAACTGCGGCGACTGCGACGTCATCTGCATCGACACTCAGATCTGCAATGCAGGCGTCTGCGAGTGCCCTGGTGCGACCGAGGATCTCTGCAACGACGTCTGCACCGATCTCTACACCCACCCCCTGCACTGCGGCGCGTGTGACATCGAGTGCATCGGGGACCAACTCTGCTACGACGGCGTGTGCGACTGCGATACCGGTGAAACGCTCTGCGAGGACACCACCTGCGTCAATCTGCAGGACAGTGTCCTGTACTGCGGCGATTGCGACACCGCCTGCGGGGCAGACCAGTCCTGCACCGCGGGAGTGTGCACGTGCGATGGCGAACTGGGGATGTGCGACGGCGAGTGCTTCGATCACCAGACCAGCCTGGAACATTGCGGCGAATGCGATGTCCCGTGCGGGCCGGACGAAAAATGCATTGCGGGCGTGTGCACTGCCGAGCCGTGCTACCCGGCGACCGACGTCACCGACTGCCGCGTTGAGACCATTCCGAACGATGGCGGATGCTGGCGATTTCCGGACACCGTGGCCTTCACCAACGTCGGCTGCTGGCAGTTCGGAGGGCTCACGCTCCTCGTCAACGAGGAGCAGGTCGATTGCACAGGTGGAGTCGCATTCACGCCGCCGGCACCCTACGAGGGCTACCACTACTTCGAGATCACGGGCTCCAGCACGGAGACCAGCGCGGTCGTCGATTGTTGGTAAGGCGCCGACATCCAGGACGCCTGCTCCCGCTGCACCGGGCTCCACCGCGCTCGGGTTGACTTGCGCCGAGCGCGTCCTAGGTCATCATTGATGGTAGTGCGGCAGAACTTGGTCGGCGGTGAACGACCGGGAGGGTGGCAGCATGTCTAGCCGGATCACGGTGGTAGAGGAGACCAGTGCGTCCCTGAAGGCTCAGATGCTGCGGCAACTGAGATTGCTGGGCGAGGCCTCTTCCGACGGTTGGGAGCGTGCCGTCTTCCAAGCCCTGACCGGGGGGACGCGCGAGGACGTGGACTGGGACCACCAGGACAACTACGCCGGCTACGCCCTCTGGCTGCAGACCTTCGGCCTCCTGGTCGCCGAGCTGATCACCGAGGGCACCGTCCACCGCGAAGCGCGCGACGGAAACTACCTGATGTTCGCCCGGCCGCGGGAGCAGGTGTCGTAGCGGTCTCGCATTGTCCCGGGGCACGGGGCGCCGTAGACTCGGCGCATGCTCGACTTGCGTATTTCCTTGGGGGTACTGTCCACTGCCGTAGGGGCCCTGTGTGCCTGCTCGGCTGACGGCAACGGCACGACCGGGGGCACAGGCGGCCTGCCCGTGAATGGGACGGGCGGCGGCACGGTGGGTCTCGGCGGCGGGATCGGGACCGGCGGCGGCGGCCCGGGGAGCGGCGGCAACAGCGCGACCGGTCCGTGCGTGCCGGGAACGGCGTACCCCGTGCCCGCGGCGATCGGGAACCCGACGATCGTCTACCAAGGCGGCGGCAACGGGCTGTTCGAGGGCACGGTCTGGGTGGCGGGAGCGATCTTCCTGTCGGACATGACCTTCGGCACCGGCGGTCCCCCACCCTCGACGATCCATCGCTACGATCCCATCGCGGGCGGGGCAGTCTGGCTCAGCGACACCGGCAGCAATGGCATGGCGGTGCGTCCGGACGGATTCATCGTGGCGGCCGCGCACGTGCCACAGGGGCTCACGCTGTTCGACGTCAACACCGGGGGGCGGCAAGCGCTCAACATCACCTACAATGGTGCGCACTTCAACTCGCCGAACGACGTGACCGTACGATCTGACGGCAACACGTACTTCACCGATCCGGACTGGCAGCTGGGCGGGCGCACCAACGAGACCGGCATGACCGGGGTCTACCGGGTCGCCCCGGACCGGGTCACCGTGACGCTGGTCGACGGCTCGCTCGACAATCCCAACGGGATTGCGCTCTCTCCAGACGGCAGCGTCCTGTATGTCGGCGACTACAACTTTGGTGGCGCCAACGGTCGCATCGGCACCTACCCCGTGGCGGCAGACGGCTCCACCGGGACGCGAGCCGAGTTTGCCGCCGGCCTCGAAAGCCCGGATGGTGTGACCATCGACTGTGCCGGAAACCTGTATGTGTGCGAACACGAGCTCGGCACCGTCACCATCTTTGCCCCCACCGGTGCCGTCGTGGGGACCATCACGGTGGCGGCGTATCTCACCAACCTCGCATTCGGCGGAGCGGATGGGACGACGCTGTACGCAACCGCCTTCAAAGCGCTCTACTCGATCCCGATGAACATCCCGGGCAACCCGTACTGAGCTTCGGGGGCCCAGCAGACCTTCGTGACCCAGCGACCGCGCGCAAAATGAGATGTGACCGTCGCCCGGTGAGAAGACCGCGGGCTGCCGCACAGCAGATCCTGACTGTCATGCAAGCCAGTGCCTGGAGGGCCACAGCAACGTCGATGGCACCCGCGCGCGTGCCCGTCTATCGCGCCGTGCTATGGTCTGCCGGGCGTGGCGGCCCGCACTCGCACACTCGACCATCACCACGGAGCAGCAGGATGAGATCGCTAATGCGTGCCCTGGTCCCAGGACTGGTGGCCATGGGTATGGGAGCTGGTTTTGTGGGCTGCGGCGGTGCGGGGATCGGCAGCGGTGCTGCCCTGGGCGGCACCGCTGGAACGGACGACTCCACT
The DNA here is from genome assembly GCA_964610275.1 of uncultured Polyangiaceae bacterium. GTDB lineage: Bacteria > Myxococcota_A > Polyangia > Polyangiales > Polyangiaceae > JAFGBI01. The sequence continues at coordinate 9,977 of CAZSVU010000163.1, read as the reverse complement.
GGGGGAGCAGCCGGGTTCGCCGGCGCGGTGGGGTCGGCCGGCGCAATCGGGTCGACCGGTGCAGAGGGCAATCTCGCGTGCGCCAGCGACTGCACGGAATGCTCGACCACGGAATCCGCAGAGCTCTTCGGCTACAGCTCGGTGCCAACGTTCGAGCTCACGCTCCCGCCAGAGGAATGGGAGTACCTACAGGCCCACGCCACGGACGAGGAGTACACCGAAGCCTGCTTGAGCTTCCAAGGCAACCCCATCGGCCCGGTGGGACTCCGCTTCAAGGGCTCCTACGGAACGCTCTACCCGTGCGTGAGCAATGGTCAAATCACCTGCACCAAGCTGAGCATGAAGCTCAAGTTCAACGAAATCGATCCGGACTTGCGCTTCTACGAGTTGAAGCGACTCAACCTACACTCGATGATTCACGACCCCACCAAGCTGCACGAGCGGCTCGCCTACGACCTCTACCGAGACATGGGCGTCACGTCGCCGCGCAGTGCCTGGGCGATGGTCCGGATCAACGGTGAAGAGTACGGGCTCTACTCGATGGTGGAACAGGTGGATGGTCGCTTCACGGCCAACCGCTGGCCCGACGATGGCGACGGCAACCTGTACAAGGAGGCCTGGCCGCAATACGACGATCCCGACTACTACACCGAGCGCCTGCGGACGAACGAAGAGACCCCGGTGCACGACGCATTCATTCAGTTCTACACCGAGCTCTACGACGCAGCGGCAGCGGATCGCGCAGCCGTGCTGGGGGCGTGGACCGATCTGGAGCTCTGGTACCGCTACCTGGCGGTGGACGATGCAATCTTCAACTGCGACGGCATCACCGGCTTCTACTCGGACGCTCCCCCGTTCCGCCTCAACCACAACTACTACTTCTATCAAGCAACGGCGCGCGACTTCTTCACCCTGATCCCCTGGGACCTCGACAGCACGTTCACACCCTGGGGTTCGTGGAGCATGGTGCCGCGCTGGACCGAAACACCCGATGACTGCACGGTGCTCTACCCGGTCTGGAACGACGACAGCACCGTCGTGGCGCCGGGATGCGATCCGGTCTTCCAAGCCCTGGCGACGGACCTGACCGACTACCGCGCTGCGGTGGACGAGCTCTTGGCGGGCCCGTTCGACGAGGCGGCCATCAACGGCAGAATCGACGAGCATGTCGCTCACATCGCCGACGCCATCGCGGCCGATCCCTTGGGTCCGGGCACGGCCGGCTGGGAGGGATCCGTCGCGGCACTGAGAGAGATGATCCCGGTGCTGCGGACGCGACTGCAGCGCCTGCGCGACGACCAGCCCGTCCTTCCCCTCGCGCTCAGCGTCGCCAGCGTCAACGACTTCGAGTCCGCGGAAACCTTCGGGCTTCTGGTCGGGACCCAGCACTGGACCAACCCGAGCTCCACGGTAGCTCGTGTCATCAACACCGAGTCCCCACTGGTCGGGACGCAGGATCTGCGGGTGGACTTCGAGTACCGAAACGAAATCGATCCGTGGCAACAGTGGTCCGAGCTGGTCGTCTCACTGGCGGGCGGCTCCGTCGACGTGAGCAACCTGACCGGCATCCGCTTCTGGGCCAGCGCCGATCAGACCCGCAACCTCCGCCTGAACCTGGACAGTCCAGCGCAGACCGCTTCCAACGATGGAATCCGCAAAGGGTGGGACGTCCCGGTCGGGCCCACCCCGGAGCTCAAAGAAGTCCTGTTCGCCGACGCCGAAGCACAGGGCTGGGCCATCACCGAAGGCCGCGATCCCGGAGATCCGCTGGACGCGGTCTTGCGCAGCGTGACCGGCTTGCTGTTCCACCCCGAGTGCGTGGGCCGCAACTCCGCGGGCTTCCTCGCCGAAGGCACCTCCGACGTCGGCTTCCTGCAGATCGACGACCTGGAGTTCTTCACGGAGTAGGCGCGGGGAACCGAGCTCCCCGGCTTCCCCAGCCATGGTCGAAGCCTGCAACTGGGTCCACGACGTTGGCGACCAGTGCGGTTAGGAGCTGGTTCGAGATCGTGGTGGATGCAGCGCGTTCGGTTGCGGAATCACGGCGTCAGCGCAAAGCAGTAGATTGCTCCGTAGCCGCCACCTTCACCCACGGTGAGGACGTTGCGGTCCCCGCCGCCGTCCTGGATGATGCTCACTCCCGGAGCACAACCGTACGCGGTGTGGTCGGAAATCCAGTGGGAGCCCATGTCGACGCCGCCCATGCCTCTGGGCCAGGCCATGCCGCAGCGGGGCGAGCCGATCTCGCCGACTGCGTTCGTCCAGTCGTTGCAGGTGTCGCCGTAGTTGTCGTTGTAGAGCCGCCCATCTTCGCCCGAGCCCGTCAAGACGTGGTGATTGTCCTCCTCTACGCCGTCGCCGTTGGGATACCGGTTCGGGATTCCGTACTCGTTGGGAAGATCGTTGACGATTGCGGCATCTGCGGCTGGGCGGGTGTTGAGAAGCCCCGCGATGTCTTCGGACACGATTCGCCCGAGTCGATCGTACCAAGGACCGCTGCCGATTCGATCAATGGCATCCGCCGTGCTCGTGCTCAGGAATGCGCGCCACCCCTTGGCGCCGGATCCCGGCATCGAGTACTCGGCTATTTCCGTGCAGATCTTGTCCGCGCCGGCGAGCCCGTCGGCTTCGCCGTACCTGAGATCGCCGCCGAATCCATCCTGGCTGCCGGACAGGCGTCGCATTGCCTCCAGACTCGTGATGAAGAAGCTGAACGGGTCGAGGTCACTGCTGGCGCCTCCACTGCCGACGTCACCGCCGACGCCCTGATCGCCGCCAACGCCCTGATCGCCGCCAACGCCCTGATCGCCGCCAACGCCCTG
>CAZSVU010000163.1:6688-7055 GCA_964610275.1 uncultured Polyangiaceae bacterium | reverse complement strand
GATCGCCGCCAACGCCCTGATCGCCGCCAACGCCCTGATCGCCGCCAACGCCCTGATCGCCGCCAACGCCCTGGTCACCGCCAACACCTTGATCGCCACCAACGCCCTGGTCACCGCCAACACCTTGGCCAATGGGGGTGCAGGTCCACACCGCGTCGACGCCACAGACGCAGGTTCGGTCGCTGCGCTCACACACCGCGGTGTCCACTGCGGGATTGCAGGCGTCCCCCGTGTTGACGCCCGGCACGCACGTGCTCTCGCCGCCAATCGATCCACCGGTTGCCAAATCGCCGCCACTGCCGAGTGCGCCGCCACTGCCGAGTGCGCCGCCACTGCCGAGTGCGCCACCACTGCCGAGTGCGCCGCC
>CAZSVU010000163.1:4613-6588 GCA_964610275.1 uncultured Polyangiaceae bacterium | reverse complement strand
GACACCGAACGCGCCGCCGACACCGAACGCGCCGCCGACACCGAACGCGCCGCCGACACCGAACGCGCCGCCGCTGCCGAGTGATCCACCGGTTCCGAGTCCACCTCCAGTGCCGACCGCGCCACCGGTGCCCGGCGCAGCGGCCACGCACATGCCGAACGAGCAAGCCATGCCCGGGGCACACTGGATGCCGCACGCTCCGCAGTTGGCTGGATCGGTCTGCGCCGTGGTGCAGATCCCATTGCAGGCGACCTGACCATCAAGGCACGTCGGCTCGTCGGCGGCGTCCGTGGAGCCATCGTCGCCGCAGGCACCGCTCAACAGAGCGGCTGCTAGCAGCGTGGTCGTTGTGCCGATCCGTCTTCTCATTGTCTCGTCTCCCAGCATCGCACCGCGTGCACGCCGCGCACCGTGGTCGTACGCCCGACCGAGCCCCCACCGTGCGTAGCGTATTGTTTGTGGTCGCGGCGGCCAAAATGAGGCAGTTCGAGTGCAGAATCGCGCGAATCCGTGTCAATCCAGGCGCGCGAGGACGTGCGTGAACCACGAGCGGAAAGTTCCGCTGGGGATCCAGTAGTTGGAGTCTACGACGAACGTCTGTGCAATCCCGACCGTACGTGCACCGAGCCGCTCGCGTGCCGCTCAAATGTGTGTGTGCAGGAGAGTGACGGTCCACCACCTCCAGGCTGCGCGTCCTGCTTGGGTCCCTATCTGCCGCTCTCCGTCCGCCACTTGGCACCGTCGCAGTTCCCGGATCGTCCCGGGAGTGCGTAGGCGGCAGTCTAGCCCGTGCAAAAAGGTGCCGTCCACCGCGGGGACGCCATCCGTCGGGGCTGGCCTGCGCCCGCTGCCCGCGCTCCCGGCTACCGATAGGGCGACCGCTGGGGCCGGATGATGATTTCCGTGGGGCAGCCCGTCTCTGGATAGCGGATCACGAACAGCACGGCACGGGCCACGTCTTCGGGCTGGATCATGAGCTCTGGATTCAGGGCGGGGTTGAGGTTCGCCATCGGAGTGTTGACGAAACCCGGACAAATCGCACAAACCTTGATGCCTGCCTCGCGCACGTCCTCGTACAGGCTACCGGTGTATCCCACCAACGCATGCTTCGAGGCCGCGTAGACGCTGGCGCCCCCAAAGCTCATCTTCCCTGAAATCGAAGCGATGTTGACGATCGCTCGGCGGCGCCCCTGGACAGACAGCATGTGCGGAAGTGCCAGGCGCGCGAGCGCCATCGGCGCATCGACGTTGATGGCGAAGGCCCGCCGGGCCACGTCCAGGTCGAGCTCGGCCGCGGTACCTTTGGCGAAGACGCCCGCATTGTTGACGAGCACATGCAACGCACCGAGCTCGCCGACGGCACGCTCCACCGTCATCTCCAGCACCGCGCGATGGCTCACGTCACCGGGTAGCACCAGCGTGCGGCGGCCGAATTCCGCGCAAGCGTTCGCGGTCTTACCGAGCCCTTCGGTGCTCCGCGCCACCAAGGCGACGTCACACCCAGCCTGCGCGAGCGCCACCGCCACCGCTCGCCCAATCCCACGGCTCGCGCCCGTGACGAGCGCCACGGTCCCTGCCAGGTCCAGCTCGCCGTTCATAGCCACGACCGATGGCAGCGCGAGCGGCTGGGTGCAAGCCGGGAGCGGGACGCGACGCCATCGAGCGGTGAGCACCTGGCGTGCGCTAGACGGCTGGGGCACCCGCTCGGGGGAGTGAACCTCCCCTGTTCTACGGGTTCGCGGTGCCGCCACCAGGGTGGATCCGTGGCGCGCAGAACGACAGACCTTTGGCTAGAACGCGGCCAGGCCATCCGGGTACGAAGGGACGAGCGGCGGCGATCGTCGACATGGCGCCGATTCAGCGCTTGACCGAGTGCCACTCAAGCGCTATATGAGCGTGCTAGGATAGATTTGAACCGCTATTCATATAGTTCTAAGTACTTGTAATACTTGCTTTATGTTGCATCGGCTGGAGA
>CAZSVU010000163.1:0-4603 GCA_964610275.1 uncultured Polyangiaceae bacterium | reverse complement strand
AGCATATGATTGAATCTCCGTTCAGTGCAGCTGTGGGGGACAACTGACGATGGCATCGTCCCATCTTCGTCGTTCAGGCTCGACCCTGAGAAAGGCCATTCGGCGCCACACGCGCGAGGCGTATCGCGAGGCGATCCTGGAGGCGGCGGTCGCGGTGTTCGCTCGCGAGGGCTTTGCCGATACCACGATGTCCGCGATCGCCGACGAGGCCGGTGTTTCGGTGGGGACGCTCTACAACTACTTCGAGAGCCGGGACAGCGTCATCGAGCGCCTGATCGAGCATGAGACGGAGCAACTCATCCGTCGTGCCAGCGCGGTCGATGAAGCCGCCAGCCCGCTCGACCGGCTCAGGCAAGTCCTGGAGCACGAGCTCCGATACATTGAAGAACGCGGAGCGCTCATGGCCATGGGCATGCAGGCCGGCCTCGTGACCCGACACCAAACCTCCTGCCCGGGCGAAGAAGCAGCGGTGGAAGTCTGCCGAAACCGCATCCTCGGCCTGCACCAAGCGCTGCTCACCGAAGCCGCGCAGCAGGGGCTACTTCGCTCCGACGTCTCGCCTGAGCTGCTGGCCCGAGCCCTGGACGGATTGCTGAGCGGATTCGTGTTCGACTGGCTGCGGACCGGCAGAACCACAGGGCTGACGTCCCAGTGCGATTTCGTTCTTGACCTGTTCTTGAGAGGAGCCCGATGCGACTAGCGCTTGCGATAGGTGCGAGCTTGCTGCTCGTTACACTGGCAGGATGCCGCGGCGAAAATGGCCGGCAAGAGCTGCCCCCAGCCAGCGGTTCCGGCGCGTTACCTCCAGTCGTGATCCCGGCGGTGGCCAGCGCGGCGGCGGCCGAGGAGTCGTCGACCGTGAACCAGCTGGTGGTCACGGGCACGGCCACGCCGGTCAAGGAGGCCAAGGTGGGCCCCAAGAGCACCGGAGTCGTCGCTGCCATGCAGGTGGAAGAAGGCGACACGGTCAAGAAGGGGCAACTCCTGTTTCGCCTGAGCGCGGCCAACCAGGCGCTGGCCGTGAACCAGGCCCAAGCCGCCCTGGCCAGCGCCATGGTTGGGCAGACCACGGTCAAGACGGATCTCGACCGCATCAAGGCGCTGCACGAGCGTGGCTCCGTTGCGCCCGCGACCTACGATCAGGTCAAAGCCCAATACGAAGCGGCGCAGGCTGGCGTGGAGCAAGCGCGCGCTGCGGTCGCCAGCGCCAGACAGGCCACCGCCGACACCGCGGTGCTGTCGCCGATTTCGGGCGTGGTCTCGAAACGACTGGCCAGCGTCGGGGACACCGTATCCATGATGCCGCCGACGGTGGTGCTGATCATTCAGGACATCTCCAAGCTCGAGGTGCGCGGACGGGTGCCCGAAACGATGCTCGCCAAGCTCAAACCAGGCAGCCCCATCCGGGTCCGCTTCCCGGCCGTGAAGCAGGAGCGCACGGTCAATATCGAGCGGATCAGCCCCAGCGTCGATCCCATGACCCGAACCATCGAGGTGGTGGCCCTCATCCCCAACGAAGACCGCTCGCTCAAGGCCGGCATGCTGGTGGAGCTCGACTTCTCCGAGGCTGTGGACGCCGGAACCGCTCCCGTCCCTTCTGCGTCAGCCGCCCCGGCTGCTGAGGCAAAGGCGGCAGCCAAGTGAACCTCGCGACCCTGTCCATCAAGCGCCCGGTCGTCGCGGTCATGATGATCGCAGCGCTGGTGGTGTTCGGCGCGGTCAGCTACCCGCGCGTCGGCGTGGACATGTTCCCCAACGTCGAGTTTCCGGTCGTCACCGTGCTGGTGGTCTTTCCCGGGTCCGACCCGGAAACCATGGAAAGCAAGGTCGCCGACCCGATCGAGGAGGAAATCAACACTCTGGGCGGCATCCGCCAGCTCAGGAGCGTGAACCTGGAGGGCGTGACCCAGGTCATCGTGATGTTCGAGCTCGAGGTGAGTACCGACCAGGCGGTGCAGGACATCCGCGACCGGGTGGCGCGCATCGAGCGCGACCTGCCCGAAGGGATCGAGCCGCCCGTGGTGCAGAAGTTGGATATCGGAGCGGCGCCCGTGGTCACGCTGGCACTGGCCGCGGACATGCCCATCCAGGAGCTGACTCGCCTGGCCGATAAATCCGTGAAGCAGCGCATTCAGCGCATCACCGGCGTCGGCCAAGTGGATCTCGTGGGCGGTCGGGAACGGGAGATCCAAGTCCTGGTCGATCCGGCCAAGCTCGCGGGCGTGGGGCTCGCGATCACCGACGTGGCCGGATCCATCCAGGCACAGAATCTGGAGATCCCGGCGGGCACCGTCGAGTCCGGCAGCCGAGAGCTGACCGTGAAGACCCGCGGTGAAGTGAAGACCGCACGGGAGATCGGCGACATCCTGCTTCCGGGCACGATGGGGGCCTCACTCAGAATCCGCGACGTGGCCCAGGTGGTCGACGGCGTGGAGGAAGCGCGCTCCTGGTCTGGCTATAACGGCCGCTCCGCAGTCGCCTTGGTGGTCCGCAAGCAGTCGGGGGCCAACACCGTGGAGGTGGCCAAGAACGTCCTCGCGGCAGCCGACGAGATCGAGCCACGAGTTCGCGAGGCTGGAGCTTCGCTGAGCGTGGCCAGCGACAACTCGCGCTTCATCAAGAACTCAATCCACGACGTCCAGTTCGATCTCTTGTTCGGCGCAGCCCTGGCCGTGGTCATCATCTTCCTGATGCTCGCGGACTTCAGAGCCACGCTCATCAGCGCAGTGGCCATCCCGACCAGCGTGGTGGCGACCTTCGGATTCATCAGCGTCATGGGGTTCACGTTCAACACCATGACCATGCTCGCGCTTTCCCTCTCGATTGGCATCCTGATCGACGACGCCATCGTGGTCATCGAGAACATTCACCGCCATCTGGCGCTCGGCAAACCTGCCCTGGTTGCTGCCGGCGACGCCACCACGGAAATCTTTCTCGCCGTGCTGGCCATGACCTCCTGCATCCTGGCGGTGTTCGTGCCGGTGGCCACCATGAAGGGCATGATAGGCCGGTTCTTCTTCGAGTTTGGCCTGACCGTGAGCTTCGCGGTCGCCACTTCGATGCTGGTGAGCTTCACGCTCACTCCCATGCTTTCCTCGCGCCTGCTCAAACACGTGCACGACCCCAGCGCCCGGCGTGGTCCGCTCTTCCGCGTCGTGACCTGGGTAATGGGAGGTCTGGAACAAGTCTACTCGCGGGTCATTTCGTGGTCGTTGCGTCATCGCTTGATCACCGTGGGCGTGGCGATCATGGCGCTGGTGGGTTCGGGGGCACTCATCACCCGGGTGCCGCAGGAATTCATCCCCAAAGACGACCGCAGCGAGCTCAGCGTCAACGTCGAGCTTCCCACGGGAACCAACCTGGAGACCACTCGCCAGGTGGTGTCGGCCCTTGCCGACGACGTGCAGAAAGCACCGGGAGTGCGCACGGTGCTGGCCAGCGTTGGCGGAGGGGCCCAGGGCCAGATCAACCGTGGCACCATCGAGGTTCGGCTAGTTCCCCGCGCCGAACGCAAGTTCAGCCAGTTCGACTTCATGGCGTGGATGCGGCACCGCTATGGAGGTCTCGAGGCGGCCAACGTCACGGTCGCCGAAATCGACATGTTTGGGGGAAGCTCGGGCTTTCGGTCGCAGCCGGTGCAATTCAACATCCGAGGAGATGACCTCGAGGAACTGGCCCAGGCCAGCGATGCGCTGAAAGCCGAGCTCGCGAAGCTGCCCGGGTTCGTGGATCTGGATACCACCTACCGCGGCGGAAAGCCGGAAGTGAACATCGAAATCGATCGGGAGCGCGCGGCGGCGCTGGGCGTGAGTGTGGCCACCATCGCGATGACACTGCGCGCCCTGGTCGCAGGTGACGCCGTCAGTGAGCTCAAGGACGGCGCTGACGTGTACGACATCACGCTCCGACTCGGCGATGCCGCCAAGGCCAACGTGGAGTCCCTGTCCAACCTCAAGGTGCGCTCCGCCACTGGTCAGCTGGTGGACCTTTCGAACGTGGTGCGGTCCGAACGGGGATCGGGCCCGAGCCAGATCGAACGCGAATCTCGCCAGAAGCAGGTAACGGTGCTGGCGGGCCTGGAGGACCTGCCCTTGGGTACGGCCATGCCGCAGGTCGAGGCCGCGGCCGCCCGCGTGATCCCCCGCGACCTGGAAACCGAGTGGGGCGGACAAGCCAGATTCATGGGCGAGTCGTTCGGCTACATGGTCAGCGCGTTGTTCCTGGCCGTGCTGCTCGTCTACATGATTCTCGCAGCGCAGTTCAACAGCTTCATCCAGCCCGTGACCATCATGCTGAGCTTGCCGCTCAGCGTGATCGGTGCCTTCGGCGGGCTCTACCTGAGCGGAATGTCGCTGAGCATCTTCGCCATGATCGGGATCATCATGCTCATGGGGCTGGTGACCAAGAACGCCATTCTGCTCGTGGACTTCACCAACCAGCGTCGCGAGCGGGGCATGGCGATAAACGCCGCACTGGTCGAAGCCGGGCGCCTCCGGCTGCGGCCGATCCTGATGACCACTGCCGCCATGATCTTCGGTATGCTGCCCGTGGCGCTCGCCCTGGGCGAGGGGGGCGAGATGCGCGCGCCCATGGCGGTGTGCGT
>CAZSVU010000162.1:0-18655 GCA_964610275.1 uncultured Polyangiaceae bacterium | reverse complement strand
ACCACTCCAGCGCCCACGGTTCGGCCACCCTCGCGGATGGCGAAGCGCATCTGCGCCTCCAGCGCGACCGTGGTGATCAGCGTCACTTCCATCGTGATGTTGTCACCCGGCATCACCATCTTCACGCCTTCCGGCAGCTCCACCGCTCCCGTCACGTCCGTCGTCCGGATGTAGAACTGCGGCCGGTAGTTCGTGAAAAACGGCGTATGGCGTCCACCTTCTTCCTTCTTCAGTACGTACACCTCACCCAGAAACTTCTTGTGCGGCTTGATGCTGCCCGGCTTGGCCAACACCTGCCCTCGCTCCACTCCGTCCTTCTCGACGCCGCGCAGCAGGCACCCCACGTTGTCTCCGGCCTGCCCATGGTCCAAGAGCTTCCGGAACATCTCCACTCCCGTCACCACCGTCTTCTGAAGCACGTCGAAGCCGATGATCTCCACCTCCGTATTCACTTTGATCATGCCGCGCTCGATGCGACCCGTCGCCACCGTCCCGCGGCCCTTGATCGAGAACACGTCCTCCACCGCCATCAGGAACGGCTTGTCCACCTCGCGCGTCGGCTCCGGGATGTTGTCGTCCAGCGCCTGCAGCAGGTCCTCGATCCTCTTCACCCACTTCTCTTCGCCCTGCATCGCCGGCAGCGCCGCTCCCTGCACGATGGCCGCGTTGTCCCCATCAAACTTGTACTTGCTCAAGAGCTCGCGGACTTCCATCTCCACCAGCTCCAGCATCTCTTCGTCTTCCACCGCGTCACACTTGTTCAGGAAGACGATCAGGTGGTCCAGACCCACCTGACGCGCCAAGAGCACGTGCTCCCGCGTCTGCGGCATCACGCTGTCCACCGCGCTCACCACCAGAATGGCGCCGTCCATCTGCGCCGCGCCGGTGATCATGTTCTTGATGTAGTCAGCGTGGCCGGGGCAATCCACGTGCGCGTAGTGGCGCGTGTTCGTCTCGTACTCCACGTGGCTCACTGCAATCGTGACGGTCTTGGTCTCGTCCCGCACGATGCCGCCCTTGGCGATGTCGGCGTACGTCACCGCCTTCGCCATCCCCTTCTTCTCCTGTACCTGCAGCATCGCTGCCGTCAGCGTCGTCTTGCCGTGATCGATGTGACCGATCGTTCCGACGTTGAGGTGGGGTTTTGAACGTACGAATTTCTCCTTGGCCATCGGCTCCTCGCTTTCAGATTCCGCGAACTCTTGCGACGATCTCGTCTTGCACTGAACTTGGTACCGGTGCGTACCGGGAAAACTGCATGGTGTAGGTGGCCCGCCCCTGCGTCTTGCTCCTCAGGTCAGTCGCGTACCCGAACATCGTGGCCAGCGGCACCTCCGCGGCAACGACCTGCGTGTTCGTTCCGCGCTGATGCATTCCGGTGACTTTGCCGCGGCGCGCGTTCAGGTCGCTGATGACGTCCCCCAGGTTGGGATCGGGAGTGACCACCTCGAGCGACATCATCGGCTCGAGCAGGTGCACACCCGCCTTCCGGGCGCCCTCCTGGAAGGCGAGCGAGCCTGCCACCTCGAAAGCCGGCCCCGAGGAGTCGACCTCATGGAAGCTGCCGTCGTGGAGCTCCACTCGCAGGTCGCTCACGGGATAGCCGGCCAGGTATCCCCGACCCATCGCGTCGCGGATCCCCTTCTCGACAGACGGAATGAATTCCTTGGGGATGGTTCCCCCGACCGTCTTGTTCTCGAACACCAGTCCTCCGCCCGGCGTTCCGGGCGCCATGCGAATCTTGACGTGTCCATACTGGCCGTGTCCGCCGGTCTGGCGAACGAAACGCCCTTCGGCATTCGCCCCGCCGCTCACCGCCTCGCGATACGTCACCTGGGGTTTCCCCACGTTGGCGAGCACTTTGAACTCACGACGCAGGCGCTCGACGAGCACCTCCAGGTGCAGCTCGCCCATACCGGCGATGATGGTCTGGCCGGTCTCCTCGTTGGTGTACGTCCGAAACGAGGGATCCTCTGAAGCCAGCTTCTGCAGGCTGATTGCCAAACGGTCAATGTCCGCCTGGGTCTTGGGCTCGATGGCGATGGAAATGACCGGGTCAGGGAAGGTCATGCGCTCCAAGACGATCGGAGCCTTGTCACTGCAGAGCGTGTCGCCGGTCAGGGTGTGGCGCAGGCCCACCGCCGCGTAGATGTTTCCCGCCACGCACTCCTTGAGCTCTTCGCGGCGATTGGCGTGCATGCGCAGCACACGCCCGATCCGCTCCCGCTTGCGGCGCCTCGGGTTGAGGACGGCAGTGCCACTGGTAAGCGTGCCCGAGTAGACTCGGAAGAAGGTGAGGTTGCCGACGTAGGCGTCGTTCGCAATCTTGAACGCCAGCGCCGCGAATGGGGCATCGTCGGACGGTGGCCGAGTGAGTACCTTGGTCTCGTCGTCCGGCGAAACACCCTCCACATCCGGAATCTCCAGCGGCGATGGGAGGTAGTTGACCACCGCGTCCAGCAGCAGCTGGATGCCCTTGTTGCGAAACGCCGAGCCACACAGCACGGGCACGAACACGAAGCTCAGGGTGGCTCTACGCACGGCCGCGCGAATCTCGTCTTCGCTCACCTCGTCGCCACGCCCTTCGAGGAACCGCTCCATGATGGCCTCGTCCACGTCGGCGCAGGCCTCGATCAGCTTCTCGCGCTGCGCTACGGCAATCTCGCGAAGCTCGCTCAGGACCTCCTCCCACGCGTACACGGAGCCGAGCGACTCGTTGTCGAAGATGGCCGCCTCCATCCGGATGATGTCCACGACCCCACGGAAATGCTCACCCTCCCCCACGGGCCACTGAATCGCCACCGGGCGGCACCCGAGTCGCTCGCGCATGGAGTCGAGGTTCATCTGAAAGTCGGCGCCTACCTTGTCCATCTTGTTGATGAACGCGATCCGGGGGACGCGGTAGTGGTCCGCCTGCCGCCAGACGGTCTCGCTCTGCGGCTCCACTCCGTTGCCTCCGTCAAACACGGCCACGGCGCCGTCGAGCACGCGGAGGCAGCGCTCGACCTCCACGGTGAAGTCCACGTGCCCGGGCGTGTCGATGATGTTGATCCGGTGCCGCTTGCCGCCGAACAGGCCCCGCTCGGGCGTCCAGAAGCAGTTCGTGGCCGCGCTGGTGATGGTGATGCCGCGCTCCTGCTCCTGGTCCATCCAGTCCATGGTCGCGGCACCGTCGTGGACCTCACCCAGCTTGTAGTTCACCCCGGTGTAGTAGAGGATGCGCTCGGTAGACGTCGTCTTCCCGGCATCAATGTGCGCCATGATGCCGATGTTGCGCGTGTACTCGAGTGGTATCTCGCGAGGCATTACGTTGACTGAGCTCGGGGTGAAACGGTCCGGGTAATGCACGAAACCCCCTCCGGGCGCGGCCTCCCCATTTCTGGAGGCCTTGTATTTCCGGAAGGGGTGTCGGGGTGCGTCGACTGCCGCCGCGGGCGGGACGCCGTTGCCTGGCGTCTTGTCTGCAACCCGATCCTATGTGCGACTGAACATGTTCTTGCGAATCTGCTCCTGCTTGGGTTCTGCCAGATGCTGAAACGGGACCCGACCTGCGGTCGTGTCCCATCTCGAGAGTCGTTACCAGCGGTAGTGGGCAAAGGCCTTGTTGGCCTCAGCCATCTTGTGAGTGTCGTCTCGCTTCTTCACCGAGTTCCCTCGCAGCTGGGACGCGTCGATGAACTCGGACGCCAACCGCTCGCGCATGGTCTTTTCGCCTCGAGCGCGTGCGTAGCGAACTAGCCAACGCATGGCCAACGCGATGCGGCGTTCCGGCCGCACTTCCACCGGCACCTGATAGGTGGCGCCGCCCACGCGGCGGCTCTTGACCTCGAGCTTCGGCTTGACGTTGTCCAGCGCCTTACGGAAAACTTCCACCGGGTCTTCCTTGAATCGGCTGGCGATGACGTCAAATGCGCCGTAGACGATGTTTTCGGCCGTGGACTTCTTCCCACCAGTCATCAGCGAGTTGGTGAACTTGGCCACCAGCTTGTCGTGATACTTGGGGTCCGGGGTGATCTTGCGCTTGGGGACTTCGCGTCTACGAGGCATCGCTCTCTCCTACCTGTTCACTGCTTCGGACGCTTGACTCCGTACTTGGAGCGCTTGCGATTGCGGTTGGCCTTGTTGGTGCTGCTCGGGCCCGATGCCCCCGAGGCATCCAGGGTGCCGCGCACGACGTGGTAGCGCACGCCCGGTAGATCCTTCACGCGTCCCCCGCGGATGAGCACGACGCTGTGCTCCTGCAGGTTGTGCCCTTCGCCCGGAATGTAGCTGGTCACTTCGAGCCCGTTGGTCAACCGCACGCGGCAGACTTTGCGCAAGGCCGAGTTGGGCTTCTTCGGTGTGGTCGTGTACACGCGAACACAGACACCGCGCCGCTGCGGACAGGATCGCAACGCCGGTGAAGCGGTCTTGAGAAGCACGGCCTCACGGCCCTGACGAACTAGCTGCTGAATGGTCGGCATCGGGTGATTTTCGGTAGTTCCAGTACGAAGGGACCGGGAGGGTAGCCGCGGGGCCGGGGTTGTCAAGCCTCTGGATCCCGGTCCGGTCGAGCGGATTCCACGGGATATTCGGGCAGTCCGCCGAAGCTGGGCCAGATCCCCGGGGGGGGGAAACGGGCCGCGCGAGCCCCCGACTCCAGAATGGACGCCGTGGTCCCGGGATTCGGCTCAGGATCCACTTCTGTCGAGGTGGCGCTCTGCCTCCTCGAACCGCCCAGGGTGGCCTCCAGACCGCACGGCCGGGCGCCGACGGCGACGGGTCAGGCCATCTGAACACGCGTTCAAGCCGTCCGGTGGATTGTTGCTTCCGAGGCAGGGCACTAGCCCACGCCCGCTGCTCGATGCACGAACAGGTCTCTCATTTCGACTCTTGCGCTCCCATCGCGAGCGGGGCCGACCTCGACGACGTGCGCCACTCGAAAGCGACCCGCGTCGTCCGGCTCGACGTGAATCACGACATCCAAGCCGGCCGCGATTTCCGAGCGGACGGATCCCAACGACACGCGGCGATCGGACCACCTCGCCAACGCCTCGAGTCGCCCAAGCGCACTCCGTGCCGTGGTCGCCTCCACGGTGGTCAAGCAGTGCACGTCCCTCAGCGCCATGATCCGAATCAGCGCCCAGGCTTCCGCGCCGAGTAGCTCACCGAGCAGGATCCAGTCGGGGCGCAGCGACAGGGCGGCGCGAAACGGGTTGAATGACTCGCCGCGAGGCTCGACCTCAGAGAGCACTGCTCCCGCGTCGAGACACACGACGTGGTCTCGATTCAGCCGGAGCTCGCGACCGCGGTCCATGACCAGCACACGATCGCGGACTGGGATCGCTGCTGCGAGCGCCGTCAGCACGGTCGTCTTGCCGCTGCGACTTCGCCCCGCGACTAGCATGTTCGATCCTGCCTCCACCTGCGTCCGAAGCAGCTCAGCGAGCTCACTGGTCAGCGCCCCGCTTCGGCCGAGCTCGGTGAGACTCGAACGAGCGGCGGCGGGCCGACGAATCCGCATCAGCGGACCGTCACAGGCCAGCGGCGGCAGTGCCGCCCACACCCGCACGCCGTCCGGAAGGGTGAGCGCGATGAGCCGCTCGGCCTCGTCCACCTGTACGCCGGCGAACTGCGCGGCACTCCGCACCGCTGCCAGAAGCTCGGCCGAGCTTCGAACGCGACGGCCAGAAGCCTCGAGTTGCCCATTCCGCTCCACGAAGACCTGCTCGGGACCGTTGATCAGAATCTCGCTCACACCCGGGTCATCCAGCAGCGGGCGAATCGGAGCCAGCAGTTGCCAGAAGGTGTCACCGTACACGCGCTCGGGGTTCACTCGACCTCTTCCAACAGAGACGCTCGCGCCTCTTCAGCATGGGGCCCACCAGGATCCAGACGCAGGTACTCGCGAAAATGGCGATCCGCGCCCACGGCGTCGGCGTAGCTGTCTCGCAACAGAGCAGCCAAAGCGAAGTGCGCCGGAGCGTGGTCGGGTGACCGCGCGAGTATGCGTTCGAAATGCTCGGCCGCCCGGGCATCCGCCCCCAGCGCTGCGTGCAACGCTCCGGCCAGGAAGCGCATGCGGTCGTCGTACGGGTGGCTCGCCAGGTGCCGTTCAGCGCGATCGAGCGCGAGCCGGTAGCGCCCACTGCGCACGTACACGGCGAGCAGGAGCGGAAGCACCCGCCGGGTGTCCGCACCCAAGTCCAGGGCCGCCTCCAGGTACTGGCCCGTGCGCACGGAGTCGCCGGCACGCGCCAGAAACTCACCACGCTCGACCAGCAGGCGGGCCGCTCCAAGACGTGTCGCCGGTCGCGCCATCGAGGTCTCAGTCGAGACCGGAGCCCCAGCGCAGGCCCCAAGCACGAGACCGAGGGTGCTGAAGCTCAGTTTCCCGACCAGGCCGACATGCGTCCGATGTTGCATCATTCCTCCTCGTCCGCGTGCAGCCCTGCGCGCCGGCGCAACGCCGCGAGCCAGCGGCGGTACGCTCCCTCTCCCGGACCGAGCATGGCGGACAACGCCTGCACCTCTCGATCGACCG
Organism: uncultured Polyangiaceae bacterium; assembly: GCA_964610275.1. GTDB lineage: Bacteria > Myxococcota_A > Polyangia > Polyangiales > Polyangiaceae > JAFGBI01. The sequence continues at coordinate 12,132 of CAZSVU010000162.1, read as the reverse complement.
CAGTCCAGTCTCGCGCCTCCAGCGCCAACTCCAATCGCAGCTGGCGCGCTCGATAGCGCTCGGTGCTGGCGCGCCGCAACTCAGCCCCGCGGGACTCCGCGCGCCGCGCGCGGTGCTGACGCCCGGCACGTCGGAAGCAGGCTGCCGCTTCCTCGTACAAGGATACGGCTTCCACCGCGTCGGCAGCTGCGAATGCGCCGCGGAGGTGCTTGGCATGCGCCAGTGCAACGAGTTGCTCCGCACGCTGGCCGGCTTCGTCCGCGCTCTCGGAGCGGCACGTCGTCTGCGCCACGCTCCACAGGGTCGGCGGGGTCGGGGCCACGACCGAAGCCGTCCGGTCGGCCCCCAGTCCGACCCGTCCGAACCCGATCGCAACGGCAACCGTGACGACCGCTGCCACCACCCACGCGACCCACCGCCGGAGCTTCGTCCCCGCGCTCTGGCCGCGGGCCTGCTCGACAATGGACACGACGATCCGGGTGTCGGCAAGAACCAGCGCCGAACCTGAGGGCAGCGGTGCCTTGGTGAAGGGGGCACCGTCGATGGTGGGCGCGGGCTTGGTGCAGCGTGCCTGGGCCGTCACCGCATCGCCATGCCGGAGCAGCACCACGTGCTCTCCGGCAGCCTGGTCAATGGGGAGTCGAACCTCGCAATGCGCGGCGCTGCCGATGCGCGCCGACGTCGACTCGACACGCAGCCGCTCCTGGCGGCCGTCGGCGTGCCTCACCACGACGATCAGTGATGCCGCCGCCTTCATGCATACACCTCGGGTCGAGCCGCCTCGGGTCCCCCCGGATCGGAAAGCGACATCAGCATCGGCCCCAGCACCAACAGCAAGACGCTGAGTAGCAGCAGGAACAGTGGCGCGATCATTCGCACCCCGGCGCGGGCCGCCGCCTGCTCCGCGCGCGTGGACTCTCGGTGACGCGCCGCAATGGCTTGGGCGCGAAGCACCTCCGCCAGGGGTGTGCCGTTTCGCTCCGCCTGAGACACCGCCCCCACGAACTCTGCTACCGATGCCAGCTCGACCCGATCTCGTAGGCCACTCAGCGCCTCGCAGCGCGTGCGTCCGAGTCTGAGCTCGTGCAGAACCAAATCGAGCTCTCGGGTCAGTGGACCTCTGAGGTTGGATCCCTGACGGGTGAGCTCCAAGAGGGCGCCTTGTAGAGCCAGTCCCGCACTGGTGGCCAGCGCCAGAAGCTCCAACGCGTGGGGCAGGGATTTCGATATCCGCTCGAGACGTCGCGTGCCCGCGTGGGAATGCAGCAGCACCGGCAACGCAGCTGACGTCGGGACCAGAACCCACACGACGACGGATCCGATGCCCAGCCACGTCGTCAGCATCGCTCCCAACCCGATCCCAACCAGAACACTGAGCGCGCAGAGGCCCACGAGCTCGCCCGCCGTGAGGCCGAGCGGGTTGCCACAACGAATCAGGTAGCGGTCGAGCCCAGCTCGCGAGCGCAACCCGATTACCCAATCGCCATACGTGCCCAGGCAGGCGACCATGGGTTCAACCAGGCGCCACAGCGGGTACCGTACACGTGCCTGTCGCCGGTTCAGCCCTCGTACGCCAGCGAGTGCGTCGCGCTCCGCTCCCGACCGGGCGAGAAGCCATCCCAGCGCACCGCCGCCGACGGCAGCGCTCGCGGCACCGAGTAGCCGCAAGCCGACGGTGAGCGGCGTCACGCTCGCACCGCCAGAACCGCCCGCGCCACGAGTAGAGCGCCCAGCCAGAGCACCCCGGCACCGACGACCACGGCCCAGCCCGCCAGCGACCCCTGCAGGGGCTCGAAGTACCCTGGGCTCAAACCGCCGATCAACGCGATGATGGCAAAGGGGCACACCACCAACACGGCAAATTGGGCGCGCGCTTCGGACGTCCGCGCGGTCATGACACCCTCCAACCGGGCTTCTTCGCGGAGGCCCGCGGCAGCAGATTCCAAAATCCGCGGCAGGTCACCGCCACACCTCCGAGCGATCAGCAGAGCCGAAATGGCCACGTTGAACGAGGGACAGGCGACACGCTCGGCCAGATCGACCAGCGCGTCGTCCAAGCTGGTTCCCAAACGCACGGCCTGGTTGATGGATCGCACTTTCTCCCGCAGCGGCTCGGAGAGGCATTGCGGCAAGGTCGCCAAGGCCGCCGTCGGACTGCCGCGAACGCGTACCGCGCTGGCCAGGGCCGTCAAGAACCCGGGCAGTTGTGCCCGCAGCTCGCGCTGCCGGCGGGAGTGTGCCTTCGACAGGATCCCGTGGGGTGCCCACACTGCGACAGCCAGCCACAGCTCCAACCCGGGCACCTCGGCCCACAGCGCGGCAACGATCAAGGTCAGCACGATGGCCGACTGAGCAATCAGCAGCTGCGCTGCCTGCCGGCCCGCGTGTGCGCCGCTCAGCTTGGCGCGCAGCGACGCCTGGTAGCTCTTGCCGATCCGGCGTGGCCACGCGTCGTCTTCCGCCAGACTCCGGTACAGGAAGCTGGCAGCACAGAGTGCCCAGCAAGACGCCGCTGCCAATCTGAGCCAGTCACTGGACACGCCGATCACAGGTACCCCTCCCCCTCTCGCACCAAACCGAAGGTCAGAAACTGCTCAACGTACCGCGGAAGGTACCCGGAGAAACGAAACTCCCCTTGCATGCTGCCGTCCTCGTGCAGACCTCCAGCCTCGAACTGGAAGATTGGCCTCAGCGCCACGTTGCCGCCGTCGTCCATGCCCACCACCTCGGCGATCGCGCTCACTTTGCGAGCACCGTCCGGGAAGCGCCGCTGTTGCACGACCAGATCGAGACTGCTCGACATCTGCTCGCGAATGGCGCGCACGGGGAGCCCCACGTCCGCCATCAGCGCCAACGTCTCCAGCCTGGCCATGGCCTCACGCGGGGAGTTCGCATGCAGGGTGGTGAGCGAGCCGTCGTGTCCCGTGTTCATCGCCTGCAGCATGTCGAGTGCTTCCCCTCCGCGACATTCTCCCACCACGATCCGGTCGGGCCGCATGCGCATGGCATTGCGCACCAGGTCGCGAGTGCGGTACTCACCCCGCCCCTCGGCGTTTGCCGGGCGGGTTTCGAGCGCCACCACATGGGGCTGGCTGAGTCGGAGCTCCGCGGCATCCTCGATGGTTACGATCCGCTCGTGCTCGGGAATGGCAGCCGAAAGCACGTTGAGCAGGGTGGTCTTCCCGCTTGCGGTCCCGCCCGCGACCAAGACGTTCTTGCGCACCACCACGCTCCGCGTGAGGAATCGTCCCATCGCGGGCGACAACGAGCCCAGCTCCACCAGCCTCCCGAGCGTGAGCGGCACTCGGGGAAAGCGTCGGATGGTGATGCACGTTCCCTTCACCGCCAAGGGTGGAATCACCACGTTCACGCGCGCTCCGTCCGGGAGCCTGGCGTCCACCAGCGGAGATGACTCGTCGATCCGCCTTCCCAAAGGGGCGACGATGCGTTCGATGACCGCCCGAACCCGTTCGTCGTCGGTGAACCGGGCTCCGGTCTTGACGATCCGACCGTCGCGTTCGACGTAGATGGTGCGGGGGTCGACCACCATGATTTCGGTGATGGTCGGGTCAGCCAGCAGGCGCTCCAGGGGACCGAACCCTAGCGCCTCGTCCGCGAGCTCTCCAACGAGTTGATCCCGATCGAGACCGGTGGGGAGCCTGGACGCGAACCCGCCCAGCATCTGCCTGAGGGCGGTCAGCACGCGCGGACGCAGAGCGGGGTCGTCGAGTTCGGTGGGATCCAGGCTCTCCAGATTCAAATTCTCCACCAGCCGGCGCAGGACTTCCCGCCGCAGCTGCTGCGTGGACCGGTCGTCGGCAGGACTCCCGGTTTGGGCCAGCTCCTCCGGCACCGGGAGCGGGGTATTCACCGACGTCACCGTCAACGTGTGGTCTCCGAAGTGCAGCGGCGTCCCCAACGGAACCCGCGTGGACGCGCGACGCAGCACGCGACCATCAATCAGGATTCCGTTGCGCGAACAGTCCTCGACGCACAGCTCGCCCCGCTCGGGGCGCAGGCGGGCGTGCTCTCGCGAAATCAGCGTGCCGTGGAGGCGAACATCGCAGTCCTCACCGCGCCCGACTCTCACCCAACCGTCAGCCGAGTGACGGACCTCCCGCGTGCGGCCCGCGTGGTCGATTTGGATGGCTACGTCCACACGACGCCCCTCGAGCTACCCTCACGGATCACTCTCGCACCCGTTCCGTTCGGTGCTGCCACCGTTCGGATGGACGAGGGCCGTCCAAAGCAGGAACCTCACCCGCGTGACCAGCAAACTCTCTCAGCGCTGCAGCGACCAGATCGTGTGCCGGGCGAGACACGGACTCCACTGCCGTGGGAACCACCAGCAAGGCGTTCTCTACGTCCTCGGCCGCTGCTTGGTGCGAGCCGAACAACACACCCAGCAGCGGCAGACTGGCGAGACCGGGCCAGCCGGTGTGGCTCGCGCGCCGGGCGCTGGCGCGCAGTCCCGACAGCACCAATGACTGCCCCAGCTGCATCTGCACGGTCGTATCGAGGTGGGCGACGCTGCGCCCAGGCAGACCCGCGCCGCTCGCCGCGGGGACGAGATGTGCCACGTCGGCCGTGACCTCCACCTCCAACTGCCCGGTCTGGGCGTCGAGCCGTGGCAGAACCACGACCTTGGTGCCATAGGGAATGGGTTGAATCGATGCAGTCTGGGCCGCGCTCACCGCGAAGTTCTGCTCCCCGCCGCTGTCGAAGGTGGCCTCGCTCCCGTTGGCGGTGATGACGGTCGACTGCTGCAACACTTTCGCCCAGCCTTCGTGGGAGGCCACATCCAGCGCCGGCAGAGGCTGATCCACTACCGACGCCGTCGCCGAGGTCGTGGTGCGCCGCAGCAGATCGAAGCTGGCCTGGTTGTGGACCGGTTCTCCTCCCCACCTTCCAGGCCAGTCCACGCCAAAGGCATGGCCCGAGCGCTTGTCATACTGCACGAAGAAGAGGTCCACACGAATGTTGAGCTTCTGGGCGGGCGCGGGGACGCCCTCGACCACCAGTGATTCCACTTGTTGCGGATAGAGCTCTGCAATCCGCTCCACTCGGGCCAACTCGGCAGCGCTCGCCGTCGACCCTTCGAGGAAGAAGCGCCGTCCCACTCGCCGCACGCTCAGCCCCGGATGGGACTGGAGTAACTGCCGAACTTCCTGCTCCACCTCCGCGGGCGAGCGGCGAAACACGCGGATGCTCCAATTGCTCTGCGAACCGTCTCGGTGAATGAGCAGCAGGGTCGTCGTGCCCGGCCTCCTTCCCACCACCACGAACTTGGAGCGGTCGGTCGTGAGCTTCACGTCCGCAATCCCTGCCGCGCCCTCAGAGTAGTTGCGGACGCCCCGCGCGCTCAACGTGCGATTCTCGCCAACCACCAAGTCCAACTGCAGCATGCGTTCGATTTGCGGTTGGACGTCTGCGGCCGGCTGCGCCTGCGCGCTCGACGTGGCCGCGGCGACGGCGAGCAGTGCAACGCCCAGCAGTGCCCGGCAGGCAATCCCTCTCACTGGCCCTCGGTCTCCAAGCGGATGGGGCCGGTTTCCGCGCGTTGTACCCTGGCGCGTACCTCCGCATCGGTGAGCGCGCTGGCCAGCACCTCCGGCACGTCGGGCATGGTGCGCTGGTCCGCGGGATTTCGCAGAGCGAGGCTGAGACGACCCTGCTCGGCCGCCAAAGACACCAGCTGCGCTTGCCGCAAGCTGACGCTCAACGTCACGCTGGCGTCACCGGCACCCAATCCGGCTGTCGGCTCGGACGTCCCTCGAGCGAACTCTCGCCCCACTGCGAGAACCAGCACGTTCTGCAGTAGCACCACGGCGGCGGGTTCCCCGGAGCCGGCGCGCGAAAGATTGGCGACGACGTCTACGAAGTCCCCCGGTCGCACCAAGCCGATACTCGCATCGTCTCGACTCGGACGAATGCTCACCGCTCGATGACCGTCGGCGATGAGCTCGCTGAGGTCGCGCTGCTCGTCCGCATAGACGTCCAGGTCCGTCCAGAGCAAAGTCTGCTCTGGCTCGAGAGCCGTACGGACCCGGAGCCCGGTGACGCGACTTCGGTCTCCGACTTTCACGTGACGCGCGTCCAAGTAGTCGGCAGGGATCTGACGGACTGCAAGCCGCTCTTCGAGCAAGATGTCGCCACGCTCGATGGCCTCGCGAACCACCAGCACCCCCTCGGGAGGTCCACCGGCGACCTCCTGCTCCAGCCGGCCGAGGTAGGCCCAGATTAGCCCACCACCCAGCAGCCCGCTGACTGCAGCCACGAACGCGGCGCGACGGCCGGGTGTGGCTCGCGACTGCACGGGGAGCGTCGAGGGGGCAGCGCGCATGACTGATGGGTTCATCGGGACGCACGACGAGTTCGTTGCCCAGAATCTTCTGGCTTAGCGTCAGCGCGAATGACTGCGTACCAAGGTGAGTGCCGTACCGTCCTCGAGAGGGGCAGCGAGCACCAGAAGGTCCACGGCGCGCCTCTGGTATGCCCGAGCCTGCCCCGTGACGGACGCCGGCAGGGGCACTGCGTGCCACCCTTGCGATGCAAGCCGGTGAGACATGCTTTCGAGCGCACACATTGGAGCCCTCGTCACCCGGTAGACCGCCACGGCGTGCACCGTGCTCTCGACGGCCGCAGTGAGCAGGCGCACGGCGCCGTGCGGTCGCGCCACACCGCCGAGGTCCCCCCCGGCGGCGTCCTCGTCACCCTTGGCGAACAGCCGCCGGGTGCGAAAGCGCCCTGGGTTGTACACCAGCATGCGTCGAGTACGGCCTTTGCCGAGGCGGCGTGCGTACACGTAGAGGAACCGTCCCAACTCGGCCAGGTCCCCGGTCTCGCCAAACTGACGGAGCCGCGCAAGCTGGTGTTCGACCCCACCAGATCCAGCCGGGATGAGGCAAGCCACCGTCCCATGCTGGGCGGTTTGTTGGCGGAGTAGCGGCCAGCTCTCCGACACCGAGCTCGGGGATGTGGCGGTGACGCCATCCGTCAGCTCGCCGGCGCCCGCGGGTCCTGTGGCGAGCGCAGAACCTCCCGCTCGACACACCACCTCGGCCTGGTCCAGCACGGCCGCTAGCGGGGCAGGTACCGTTTCGGTGAACAGGTGCAGCACTTCACCGTTGAGCCGAAGTCGATGCACCACCGAATCGGGTGAGTCGATCTCAGAGAGCTTCTCTCCGGCGACGAGGGCGGCCTGGGCCAACTGGGCTCGCGCCACGCGCACCAGCGCCCAGCACGAGGCGACGACGAGAACACTCAGCACCACGGCGACGCGCACGAACGAAGTCGCTCGCGACCTGCAAGTGGAATGGTTAACGCCTGTTCGTTGCTGCCCGTGGTTCATTGCCAGAAACGAATGGTGCGCCAGCCGTATCTGAGTACGCCGGCAGGGTCGCCGCTCCGGGGCCGCTCGTCGCAAGGGAGCTGGAAGTGGGTGGTGACCGCTGCCGTGGGCAGCGGCAGGCCCAGCGGACCACGCACGGTGCGGGATACCGTCACGCGGGTCCGCCCACCCCGCTCGACCAGGGACTGCCCGCCCGCTGCGACCCCGTATGAGTCGAGACCGCGCGGGGTCTCCACCCCCTGCCGATCCAGTGCGTCGAGCGTGCTCGGCTCCGACTGAGCCCAGCGGGCCTCTTCTTCACATCCGCTGAGAGCGTGCCCCCAAGCGGTGGCGCGGGCAGTCGACAGCGATTCGGCTCGCACGGCGTACGCCGTGGCGAAGTAGCTCGACGCGGCGAACAGCACCACCACCAGCGGAAGCACGACGACCGCCTCCACCATGGCGGCCCCTCGCATTTGCGCTCCGCGTCTCGGCCGCACTCTCGGGGTCAATGGATCACCTCCGCGTTGCCAGGGGAGCAAAGGATGTTGCGCTGCCCGGTGCACCTGACAGCTTGCGCCCCACTCGCGACGTCCCACGCGGCCCCCCCCTGACGCTCCGCCAAGTCCCTCGCAGCAGACCCGGAAAGGAACCCGGCCACCAGCTCGTGGAAAGCGGGCAGCGCCTTGCTGAGCGCCCTCACCACAGCAGTGCCAGTCTCTGGAGGGCGCCACCGTCGCAGGCGTGCTCGCCAGCGGAGGTTGTAGAGGGCGTCTGGGCGTGCCTCGTCCCAAACACCAGAAGTGTCGTAGTAGTACTCTGCCTGAGCCACGGCCAACGTGCCCACGCGGCTCGTTCGGGAGCGCGACGCCCCCGCCACCGCGACCCCCATGTCGGCGGCGTACACGGATGGATCGGTCGACACCGCGATCGCCCACACCTGCAGGTGCGAGTTGCCGTTGCGGGCGCCCGCACGAACCTGCTTGGCGCGTGCGTCGCCCCCCGCCTCTCGCCCCGCCGATGGGTCGAAGGTCTGCTCCCCCACTGCTTCGCGCAAATCCTGGGACACCGCTTCGCGGCAGGCGTCCAGATCGAATGCCTCGTCGCTCTCCTGCTCGTGCGCCTGACGACGCAGGTCGCACTGCTGGTCAACGGCGCGCTCCTCCGTAGCCAAGGGGAGCTCTCCTTCCCCCGAACAAAAGTAGCCCGGGAAGGAGGCAACCAGCTCGCCGGTCACACCGGCTATCCACGACGCAAAGGGGAACGGCGAGAAGGCCACCTCTGCCGACAGGACACCGGCGCGCGCGCACAGGTCCGACTCGTTTTCGTTCTCGACCGGAAGGCCAGACTCCGCCGAGCCCTCGAGGGGCACCAGGGAGTAGCTCATCATGGCCCCGCTCCGCTGCGGGCCGGGCGCGTCCGGCTCCGCAGCGGCCATGGCTTGGGCCTGCGCGACGTAGGGCATGGCCACGGCAATGGCGCGCTGACTGCTGCTCAGCGCTGGGAGTAGCGTATCGACGACGCTACGTTGGTAGTGCTCCGTTGCGGAGTCGAGCTCCGGCGCGAGATCTCCAGTGAAGGCGCAGATGGGGACCGCCCAGCAGCCCACGCCCACGCTGCACAGAGCCGATGCCGCGCAGGACAGCACCATCGCTGCCAGGTTCAGCGCCGCGACCAGCTTCAGCGCCACCAGCACGGCCATGATTCCGGACATGACCAGATTGATGAGTGCGATCAAGTTCATGCCGCGCGCGTGATAGACCGCACCGGTGAACGCCACGGCGTCTGCAGAGCTCTGCAGGCTCTCGCGGTACAGAACGGCGTCCCCGATGCCAACGAGGGCCCAGAGTGCTCCCACCAGCACCGCCGCCATGAAAACGGCGGTCACCATGATGGCGCCAGAAGCGTCTCGCGCGAGATTTCGCTCAGTCGTAGACATAGCGTGCCTCGTGCAGGATCACGGGAGCCGAGGCCACGATCTCGGCGCCGCTGCTCACGGCGTCGCAGACCAGTCGCGCGGCGAGCGGTATCCTGCACCGGTAAGTCACCTCGAGCCGGATCGTTCGGGCGGGCTGCCCCTCGGGTGTGGGCCCGCCCGCGCGGCCAGGTGCTTCGGTGAGGCTGAGCCTAGCGGAAACGACCCCTCGGACCGCTTGCAGGGGCAAGGCGGCCGCGCGCTCCACGTCGCGAAGCCGCCCTCCTTCCAGCACGCCGACTGGAACGCCCTGGTAGTGGGCTGGGTCGTCCGGCAAAATCACCGCGGCGGCTCGAGACGCGCACTCGGCCGCGTGTGCGGTGACCAGGCTGGCGACGTGCAATTCGACCAGCTGCAACAAACACTCGAACGCGACCAGGAGCGGCATGAATGCCACCAGGAATTCCACGTAGACTGCGCCCCTGACGTGATGACGCAGCCCGCGCGGGCTCGGTGAAGCCGCCGTCATGCCCATGGTGCGCCACTCATCACGACCAGACCGGCTCCGACCAGCACAAACGGTGCGAAACGCACTTCGGAATCAGATGTGGGACTCTGGGCTGGTTGCGAAGCATTGGGGAGCCGCAGAGTGCACAGCAGCCGCAGCGCTCGGCAGCAGACTCGCAGAAGCTGGCCATGCCAGCCGAGCCGCACTGCGACGAAGGTCGCGGCCAGGAGAAACGCGTAGAGCTCCACGGTCACGCCGCCACACGCCCCACCCAGCGCCCCGATGCCGATCAGAAGCTTCACGTCACCGCCGCCCATGGCCCCTCTATGAAACAGCCAGAGCGGCACGCTGCCTGCCAGCACCGCCCCGACGGCGCTTCGAAGCAGCCCCCCGCCGAGGCCTGCCCAGCCGCCAGCCAGGCCCCCGAGAACTGCCTGACCGCCCAGCCCCAGAAGGATCCCGCCCAGCGTGACCCAATTGGGGATGCATCCCGTACGCCAGTCGAACCAAGCGCTGAGCGCGGCGGCCGCCATCAGCATCCCCCAGAGCAGAGCGCTGGGCTCGCACGCTAGCAGCCGCACGCGCCCGACCTCCCTCCCCTCCTGGCACCTCGCCTCGACTGCGATCGTGGCTTCTCGCTCGTCGGCCCGGACAGAGCACTAGTTGCTCTTGCCAATGTCCATGACCTTCTTCTGCTGCTGCTTGACCTTGGTGTTCAAGCTCTTGCCGAAGCTCTTGAACCCAGCCAGGGCGACCATGGCGATGACGCCAATGAGGATCACGTACTCCACCAGATTGGCGCCACGCCGATTTCCAAGCAGTCTTCTGAGCCAACGCATCGTTCATGTCCTCCTTTGGGGCTAGGGGTAGGGAGCCAGGATGATGGATCGGGTGCGGGCGTACTCCTCGACCAGCGGAGGGCCGAGCCCGGCAATGGCCGCCGCCGCCACCACTCCGACGACTCCCAGCAGGATCACGTATTCTGCCGTGACCGCGCCGCGCGGATCCGCAACCAGGGTCCCCTGCAAGGGCTGTGAGAGGAGGCCAGGTTTTGTTGCTTTCGCGCGCGACGCGGCCACGGCGAGCGAGGGCAGTGCAAACCCGGGTCCATCGGCGGGGCAGTGCTCTTTTCCCGACAAACCTGCCGTGATTGCCGACGAGCAGGCGGCCGAGCGGGTGGCGATCGGGTGTCACGCCGGCGGCGGCTAACAGCCCAGGAGCGAAGCTTCTGGGCTTCCTCGACCAAGCCCCGTCCACCTGTGCTGCTGCACAAACAGAAGCGGCAGATCGGGCTTCAAAGCGTCACCCGGACAGCCACGTCTCTACGCATCGACCATTGAAGCCCAAGGGGCCGCTTCTGGTAGTCGAGACGGCGGGGGAACGGGTTGGTTGAGGTGCCCGGGGAGCTTCGCTCCCGGGCGGGTTGGATGAGCAGGTGGCCAAAGCCCGCCAGCGGTGCTGGCGGGCTCTGGCCACCGAATGCGTCGAGGCCCGACGCTCTTTCGAACGCCGGGCCTACCTGGCTCGGATGATGCTGGAGGATCTAGCCCTCCCGGTCCCGCCGGGAGTGTGACGGGACCGGGAGCATCGACGGCCAAGTCCCTATGGGGGGGTCGGGCGCGTGTACCCGGAGACGTCGCCTCCGAGATCGGCGATGCTGTCGATCAGCAACTGGGCCATGTAGTCGAAGTTGTGCGCCCAGGCGCCCGGATCCTCGGAGTACAGCTGATAATTGTGCGCCGCCGCCATGAGCTGCTCGGTCCAGACTGCCGCCGCGTTGTTGTCCGGGCTATACGAAGAAGTGTCCTCCGCCCCGCAGTGGGCGTCGAAGGGGCTGACGTCGATCAAGAAGTACGGGTAGTACGTCCTGTAGCAGATCGAGGCACCCGCCGGGGCACTGAGGGCGATCTGCTGCAGCAGTGCCTCTGCCAACGTGTCTAGCTCGCCCCGGAGCGTCTCGGCCGCATCGGCATCGCCGTCGATATCCACGCCAGCGTGACCCGTCGCCATGCGGATGACGTCCACCGAAGCCGAAGCCGAGTGGCAGGCGCATCCGCTCGCAGCAAACACGTCGTTCACGTCGAACGTATGCTCGCTGGTCGCAGGGTTGTGGCAAACGACGCAGTCGTCACCGCCGGTGTGACTCCAGGCGCCCGAGTAGGTCTGGCCCGTGTACTCGTAGCCGAGCTGCGAGGCCGTGCCGAGCTTCATGGCGCCTGCCGGGAGGTAATGTGCATTCATGAAGCTCGTGGGCGTGCCAGTTGCGAACGCCTGCTTGATGCTGGCTCCGCTCTCTCGACCCGAGTGACAGGCCGAGCACAGTCCGTCGTCACCCAAACCCTCGATCTCGACGTCGCCCGGGAAGGTGACGGCGTCCAC
>CAZSVU010000161.1:0-18736 GCA_964610275.1 uncultured Polyangiaceae bacterium | reverse complement strand
TCCCTCACCCCCAGCCCCTCAGGCGCCAGTGCCAGCAGAAGCTGGCGCGCGCCTGCCCAACACCGGCAACCACGCCGCGGCAACCGACGTCACCATTCCCAATCCCCCCACCCGTTACCCGTGCCCGTGCCCGTGCCCGTGCCCGTGCCCGTGCCCGTGCCCGCGCCCGTGCCCGCGCCCGTGCCCGGTGCCCGTGCCCGTTACCCGTGCCCGTGCCCGTGCCCGATGCCCGTGCCCGTGCCCGTGCCCGATGCCCGTGCCCGCGCCTAGTTACTCGATTGCACTCTCCGGAACGGGTGCACGAACGCGGCCAACGAGCCCGGGCTCCGCGTGGATATCCAGAGGCGTCCGGTGCCTTGGAAGTTGCACACCAGGCCTTCGCCGGACAGGAACAAGCTCTTGAGTCCGCCGAGCTTGGTCACGTTGTACGTGAGCCCGCTGGTGAAGCCGACGATGTGGCTGGTGTCACAGATGTAGCCCTGCGGTCCCACGTCCACGGCGTGGATCCCGCCGTAGGCTGCGAAGAACAGCGGCCCCACGCCTTCGGCCTTCAGCAGGAACAGTCCGGCGCCACTGAAGAAACCCTTCGCGCCCCCCCACTTGGTGTCGAGTTGCACGGTGGGGGCACTGGCTAGAAACGCGCCCGATGAGAGCATGATCGGCATCCGCCCATCGCACTGAATGACCTCCGCGTCGCCTTCCGGTCCGGGAGCGACCCAGAGCCGTTGTCCGGGGGCGGTTGCGGTGAAGGTGTTCTGAAAGATGCTCTCCCCGCCCAGCATCTTGCGCTTGGCCGCTGCGAGCAGGCCGCCGCGCATCTGGGTCTTCATGTCGACGGCCGTGTCCTTGGCGACCATTGCGGCCGATTCGACCAGTAGCTGCTCGCCCGGCTGGTCGAATACCACGCGAACCATGGTGAAGTCTGGCTTCTGCAAGAGCTCGTGCTGCATGGTGGCCTCCTAGTTCTTCCTCGGGGGCAACAGCCGTCCCATTGCGTGCCCATATTCTGCTGGGTTTCTCGACTGGATCCAGATGCGGCCCTGCCCGGTGAAATGGCAGACCAGGCCTTCGCCAGACAGGAAGGATGCAATCCAACCTCCGGCGCTCTTGCCGACGGTGTATTGCAGGGTGGTGTCCCAGGCCACCAGGTGGCCGGTGTCGATGACCAGGTTGCCGTCGCACTGGAGCTCTTGAATGCCGCCGAAGGCGCCGATCAAGAGCTGCCCGGCACCGGCGCAAGTCGCCTGCAGCACGAACAGACCCTCGCCCGCGAAGAAGGTCTTGAACCCGCCCACCTTGGTGTTGATCTCCACGTTCTGGGTGGAGGCGATGAAGGACGAGCTCTGCACGTAGTAGCCCTGCGGGGTCATGTCCAGCACCGCCATGTCCCCGCAGAGGGCATGCGCGAGCAGCACTTCTCCGGGCCCCTGCTGGGTGTAGAAGGTGTTGCGGAAGAACGACTCACCGCCGAATAGTCGCTTCAATCCGGAGACGACGCCGCCGGACTGGGTTTGCATCTGAACGTTGGTGCTCATCCCGACCATGGCGCCGCTTTCTGCGACGACGGCTTCGCCCGGCTGGATGTGCACGCGTGCGAGGGAGTGAGCAGGCCTGTAGAGAACTTCGAACTGCATGCTACTCTCCTCAGTTGGGCAGAAGCGGCGCGAGCCAACCGACCAACGATCCTGTGTTTCTGCTTTGGATGTAGACCCGGCCCTGGCCATTGAACTGGCACACCAGTCCTTCACCGGATGCGACCATCCCCATGAGACCGCCTCCGGCGCCGCCGATGCTGAAGCTCAGCTGGCCCTCGTATCCAACCAGATGGCCGTTGTCGATGGTGAACGGACCCGCGACGTCGACGGTCTCGATTCCTCCGTAGCTGGTGAACCAGAGGTCCCCGTGGCCGCTCACCTCCAGGAAGAATGCGCCCTCCTTGGCCAGAATCCCCCGGAGACCGCCGAAGCGCATCCCGAGTTCCACGTTGCCGCTGTGAGCCAGATAGGCGCCAGTGGAGAGCACGAGCTTCTCGCCGTTGAGCCGCCGGTAGGTGATGTGACCCGCCAGGGCCGGAGCCAGCCACACGCTACCGCCCTGCGCAGCCGTGAAGTGGTTGACGATGAAGGTCTCCCCGCCAATGAGCTTGCGGATCAAGGCGATGACGAGCGCCTTGAGAAACGCGAAGAAGCCAGCGGCCGATGAGGCGTTGAGCTTGGCCTCCATGCTGACGCTCTGATGCCGCGCGACCATGACGCCGGCCTCGGCGACGACCTTCTGGCCTGGAGCGAGATCCACCCGCAGCATGGCGAAGGCGGGCCCATGCGTGATTTCGTGCGCGGTGGCCGCGCCCGCGACCGTGGGCGGAGCGGCACCGCCCGCCGGGACCATGGCTGGTTGCTGCACTGGTTGCATACGCAATTCCCTGTGGTTCGAGGTGAGCCGGACCTCTCTACATAGGCCAACTCGGCCCAGGAACCAAGCGGAATGAGCGTGAGCGGGTCAGGCGTCGATGCCGATGCCCAGCTTCTGTCGCAGATTGAAGAAGCTCGGGCTCGTACTGTACAGAACGAGCTCTTTCCGCCGGTCCTCCTGGGTGACGGAGCTCGAGCTCTCGTCGGACGCCTTGATGATCTCCAATGCCGTTTCGAGATCGTGCGCGACGATCAGCCCCACTCGGTCCGCAGTCAGGTCGACGCCCGTAACCCATCGCTTCAGATCGAGCGCACCGCCGCCTTGCAGCAACTTGGACACGATGCGCGCCAGGTGGTCCTTGCTCTTGCCCGTGATGCTCGCTTCGAGCGCCGAGAGTGCCTCGCGGACCGGGCCTTCGAGCTCTGGCGCCACGGGGAACTGGGGTGAGATCAGCTTGAGGGCAGCGAACAGCCAAGACTTGAGTCCGGTTCCGGACGCGATGAGGTGACGCACGTACATGCCAGGCCGGTAGTACGCGAGGTGACGTGCGCAGATGAACGCGGCCGGCTGAGGCGGCACCTCCGTCGCCATTGCCGCCTTGCCCAGCACGACAGACGGGGTGTGCGCGTGGAGGAAAGAGAGCCCCGACGGATCGTTGGGGTTCTGGAACGTGGGTGGAGGCTCCATACCCAACACGCCCGCCGCGTAGTACAGCGTCTGGCTCATCGGATAGGGATGCCGCGGCAGATCAATCTGGTATGCCGTGTCATAGCCCAACTCCTGAAGACTCTTGCTGCGCTTCCCGATGATGGCTGGCTCGATCAGGCCGAAGACACTGGTCAACAGCGGATCCGCGTCCGGATGCATCACCACCGCCAGCCAGTCTTCGTCGGTGAGCGCGGCCTGCGCAGGCGCAGCAGTCTGGGGGCGCATGCGCTTGAAGAAGCGCTCCTCGTCCGGTTCGGCCAGATTGAGCACATACATGGTCTGGCAAAGGCACCAGGCCGCATCGGCGTGCTTGGTTTCCGTGAACAGCCGGCGCATCGCCTTGTACGGCTCGGCCACGAACGGGTTCTGTCGGATGACCTGCAGCTGGACGGCGACCGCCTTGTCCAAGTACTTCTCCGGCTCCGAGGCGTAGAGTTGAGACAAGAGCTCGGTCAAGTCACGGTCGTCCGGGGCGAGCGTCTGGGCGGCCTCGTACGCATCGATGGCTTTGTCCATCCAGCCCAGATCCTTGAGGTACAGCCCACCGAGGTCCATGAAGGTCGCCAGCATGGTTTCCTTGTTATCGGAACCGGAGGCGTAGTCGAGCTTCCGCTTCAGGAAGTCCTCCACCTGATCGAAGTCGCCTCGATCACGGCTGATCTGGATGCACTCGGCTAGCGCCTTGTCGTTGCCGGGGTCGGCCTCTAGCACGCGTTCCAGGTGAATCAACGCCTGATCCAGGTCCCCCGTCTGCCGCGAGTTCACCATCGCGGCGGTCATCAAGTACTTCGCGCGCTGCTGCGGCTCATCCACGAAGTCGGCCAGCCTCAGCACCACGTCGATGAGCTTCTCCCAGTCCTGTTCTTCCGAGTAGAGCTGCATGAGCTTGGTGAGCAGTCGACGGTCTTCGGGCTGATCCTCGAGCGCCGCGACGTAGCTCTTGGTGGCACGTGTGCGGTCGTTCAGCTTGGACGTGGCAATGTCGCCAATCTCGATCAGTAGTTGAACGCGCTCCTCGCCCTCCGCAATGTCGAGGTGGCGGGTCTTGACGCGCACGACACGATCCCAGTTCTCCTGCTCCTCGTAGACCTTCGCCAGCGCGATCAGGGGGGTGGCATCCGTGGGGTCGACGTCGGAAGAGTCGTCCAGCGGACCGACGGCAGCGTCGAGTTCACCGGTACGACGCAGGGCCTCGCCGTAGCGGAACAGCGCCTTGGCGTTCTCGTTGAATACGTCACCGAAGCGTTTGAAGAGGTCCTTGTACAGATCGGCGGCTCGCTTGATGGACCCGTGATTGAACGTCACCCGGGCCACACGTTCCAGAGCTTGAGCGTTGTCTGGCGCGATTCGCAGCAACGTGTCCATCGGAATGAGGGCCATTTCGGTAGAGCCGGTCTGGCTCAATGCGTCCACGTACCGAACCAGGACCCGGGTGGCGCGCTCCTTGTCCAGCTTGTCGGCGTGGGCTGCCACCTGTTCGTAGTGCTTGGCCGCTTCCAGGTAGCGCTTGTCCTCGAACGCGAGGTCGCCCAACACTCCCAAACCGTCGAGGTTGGTGGGGTCGAAGGAGACCGCGCGCTTGGCGGCATCCTCCGCCTTCTTGTCGTCGCGTAGGTTGTCGTAGGCCAACAGTGCGATTTCTGCCGCGAGCTTGGCCTTGGTTGCGTCACCCTCCGTCCGGTCGAATTCGCGCTCCAAGAGCTCGATCGCTGCCCGGAAGTCTCCCCTTGCAACGTACGCATGGCGTAGCGCCAGGGCGGTGACCGGTTCTTCGGGCACCGCATCCAGCGCCAGCTTGTAGTGGTCTATCGCGCTGTCGAGGTCGTCGCGTTCCTCGAGCATCTTGGCGGCACGGAAGTACTGCTCTGCCCGGCCGCGCGCGGTCTCGGCCTGATCGGCTAGCGCCAGAATGGCGTCGAGAGCAGCGGTGGCGTCGCCGGCAGTCTCGCGGAGACGAGCCAGAGCGTCCAGTGCCCCGGGGTGGGTCGGATTGATGGCGACGGCGAGCTCGTACGCGGCCACCGCCCGCTCGGGAGAGCCCACCTGCTCTTCGAGCACCTGACCGCGTGCCAGAGTCAGCTCCAATCGACGCTCGTCGTCGGTGAGCAGCTTGATGTGGCGCTCGTACACCGACGCCACATCCTCCCAACGGTCGAGCGCCCGACAGTGCCGGGGTAGGGCGGTCAAGGCGGGCTCGTGGGCGCTGTCGATTTCGAGCGTGGCTTCCCAGGCCGCAGCCGCGTGCGCGTGGTCGAGGAACTCCTCGTCGTGAACTGCGGCAACCCGCTCCCACAGACTGATCTTCTGACGTGGCGTCGCCGCCAGCCGGATCTGTGCGTGGAGGTTTTCCAGCAACGGCTTGTAGCGGCCGTTCTTCGAGTACAAGCGGTCCAGGTCGACGAGCGCGTCGAGGCAATCGGGGTCGACCGCAAGGGCAGCCTCCAGACGACGAATGGCCTCGCTGTCGTCGTTCATTCGCACCTCGAAGATCTCGGCGATGCGACAGATGGTGCGGACCTTCTCCGCGTCCGACTGCGCCTCGGCGCGACGCTCCAGGATCTTGATGTGACCCTCGTGGTCCGCGGTACGCTCGTAGATGCGTCCCAGCGCTTCGCTCGCCTTCTCGTGGCCGGGGTCCTCGGCCAAGATCTGTTCGTACAAGTCGCGCGCCCGGCCGGTGTCGTTGAGTTGGTGTTCCAGCAACTCGGCGGCTTCGCAACGCAGATCTCGCGCCAGTGCTGGCGTGGCAGAGGCATCGGCGCGGCGGAGCAGCGTCGAGCCCAGCTCGAACCACTGCTGCGCTTTGCGGTAGACCTGGATCATGCCTTCGAGCGCCCGGTCGTGGCTGGGCTCCGCCTCCAGCACGGCCTGGTAGACTGCCAATGCGAGATCGGGCCGTGAGACCTTGTCGATGTACCAGCGTGCCATCCTGAGGTAGATGGCGTTCTTGGATTCGGTCGCCAGCTCCTCGTCGCTGGTGGTCTCGACACATTGACTGAGCACCTCTTCCCAAGAGCTCTGCTCCGGGCCCGCGAGCCGCGAGATCTCCTCGGCGTATTCGTCCCGGGTGGGGTCTTCGCAGAAAGCCTGGGAGTAGGCGACGAGAGCCTGCTCGGGTTCGCCGAGCTCCTGAGCATAGAGCTTGCCGATTTCGGCGAGGGAGCGAGCGCGTTCTCGACTGCTCTCCGATTCTTCGCTGCGTTTGAGTAGCATCTCGACCAGCTCCTCGAATTTGCCCTGGCGACGCCGTGCGGTCTCCAGAGCGGCAAGGGCGACTTCGTCGGTTGGGTCCAGGTCGAGCAGCTTCAGGTACGTCTGCTCCGCCAGCTCGAGATCCTCGGCCGCTTCGTACATGCGGGCGGCCCGGAACAAGAGGCGCATGCGGATGGGCGTCTTGCCCGGGTCCTCCGAGTCCACCTGCTGAGCCGCCATGCTGAACGCCTCGCCGACGGCCCGCGGATGAGCCCCGTCATCGACCGCGGCTTCGAGGGCGACTGCGGCTTCGTTGTTCTCGGGATCCGCAACCAACGCGTCGACGCGCTCGTCGAACTCCTCGTCCGAGATGGTGAGCTCCTTCTGCGCGTTGGCGGCTCGACTCATCACCTCGAGCTCTTCCAGCACGGCCATCGCGTCCTGGGGCCTGTCGTCTGGATTCTTGGCCAGCAGCTGTGCGAGGAAGTCGTCCAGCTCCTTCGATATCCAACCGCGGGGCGCGACGGCGCTCGGCGGTTCCGGCGTGCGCGACAAGTGGCCGACGGACTGCTCGGCGGGCGGTCCGTCTCCCCAGAGTGGCTGACCGCTCACAATCTCGTAGACCATGGCGCCGAAGGCGTAGACGTCGGAGCGGGCATCGGACCTGAGCCCCATCAAGAGCTCCGGTGCAGCCGTCCGTGGTGAGCTCATGGTCTGGGGGAGGTCCTCGGTGGCGCCGTTTCTCACCAGCGGTCGCGAGCGAAGGCGGTCCGTCCCGGCATCCAGCAGCACGACACGCTGTTCGCCTTCGGGAGTGCGGGAAACGATGACGCTACTCAGGTCCAGATTTCCGTGGGACAGGTGCCGCACGTGCAGGGCGGCCAGTGCCTCCAGAATCTCCACCAGCAGACCACGCGCCTCGTTGATGTGCATCGGACCGCTGCGGGCAATGCGCTGGGAGACCGGCTGCCCCTCGACGTAGGGCTCCACCAAGTACAGGCGCCCTTCGATCTCCTCGAGCTCCACTTCGGTGGGTAGGGCCGCGTGGCGCACGGACTTGAAGAGGCGGAGGAACGTCCGAAATCGGTTCAGGTCCCGAGGGTGGTTGAGGACGTCTGCCCGCAGTGCGCTGATGCGTAGCTCATTCGATTCTCGACGAGCTTGGTATGAGCTGCCCAGCCGGCTGTCGCCGAGCTTGCGAACGATCACGTAGTCGGCCAACGACTCACCGCCGCTCAGCTCCAAGTCCTCGAGGGGGCCGTTGTTCGCGATGACGGAGATGCGGGCGTCCACATCGTCCTTCGATGCGATGACGGCCTCGCAAAGGGCCTCGATGGCGTTCGACTGCAGGCAGAATTGGGTCAGGGAGTTCACGAAGGAGCCCTTGGCCGACGATCCGCCCACCTGCTCCGGGTCGAAGCCCAGAACGTCGCGGCACAGGCTCACCAACTCTTCCAGCTCAAACAGCTGCTCAAGCTCGGCTTTGAGGATCTCAATCACGGTCGTTCCCCTTCACGGCGCGGGATCACCGTGGACCGATTCGGCCCCTGGCCCGCCAGCCTTGTGGAGCGCGCATGATAGCGAAATCGCGAGGAAACGACACTCATCTCCGCCCCATCCCGGGCGCCCGGGGAGGGCGCCTGGGGCACCAGCGCCGCCGGTTTCTGGACCCGCTGGGTCCCGGCGTGACAGAACCCCAGGGTGCCCCCAAAGCAGCTCCTGGCCGAGCGCGTGCTGCCGATCAGCATCCTGGTACTGGCCACCGTCGCAGTGCCCTACATGATGTTCTCGCCGTTGGGGCTGCACCGTCTCCGAAGCCTGGAAGCCGAGAGGCAGCAAGCGGGCGAGGAGATTTCGCGTTTGGCGCAGGAGATCCGCGAGCTTCGGGCCGAGGTGCGGCAAATCAAGCAGGATCCGGCTGCCGTCGAACGGGCGGCGCGGGACGAGCTCGGGTTGGTCCGTCAGACCGAGGTGGTCTTCCAGTTCAAGGAGTGACCCCTGGTTTTGGGGCTGCCGGGGCTCCGCGGGTGTGGGTTCGCACCATTTCGTCCGTCCCCAGCGCACGTTTCCGCGCGCGGGTGACCGGCCAACGCGGCCGGACGGCGAGAATTCTGTGCACGCAGCCATATTGCAGTGTGGACCGCGATTAGCGACCATTGGTGCGGTGACGGTCGAGCTGGCGCGGCACCTGGTCAGAAGTGGTGTCCTTTCCGCGGAGGAGGTCCAAGAGGCATTGCTGCGGGCGGTGTCGGGCGGCGTGCCATTCGTCAAAGCGTTGGTCGACTCGTCTCCGGCCACTGCCGATCTCGTGGACCAG
The DNA here is from genome assembly GCA_964610275.1 of uncultured Polyangiaceae bacterium. GTDB lineage: Bacteria > Myxococcota_A > Polyangia > Polyangiales > Polyangiaceae > JAFGBI01. The sequence goes on along the minus strand of CAZSVU010000161.1, from coordinate 10,107 downwards.
GAGCTTTCCAGATTGGGCGTCCCCTCTCTGCAAAGCGTCCGCTTGGCGCGCGAGCTGGCGCGGGATTTGCCGACGGGCATGTGCGCTCGGCTCCTCGCGGTCCCCATCGGCCGTGATCCTGACACCGGCGTGATCGAGATCGCCGCCGTGGATCCACTCGACCCGCACATTCCCGAAGAGTTCGCCTTTCACCTCGGCACTCCCGTGGCCGCCTACCGTGCCCCCCTCAGCGAGATCGAAGCGGCGCTCGACGCGTTGCCGTTCACGCCCAGCGCGCCACCGCCTTGGAGCCCGCAGGAGGAAGAGTACGACGACCGCACTCCCGCCTTCGGGTCACTGCGGTTAAGAGGTCCGGCTGCGCCGATCGGGCGCATCGCTCCGCCGCCAGAGACGGATCGGTACGGGAGCGCAGGCGACGACCGCCCGTCGGTCAGCCCGAGCGCTCCACCGATCCCCCTGGTACGTCGCACCATACCAGCGGGTACCCCTGAAGTGAAATCTCGGCGTGCGCGCCCTCGGCTCGATACGTTTCCGGGAGTGGGAACCTCGCGGGCCGTGACCGTGGGGACACTGGGGGAAGACGAAAGCGGGCAACCCGTCATCGGGCTGTACCGGTCGAAGGCTCCTGCCGACTCACACAGGTTCGCGCAACCGGCGAGCGAGCCCGAGCCTACGCCCACGCCGGAGCCCCAGACGCAGCGCGCGCCGCCGCGCGAAGCTGCCGAGGACATCCCGGAGGAGACGGACACCCTCGCCGCAGCCTTGGATGCTCTGCCGACTGCGGCAACCCCGCAAGATGTCGTGGATCTGCTCGTCTCCGGGGCCAGCGCTGTGGCTGCCAGCGTGCTCGTCCTTTCGAGCCGAGGAAAGAAGCTTCAGGGTCGAGCTGGTCGGGGCCTGCTCGATGCGCAGCCGGTTCAGTCCGTGACGTTCGTACGGAACGGATCCTCCATCTTCGACGTGGCGGTTCATGATGGAAGCTACGTCGGGCCGGTCCCTGACACCGACGTGCACGCGGGTCTGATCGTCCTGTTGGGGCGCATCGAGGATGACGTTCACGTTGCGCCAGTGCTCGTTTCGGAGAAGCCTGCACTCATGCTACTGCTCACGGGCACGTCCTCGGTGGAGGCTGCCGCCGACTCGGTGGCTCCGCTCGTGCGAAAGGCCGGGTTCGCATTGGAGCGCATCGTGCTGTCGCGGAAGTTGTAGCAGCCCTCGCTGGAGGGCGCGTGCGTCACGGGAAGCGGGCTTGCAGTCCGCCTTGGAGCTCCAGGGAGGCGTGAATGGCGCGCAGGACGCCCACCGTGATTCCGCCGTTGAAGAACAGCCCGAACCCGCGAGCGAGGTCGATCTGCGGGCCCACACCGAGGTGGAAGACCATGTCGCGCTTGTACTCGTACTGGTCCCAGGCGGGGTTGTCCCCGCCGCTCTCCATTTCGTACCCGATTGCCGGCTCGATGTAGATCTTCAGCGCTGAGTCGCTGGACGCGTAGATGCGCGTTCCCACGCCAATGATTTTTACTGGCGTGGTGTTGGTTTGAGATTCTCCCGTCAACCCGAACCGTCCCCACAAGAACGGCTCGATGGGGCCGAGCGGGGCGAAGCTCAGGCCCAAGTCGACGGCCAGAGGTCCGACGTGGCCACACATCTTCTGTTGGTCGTCTCTGGCCACTGGTCTGCCGTTGACGACGTCGTCTTCCGTGCACAGGGGCGATTCGTCGTAGCGGAAGACCATGCGGTAGCCCCCGACCAAGCTGGCGCGGACACCGAACTGGAAGAAGTGACTGTAGCTCGTGTCCTCACCCGGCGCATCGGTCTTGTCGGGCGATGCCTCGTCGTTTGCAGCAGTAGCGACCGATACGCCCAGCACCACCGCCGCCACACCCCGCAGCATGATCAAACCCTTCACGCCCGGCACGATATCTCACCTCGGCGGGAGTGCAAACCCATGCCGCGCAAGCCGGTTCAGGTCAGGCTTCCGCGGTTTTCGCCAAGGGATCCGCGGTTCCGCAGGCCGTCCACCGGCGTTCGGCGCCAACCGCCAGCCATTTGAGCGCCACCTTGTTGTTTCCTGCCGAGACCGTGACTTGCTCACCGTTCCACCGGTCGGGTGCGGGCAACGCCAGCGACTCCTCTGAACGGAGCGTGTCGATCGCCTCCGAGCTGGCGGTCAAGGCGAGGATGCCTAGGCCCGCGAATACCGGCACCGTACCGCCGGGGATGTGCGGTGCGATGACGGCGCGCAGGTGCGGACGCAGCGTTGCCGCATGGCGTGCCGCCCACCGAACGTCGTCGAGTGAATCGAACACCAGCGCACTGGGGGTTTCCAGTCCACTGCGCGCTGCCACCAGGGCGACCGTCTGCTCCCCCTGCCATTGCTCCGGATTCTGGTAGGCGTTGGTGGGGGCGGGCTCCGGGTCTGTCTTGGGCTTGCCTTTGCCCTTGCGCAGGATCAAGACGTCGTCGGTGGGTAGCGTGCGCGGGACGGTGACACGTACCGGGCGCTTGAAGGAACGGGGATCCCCCACGGTACCCGAAGCGACTGCGTAGGCGAGCGTCTCTGCCGACGCCACGACGAAGCGACGCTTGACGGGAGTTCCTGGCTCCGGGTCGAACGTGCGCAAGGACGTGCCCGTCGTGTTGGGAGGATAGAGCTCACCCGTTACGATGCGGTGATCCGGCTCGACGATCCTGGCTCCGGTGGCCACGAGGTCGACCAACGCGCCCGACTGGGCGAGGACTTCCAGTGCCTGTCGGGACGGCGGTGCCACCAGCAGGTCGAGATGCGGAGGCACACGCTTGCTCTTGAGCAACGCTGCGGCTGCCAACAGGTCGCGGAGGGAGGCCCCGCAGTCACCACCCAGGACTACTTGGTGTACGGTCCTGCCGGACAGCTCGCGCACCGGACGCACCTTTCCGGCCTCGTCCATGACCAATGGGTCCACGGCCGACAGGTCCACCGTGATCACGTCGTCGCACGGGGCGCCCGGGTCGGGGACCAGCGTACGGTGCGCTTTGGACCGCCTCTGGTCCCGCAAGTAGACTTCCGTCTTTTCGTCACTCACGAACGTGGCTGCGGCCGCGCCCAACAGCGGTGCCAGTGCACAGAGAATGGCTCGTTCCGGCACCGAAAGGAGTCTGGCACTCGGTCCAGCGAATTCGATGACCACCGGCGCGCCTTGCTCGCGATCGATCCGCTCGATGACATCGCCCAGGCCGCGCCGAATCAGTTCGAGAGCGACGTCCCTCACGCAGACGAAGGGGCGCACCCTGCCGGACAGGAGCACTTGAACGCTGTGAGGCGGGCGCACCCACACGGCTCCGGTGATCAACGCGTCGGCGAGTTGGGAGGGCGCGACCACCAACGTGAGCATCCCGGCACCGCCGACCGACGCCAATCGCGCCTCGTCCGTGATGGCCAGTCGAGCGGGGCTGCCGAACCTCTCGAGGTGGACCGCACATGGGAACCCGATGCCGGGGCGCGCCACCAACACCCCATATGGGAGCACGCCACGTGAGGCGCGGCTGGGGGCGTTTGGGTTGGCGTCCACGCTGTCCCCCGATGTGACCGCGCGGGTGTCGTAGGCCACCGCAACCTCCACGGCAGCCTTCTTCATGCCGCGGGAGATGGCTTCGCTCAACACGCGGTTCGGCTCGCGAGCGAGGACGATTTGATCGACCTTCACCCGGACCAAGTCCCCGCTCAGGCTCGGGTCGTCGGCACGCCCGGCGAGGATCTTCTGTGTCATGGTCCGGGGCGGATCCCCCGCTCGAGCGCGCATAGGACTCTAGACTACCCAGCGTAGTGTTCGTGAGGTTCGTGCTTGAACCCCCGGCCGCGCGAAAGTAGCCGCTGAGCATCCAAAGGGTCAAGGACGCACGAGCGCGCACACCACCTTGGATCGCATCGCTCAGTCGGCATCAGGGTGCAAGTGTCGAGTTGGCCGAACGAGCAACCGGCGCGCGGGCACCGGAAAATCGCCCCCAACTGGTCAAACTTTGGTGTCCGGACCGGCGCTTGCTGCCGGATGTCCCAACTCGGCGTGCGTGCGGCCGTCCGGTTTGCTCTAAACATTCACTCCCAACCACAAACGGGCTACCCTGAGACCATGTTCAAAGAGGCGCTCCAGGGCATCGTGGACGGTACGGACGGCGGTCTGGCCGGCCTGCTCATGGATTTCGAAGGCATCCCGTTGGAGACCTACGCCAAGGACGAGACGCCGTTCGACGTCGAGGCAGTTGGCGCGGAGATCAGTGTCGTTGTCAAGGCGATGCAGCGAGCGATCGAGATGCTCGATGCCGGAGACACCAAGGAGGTGGCCGTCAAGAGCGACAAGATGGTCACGCTCGTTCGAGTTCTCGACGAGACGTACTTCCTGGCACTCGCGATGCTGCCCGACGGCAACTTCGGCAAGGGGCGCTACCTGTTGCGCGTGGCGGCGCCCAAACTGGTGGAAGAGCTGTCGTAGGGGCGGCGAGTGGCTTCCCGAAAACAGAGCTCGGCCACGGGTCGCAGGCGGATCGGGACCAACGCCAGACGTCCGCGGCGGCCCTCCATCCTGCGGATCCTCGTCATCAGCGGACCCAACTTGGATCGACTTGGGCGTCGTGAGCCCGAGATCTACGGATCGCTCACGCTGGCGGAGATCCACGAGCGCGTGAGCGGCGTTGCCCGGGAGCTGGGTGCTGAAGTCGACTGCCGGCAGAGCAACCACGAAGGATTGCTGGTCGATTGGATCGGAGCGGCGGGTGACGAGGGATGCTCTGGCCTGCTCATCAACCCTGGCGCATACACGCACACCAGCTATGCGTTGTACGACGCGCTCCGGGCGGCCGGGGTTCCTGCCGTTGAGGTTCACATCTCGAATCCGGACGCGCGCGAGGCGTTTCGGCGCCAATCCTGTGTTGCGCCGGCCTGCCTGGGCCGGGTTGCCGGGTTTGGGGCGGACTCCTACCTGCTCGCATTGCGCGGGCTGGTCCAGCATCTCCTGACAGCCTGAGCCCGCCACCGTGAGGGCGCATGTCGCACTGCGGCATCGGCGCGAATTGCGCTTCGCGCCGAAACGCAGTTGTCGGTAGGGGGGCGAGCAGCTAGCGTCTCTCACCCGTTAGCTCAGGGACCATCATGGAAATCTCGCTCAAGCAGCTCAAGAGTCTGCTCAAGACGCTCGAAGAAGGTGGGGCTTCCGAGTTCGAGTACCAGGACGACAAGTACCGCATGCGCGTTACCCTCGGCGCTGGGGCTCCCGTGGTCGCGGCCGCACTTCCGGCTGTGCCTGCTGCACCGGCGGCAGCGGCCGCGCTGGTGCCAGCGACGGGCGCTGCTGCTGCCCCCACCGAGGAAGACCCCGGTGTGGCCTTCGTGACCTCACCGTTCGTGGGGACGTTCTATCGAGCGCCGTCACCTGATGCCGACCCCTTCGTCGACGTGGGAGCCGTCGTCAAGCCCGGCCAGACCTTGTGCATCGTCGAGGCCATGAAGCTGATGAACGAGATCGAATCAGACTTTGCCGGCACGGTGGTCGAGGTACTGGTCGAGAACGGCAACAGCGTGGAATTCGGCCAGAAGCTCTTCAAGGTGCGGCGCAGCTAGCAGCTGCAGCTGGCCGAAACACAATCGGGCGCCGTCATGTTCAAAAGGGTCCTGATCGCCAACCGTGGCGAGATCGCGATGCGGGTGATCCGCGCGTGTCGCGAGCTCGGGATTGCGACGGTCGCAGTCCACTCGGAGGCAGACGCTGACGCACTCCACGTTCGGTTTGCCGACCAGGCCATCTGTATCGGTCCGCCCCCGCCGCGACAGAGCTACCTGAACGTTCCTGCCATCATCAGCGCCGCGGAGATCTCTGCCGCGGACGCTATCCATCCGGGGTACGGCTTCCTGGCCGAGAACGCGGAATTCGCCGAAGTGGTGGATAACTGTGGTCTCACCTTCATCGGTCCGTCCAGCCAAGCGATGAAGCTGTGGGGCGACAAGGTCCGGGCGCGCGAAGCCGCCGTGAAGTACGGCCTCCCGCTGTCGCAAGGCAGTGGCGTACTGCACAACGCCGACCACGCGGTGGCCGAGGCGGAGCGAGTCGGCTTCCCGATCATGCTCAAGGCACGGGCGGGTGGTGGCGGGCGCGGCATGCGGGTGGTGACCGACAAGGACAAGCTCTCGCGCGCCTTCGACTCGGCCACGGCTGAGGCGTTGGGGGCCTTCAATAGCTCAGAGCTCTTCCTGGAGCGATTCGTCGAACGCCCTCGACACATCGAGTTTCAGGTGGTGGCCGACCAGCACGGACACGTCTGGGTGCTGGGTGAGCGCGAGTGCTCATTGCAGCGACGCAATCAGAAGCTGGTGGAGGAGGCCCCGAGCCCGGCCATGACGCCCGAGCTGCGGGCCACCATGTGTGATCGCATCCATCGAGCGGTGCTCGACAGTGGCTACACGTCGCTGGGGACGCTCGAGTTCCTGATGGATGAGGACGGCGAGCTGTACTTCATGGAGATGAACACACGCGTCCAGGTCGAACATCCCGTAACCGAAATGGTTACCGGGGTAGATCTGGTGGTGGAGCAGATTCGCATTGCTGCAGGCGAAGAGCTCAACCACGACGACGTTCGGCCCTGGCGGTTCAGAGGCCACGCCATCGAGTGCCGTGTCATGGCGGAGTGTCCCGACAGCTTCGTGCCCTGGCCGGGCAAGATCACCGAGTACCACCCCCCCGGAGGCGCGGGAGTCCGGGTCGACTCTGGCATCTTTGGTGGGTTCACGGTGCCAGCAGCTTACGATTCCCTGCTGGCCAAGGTCATCGTTACCGCCCCGACCCGGGAGCAAGCTCTGGCTCGAATGCGCAGGGCGTTGAGCGAGTTCATTATCGGTGGGATTCGAACCAACATCGCTTTCCACCTGAGATTGCTCGACGATGAGGAAGTCCGCGAGGGCCGGATGACCACGCGCACCGTCGAGCGGTTCATGCGGCAGGCGAAGTAGCGCCACCCCGACTCGGATTCTACCAGTACAATCGCGTACTTCGTTGCCATGAGGGAGTTTCGGTCGGGCCTGCCACGTCGACGTCGTTCTTCGGTGTGGGACGGAATCCGCCTCCGTTGTACCCTGGGGCGCCGGCTGTCCGCAGAATCCAACGGAGCTGCGGACCACCACAGTACGGGATAGGGACATGAGAGGAAGCTATCGCTCGATTGCGCTCGCGCTTTGCCTGGGGTCGATCTCCACGGTCGCGCAGGCGCAGGAGGACGGCTCGGATACCGCCGCCAGCGCTTCGGGGACGTACGACATCGGTTGGAGCGAACCGGAGCCCAGTCGTCCCGGCTGGTTCGAGCGCTTCCGTCCGCAGCCTTGGACCGCCGAGATCGGACTCGTCTACGGACTGCTCTTTCCGGCAGCGGACCACAACTTCCACACCGAGGACCGGCCGCACCAGAAGGTCAATCGGGCGGGGCCTAACTTCGGCATCCGCGCGGGATACTACCCTAGGGAGTTCGTTGGAGGTGAGTTCGAGGGAATGCTGGCGCCCACCTCCACCGAGGACGGTGTCGGAGCGACGATCTGGTCGGTACGGGGGCACGCCGTCGTGCAGCTGCCAGTGTGGAGGCTGACGCCGTTCGTGCTGGCGGGCGGGGGCCGCATGGGCATGCTCAGCAACCCGAACGGCAACGACTCGGATCCGCTGTTGCACTACGGCGGGGGACTGCGGTTTGGCGTCACCGATCTGTTGGTGGTGCGCGTCGATGTTCGCGACAACCTGACTCAGCGGAACGGTGGGGTGAACGGTCCCGCGGAAGATGGCGACCTCACCCATCATCCGGAAGTGCTGGGCAGCTTGGCGGTCCGCTTCTACCCGAGGAAGCCAGCGGTCCGAAGTCGGCCTCCCCAGCCCGAGGACAGCGACAACGACGGCTACTTCGACTCTGCGGACGCCTGCCCCGACCAGGCTGGCGTTGCTCCCGTTGGGTGCCCGCGCCCGGATACCGACGGAGATTTGCTCCCGGACGACATGGATGTCTGTCCGCGACAGAAGGGGGTGGCGCCGCACGGGTGCCCGGATTCGGACAGGGACGCGGACGGGTTCTACGACCACGAGGACAAGTGCCCCGACGAGCTGGGCGTTTCTCCCGACGGATGCCCGATCAAGGATGCCGATCAGGACGGGCTTGCCGACTCGAGCGACAAGTGCCCAGCGGAGCCGGAGACCAGGAACGGCATCGACGACGCTGACGGCTGTCCCGACGTTCTTCCCGAGTCCGTCGAGAAGTTCATGGGGGTCGCCGCAGGTCTGGCGTTCGAGGGCCGCACCGAAGAACTTCAAGCCGCTTCGGGCGCCATCCTGGATGAGCTGGCCCGAGTGTTGCAGCAGTACCCTGGCCTGCGGCTGCGCATCACCGGCTACACCGACAATCGTGGCAAGGAGACCGAACAGATCGAGCTCTCACAACAGAGAGCCGAGTCCGTCAAGACCTACCTCGGCGGCAAGGGTGTGGACCCGGAGCGCATGGTGACCCAAGGGCGCGGTGCGGAACGGCCGCGGGCGAGCAACGCCACGGCCAAGGGTCGCCAGCAGAACAACCGGATCGAGTTCGAGTTTCTGCCGCCGCCCACTACGGAGGAAACGCCTGCTGCCGACGATTCCGTGGAGCGCGGGCCCATCGATACGGGGATCTGAGTCCACGCGGAGCGTGGTGTGTAGCGATCAGCCGTGGCGGGTTCCCCGAGTTCGGGTGGCCCGGGCTGCGCCTCGAGCCCGAGCCGGCTTGCGTCCCACGTTCTCAGCTGCGAATGCACTGGGGCAGTCGCTCGTCACGGTGCAAGCGCTGCAGGCGGGCTTCCGGGCGGTGCAGATCCGGCGACCGTGAAAGATGAGCGTGTGGCCCAGTAGGTCCCAGTCCCGGGCTGGGAAGAGCTGCATGAGATCCGCTTCGATGCGTTCCGCGATGGTGTGTTCCGTCCAGCCGAGCCGCTGGGCGAGCCGCTGCACGTGCGTGTCCACGACCACACCTTCGGCCGCGCCGAAGCAAACCCCCAGCACGACGTTGGCCGTCTTCCGGCCCACGCCGGGCAACTCGACGAGCTCCGGTAGGGAAGGCGGGACCTTTCCGTCGTGGTCCCGAACCAACGCAGCCGCCAGCCCGAGCAGGTGTTTGGTTTTCTGTCGGAACATCCCCAGTCGCCCGATGACGCGTTCCACGCTCTGCCGCCTTGCCCGCACCAGCGACGCTGCGTCAGGCCAACGGGCGAACAGCTCGGGCGTCACCTGATTGACCGCCTGGTCCGTGCTCTGCGCCGAGAGCACGGTGGCCACCAAGAGCTGAAACGCGCCCTCGTGGTCGAGCTCACAGTGGGCGTCGGGGTGAGCCTTCTTCAGTCGGGCAAACGTTCTGCGGGCGCGACGCTTCGCGGCGTCGCTGCTCAAGCGTCACCACCTTCGCCCTCGTCGTTTCCCGGGGGCTGAGAGTCCGACCGACCGTTGGGAGGAACGGATCGACCCGGCGGTATCGATTCCCCGTCCTCAGCGGACGAGCCGTCCTCTCCATCCGACACCTCCGTCTCGCGCACCGCCTCGACCGCCACCACGCGCTCGTCGTCACCGACCGACATGACCTTGACGCCCTGCGCGATGCGTCCCGTTTCGCGGATTTCCTCCACCCGCGTCCGGATGGTCTGTCCGCGGTCCGTGACGAGCACCAATTCGTCCTCGGGCTTCACGAGGGCGACGTCGACGACCGGGCCGTTGCGTTCGCTGCATTCAATCAGGATCAACCCTTTGCCCCCTCGGTTCTGGGGACGAAAATCCTCCAGCTTGGTGCGCTTTCCGTAGCCGCGCTCGCACACGGCGAGTACGTAGTCGCGGCCGGCCTCGGTGGCGGTCATGCCGACGACTTCGTCGTCGTCGTCGAGCTCGATGGCCTTCACTCCGGCCGTGTTGCGCCCCATCGCGCGCACTTGCCCCTCGTCGAAGCGAATGCTCTTACCATTCTTGGTGGCAATGAGCAGATCGGTGGTGGCATCCGTGATCTTCGCCGTCAACAGCTGGTCGTCCTCCGCGATCCGGACGCCGATGATGCCGGTCGCGCGGTAGTTCTGGTAGTCGAGCACGCTGCTCTTCT
>CAZSVU010000160.1:0-18737 GCA_964610275.1 uncultured Polyangiaceae bacterium | reverse complement strand
CTGCACGTTGAAAGCTTCCAGTTGGGCCTCGGTCACGGTCAACGCCGGCGTCAGCACCAGCACTTCTCGCGCCCCCCCACCTGCGGAGGTGATGAAGCCTCGGCGCAACAACGCCTGCGCCACGTACGCCGCACTGATCCCACGCTGCTGGAGATCGACGCCCAGCATCAAGCCCGCGCCGCGGACCGTGACCCCGCTGAGATGCGCCAGTCGTCGAACGAGCTCTCGTCGCCAATCCGCCCCGACCCGCGCTGAGCGCTCGACTAGGCCGTCCCGCCCGATCTGGTCGAGGGTCGCGAGGGCGGTGGCACAAGCCAGTGGTGCCCCCGCAAAGGTCGACGTGTGCACCACCTCGGGCTCGCGGCTCCACGCCCGCATTACGGCCGCGCCGCCCACACAGACACTGATGGGGAGGCCGCCGCCCAGTCCCTTTCCCAGACAGATCAGGTCAGCTGCCTCGTTGCCCCGAGCGGAGCACAACCAGCGTCCCGCTCGGCCCAGGCCGGTCCAGATCTCGTCGGCAACGACCAGCGCACCAGCGGCGCGAGCGGCGCGCCCAAGCTCCGGCAGGAACTCGTCCGGCGGGACGACGCAGCCCCCCCGACCCAAGATCGGCTCCACCAGCACGGCGCCGACCCGACCGCTCGAAAGCTCGCGCTTCACCGCTGCCAGTGCCCTTGCGGCGCTGCCCGCATCGTGGGGATAGTCGACGAAACGGACCTCGGGATTGAGCTGAGCGGCAAAGGGCTCCCGGTAGCCGGCACGCAGCCCGCATGCCGCCAGCGGACCGTAGGAGAGGCCATGGTACGCGCCCCGGAACGCAACCACGCCGGGCCTACCCGTGGCGAGCATGGCCGTCTTCAGCGCCGCGCTCACTGCCTCGGCACCTGACTGGGCCAGAATCCCCTGCGCATCGGGCTGGCCCGCCAGTTGAGCCAACCGCTCGAGCAGAGCCACCTTGACGTCCGCGGGGTGGACGTCGCCGAGAGCCTGCCAGAGTCGTTTGGCCTGCTGGCTCAAGGCTCGGGAAATCGCCGGATGGCCATGACCGAGTAGCAGAGCGCCAAAACCAGCGGCGAGATCGACGTATCGATTGCCATCCACGTCGACCACGTTCGATCCGTACGCCGCGGCATACACGATGCTGCCCGTGGGATGCCCGCCCGGGCCAGCAGCATCGGACTCGGAAACCGGCGGCCCCATCGGTGCCGAGGCCCCTCGAGCACGTCGGAGCCAGGCTCTCGAGACCGGCCCTGGAGGCGCAACCCGGATCTCGGGCCCGTCGCTGCCGGAAGGAATCTCCGACGGTTCAGTAGCAGACACGATTGCGGCCGGTCCGTTTGGCCTCGTAGAGCTTCTCGTCGACGCGTTGGATCAAGTCGCTCGCCACGCGGTCGCCTGCAGCCAACATCGCGCAGCCAATGCTGATGGTTACCGGAATCGCCTCGCCCTGGAATACGAAACGATGCTCCGCGACACGCGAGCGAAGACTCTCCGCCAGGGACACTGCTCCTTCCAGCGAAGTCTCCGGCAGCAAGATGGCGAACTCTTCGCCGCCGTACCGTGCGAAAACTTCCTCGCGCCGAATGCGATCTTGAACCACCCGGGCGAGCTCTCGCAACACATGGTCACCCGCCAGATGTCCGTACTGGTCGTTGATGCGCTTGAAGAAGTCGATGTCGAACATCAGAACCGACATCTCGCGGTCGTGCCGCCGGGCGCGTAGCACCTCGCGATCCAGGGCCTCCTGCAAATACCGCTTGTTGTGGATCTGGGTGAGACCATCAACGATGGTCATCCGATAGATCTCCTCGTGGTACTTGGCTTCGGCGTCGGCACCGGACAAGTACTTCAGAATCGTCGGCCCCACCTTGATGCGGTCAGCGTTCTGGAGCATCTGCTCGTGAGGGATCTGGTCCTCGTTGACGTACGTCCCATTGGTGGAGCCATCGTCCACCACGTACCATTGGCTTCCGCGACGCTCGAAATGGGCATGGCGCCGAGACACTGAGTCACCTTCCAATACGACGCTGTTGTCCGCCCCACGACCCACGCTGATGACCGCGCTGTCGAGCACGAATCGCTTGCCCAAGAGTCCGGTTTCTTTGGCGTAGATCACGACCAGGCAATCGTTGCCCGCGGCATCCTCGGGAGGAGGTCGGTGGACGACTTGGGTGACGCGTGTTTTTTCGTCGAACTCGCTCACGGATGAACTATGTGTCTGCTACTCAGCGAGCCCCACCGGCAGGCTCGGTGACTCTGCCTCGTCAGTTCCCGGAACACCGGGCAACCGTCACCATCGAATCCTCAAGCGTACCACGGACACTAACGCACTTGTACGCTAGTGCTCCTGGCTTTTGGCCGTCAAGCTCCAGGTCCAGCGCATTTGCGCAGGTTTCGCGGGCGTGCGTCAGGAGGCTCTGTGGGGTGCCTCCCCCGCTGAACCCACCGCCCAGCCGACACCGCTTCGGCAGCCCCTTGGGCACGCGGCCGGTGGGCACCCTCACTCCAGCGGCACGTCCAGCCCAACGAGCCGCATCAACCTCAGCGCATTGCCCGCGGTGACGGGACCCGCGCGCAACCGGTAGTCGAATGTCATCGCCCCCGCGTCGATGCTCTCGCGAAAGTGTACCAGCTGAACCCGATCGGCGAGCGTTTCGGGTAGCCGCGTGAGGCCCATGTCGTGAGTCGATGCGGCGCCGATCGCACCCATCCGCAGGAGCTCGCTGAGCATCCACTTGGCGCCGATCTGCCGCTCGCGCGAGTTCGTGCCGTGCAGGATCTCGTCGAGCAGGAACAGGACCGGGGCGTCGCCAGTCGTGGCATCAAGCACCGCCTTCAGCTTGCGCAGCTCCGCGTAGAAATGGCTGATGCCGCTTTCCAGTGAATCGCTGACGCGGATGCTGGTACGCAGCGTGCAACGCGCGATCCGCATCCGCCGCGCACAGACAGGAGCTCCGGCCAACGCCATGACGCACGCCAGCCCCATCGCGCGCAGCAGCGTGCTCTTGCCCGACATGTTCGAACCCGTAACCAGCAGTATGGATCCTGGTCCTTCGAGGGTAACGTCGTTGGCCACCCGAGCCGTGGTGTCGAGCAGCGGATGACCCAGCTCGAACGCGTCGAAAACAGCGTGGTCTTCCACGATCTCCGGAAACGCGAACTCGGGCTCGTCGTGCGCGAGTGCGGCGAGCGAGGACAGCGCTTCAAACTCGCCGAGTGCATCGAACCACTGCCGGGCGCGGCACCCCACTCGGCGCTGCCAGGCTTCGAGGCGCAGAACGCAATGTATGTCCCAGAGGAGTAGGGCGTTGACGAAAGGATGGATCAGGCCATTGTGCTTCAGGTCGAACCACCCCACCAGATCACGGAACCGCTTCATGGCAGCCGACGGGCGCGCCTCTGCCGAAAGCACACGCTGCCGCAGATCCGAGAGGAACTGCGCGGGCAAGTCGATCTGCTCGAGAACCTCGAGCATGGCGCCGTACCTCAAGAACGCCCCCTCGGTCGAGGACACGGCACCGAACACGCGAGCCGTCTGTTCCCGACTCGAGGTGTTGACGAGAATGCCCGCCACGAGAGGCAGGGCCCAGACCAAAGCGGAAATCCCCGGGGCGAGCACGGCCAGCAGAATCGCGCACACGGTGACGGGGGGGATGACCCAGGCCAGCCACTTGACGACACGGCGCTCGGAGAGTTGTGGCGGCGACTCGGCCCACCTGAGCAGTGGCTCCGGGTCGGGGGCCACTTCCCGTCGAGCGCGAGCTGGTGCGGCAGCAGCCGAGTCGGGCTCCGCTCCCGGCTCGGACGCGGCGGTGGAGCGCAAGTCCTGGTGCGACACGTCGCCCAACGCGAGCGCCAACGCTTCGAGCTTCTGGCGAAGCTCCAACTCGGGTGCCAGCGCCCGCGCAGCTTCCTGGCGGGCGCGAATGGTGGCGGGCGATGCCGGCTCGGTCAGGTATTTCGCCAGCGTCCGTTGTCCATACCGAGTGTGTGCCACGGACAGGCGCTGGAAGAGCGATGCCGGGCCAAACAGATCCAAATCCTCGGCGTAAGGATGCGACGCCGGCTTCTCCTCCGCACCGTCACCCGGAAGCTGTTGCCAGCAATTGGTGCAGCGGGCCAGTGCGCGACGATTCACGCAGGCCCAGCGGCGCGCATCCTCCTCGGCCAACAGGACGCGCGAGTGCGAAACCACCAGAGCGATGAAGGCGACGGAACAGAGCGCGCTGAGTGCCCCGGAGAGTATGGGGGCGCTGCCGAATGCTGCAAAGAGACCCGCGATGACGGCGATCCCAAACGTGAGCCCCCTGAGGTTCGACACCAGTCGTGACCGATCGCCGAGACGAGCGGTTTCGGCCTCGAAACGCGCCGAGCGCTGTTCGTACAACTCCGATAGGTGGGAGGACACTCGCGTCAAATCCAGCTCCAGCGCGTAGCCTACACGCCCGTGGCGCTACTCGATCAGCTTCGTCACCACTTTTCCGACCCTGTCCAAAGGGACCACGTCGTCGACCACGCCCATCTCCACGGCGGCTCTGGGCATGCCGTAGACCACGCTGGTCTGGCGGTCCTGGGCCACGGTACGTCCCCCGGCGGCCTTGATTGCGGCCAATCCCAGCGCTCCGTCACGGCCCATGCCGGTGAGCACCACCCCGACCGCGCGGCCACCATAGCCCTGGGCGATGGACTGGAACGTGACGTCAGCGGCCGGTCGGACCCCGTGCACGGGCGGCGTCTCGGTCAGCGCCACGCAACCGGTACGGTCGACCGTGAGGTGACTTCCTCCGGGCGCGACCAGCGCGACTCGGGCCTCGATCCTGTCCCCCGGCCGAGCCTCACGGACCGGCACCGCTGCGACTTCGGAGAGCTGGTCCGCCAGTGGCTGCGTGTACCCGGCCGGCATGTGCTGCACGATGACCAGCGCTCCGTGCTCCCCCAGGCGCAGCGTCGGCAGCACTCGCACCAGGGCCGCGGGCCCACCCGTCGAGCTGGCAATGGCCACCACTCGTGTGCCCGGAGGCATGTTTCGTGGTGCAGAGCCCAACGAGCGCGAGGAACGCGGCGACCGCGACGACGGAACGCTGCTCGGCTCCGCTCGAGCGAAGCGCAGGTTGGCCCCCGCCGCAGCGAGCAGCTTGCTGACCAATTCGTCGCGCACATCGCTGAGGTTGGCGCTGACCTCGCCCTGTGGCTTGGTCACGAAATCCACCGCCCCTGCGGCGAGCGCCTCGACGGTCTCTCGAGCTCCTTCGCTCGTGTGTGCGCTCAGCATCACGATGGCGGTGGCACGTACTGCCAGGATGGCCCGGGTCGCCTGGGCACCGTCCATCCCGGGCATGTTGTAGTCCATCGTGATGACGCCGGGCTCGAGCTCGCGAGCCAGCTGCACCGCCTCGCGGCCATCGCCCGCCTGACCCACGACCTCGAACCGCGGGTCCGCCGAAAGCAACCGGGCTATCGCACCGCGCATGAACGCGGAATCGTCGACCACGAGAACACGAACGCGCTCGCTCACTGGCTCAGTCGCTCGAATTTCACGACCAGGGTGGCTGCAACGAGGGGTGCTTCGGGCAGTCCGACACCGCGTCGGTCGACGACGTCGGCCACACATTGGGCAGCCGCGGCGCTGAGGCTCCGCCGTTTGGCCACGCTCACGCCCTCGGCACGTCCGCGCTCCCTCACCAAGAAACGGACCTGCACTTCGCCCTCCTTGCGGGTCAGCCCCCCGTTGTCCCTCACACAGGCCAGGAAGCGATCCTCGGCACGCTTGAGCTTGCGCACCGCTTCGGGTAGCTGCCCGTGCTCCGCATGAACCGGACCGACAGTGACCGCGAGCTTCTGCTTGCCCCCAGACGACGTCGACGCGGCGGCGGAGGTCTCAGCCGGCGCGCGTGTGGCCGGTGGCGTGGACGCCGAGCTCCCAGCGCCTTTGAGCGAGGCGGCCTCGGCGCGGGTGAGGCAACGGATCAGCATGCCACGTCCATCTGCCAAACGACCCCATTCGCAGACGGGATCGTAGGGATAGCGGCTTGCGGCCGCAGGGGGCGCCGCGTGCGAGTTCGTCTGCACTCCTCCCAGCACGAGGAGCGCCCCCAGCCCGACCATGGCGCGCTTGAATGTCCTGAATCTGGTATCTATCACGACTTGAAACCCTTCAGTACGTACGCAGTCTGCGGGGTGTCGATCCCCTTGAGCTGAAGGCCCGTCAGGGGTTCCACCTGAACGTGGTCGGAAACCCGCTCGTAGACGTCAGAGCTCATGAGCACGCCACCGAGCGGACACTTGGATTCGTGCCGCTGAGCGCGGTTTACCACATCGCCGATACAAGTGTAGTCTCGGCGCACGTAGCGCGATCCGATGTCGCCGCGGACGATGGGCCCGCAGTTGAGCCCCACTCGCATGACGAGTGGTTGCTCCCGCTCCCGGTTGAACTCAATCAGCGACTGCTGCATCGCCCACGCTGCCCTCAGCGCACGCATCGGGTGCGCTTGCTCGAATTCCGGTCGGTCCTCGAAGACCGCCATGATGGCGTCCCCGATGAACTTGTCGATATCGCCCCCTTGCTCCTTGATCACCACGCAGAGGGCATCGAACGACTCATTCAGGATTGCCACGACCTCGGCCGGCGACATCTTCGAGCTCATACTGGTGAACCCGGAGATGTCGCTGAACAGCAGGGTCGCGTCGACCTCCTTGGCACGAATCTCCGACATCTCGCCGCTCAGGCTGAGCGCCTCTGCCGCCTGCACTGCACCTTCACTGATGTACAGCCTCGAAGCCTCCTTGTACCGTGCCAACCGGGCCTCGGCCAACACGCGTTCGACGATGGCAATGCACTTGTCGGTGCTGAACGGCTTGACCAGGTAGCTGGTGAGTCCCGCCGCTCGCATCTGTGCCTGGTCGCGCTTGCTCTCCCGCGCGGTGAGCATCACGAGCGGGACGTCCCGCGTCTCCAGGTTCCTGCGCAATGCGTGCACGAGCTCGAAACCGGTCATCCGGGGCATGTCGTAGTCGGTCAACACCAGGTCGGGACGCGCCGCCACCGCTTTGTCGACTCCATCCTGACCGTCCACGGCTGTCTCCACACGGAACCCCTGCCGACGGAGGCAGTCGGCGACCAGGTGGCGGATCGCTGCTGAGTCGTCCACCACCAGCACTCGCTCTCGAGCACTCACCATGCGAGTCGCGAGCAGCGCGTGCAGGCGACTGATCAGCTCCTCGGCGACAACCGGCTTGACCAAATAGTCATCAGCACCGCAATCAAATCCCTTCTGCAGGTCGCTGGCTTCTCCCAGCGACGAGCAGATGACGACCGGGATCTCCGCAGTCGCTTCGCTCTCCTTGACGGTCTTGCACAGCGCGAAACCGTCCCGCTTCGGCATCTCCACGTCCGTGAGCAGAAGATCCGGCCGGGACTCCTGCAACCTGACCCAGGCCTGCTCCCCGTCCCACGCCTCGTCGACGTCGTAGCCCGCCCCCTCCAGAATGGGCACCGTGTGCCGATGGATGAGATCGCTGTCGTCCGCCAACAGCACGCGCAGCTTGCCCCGGGCGGAGGACTCGATGGCGCCCAGGAGCTCCTGGGCCTGGAAGGGCACTTGCAGCGCCCGGAAGAACCCAGCACGGTGTGCGCGCTCGCAACTGTCGACGTCCAGGCCCAAGTAGATGGCCCGCTCCGGCGCGACCCCGGCCGCCCGCGCCTGCTCGAGCGCAGCAGCGGCGGGTTGCCCGTCGACGACCGGCGCGAAGAGGACGACGGCGAGGTCGTCGGGAACCTGGTCGAGCAGGGCGTCGAGGTGGGGAGCAATGACGAGGCGGTGCCCCGCCGGCTCCACTGCCCGGGCGACAAACTGTCCAAGAACGCCCGGCGGCGTCACGAGACCCAGCTGCATCGCCCCCATAGTAGACGACCGCTGGTATTGGTCGATCATCAATTCGACCTGGCGCGCACGCGCCCGCGTGATACTCCTTCGCGCCTGCGGAGCACCACCCACATTGAATGAGCCCAGTCCCCTTCCCGCCACGGCCGAAGCCGTCCTGAAGTTCCTGGAGAGCGTCGGCCGGCGTTCCGAAGCGGAGCTCTACCTGAAGCTATTCCGAGGAGTTCCCAAGGAGAGTTTCGCGGTCATCGCCGCCGAGGCAGCCGTCGTGCGAGGCGCGTTGGGCTCACTATTGGAGCAGCTGCGCTTCTTGTCGGCGCTTGGCCTGGTGGCGCCGGTCGTCGTGGGTCTGTTCGATCCCAACAGCGCCGACGCTGGCGCTCGACATCTGGAGGCGCAGCTCCCAACCGCCGGGCTCGTGCCCGCGGCGGGCACGATGGGCGTGCCGGATCTGACGGAGCGCGTACGCCAGCAGCTGCGCGCCGAGCAAATCCCGGTGTTGCGCTACGCTGCAGCCGACGGCCAATCCACTGGTGATCGCTTCGCGGCGCTGGGGACGCTGGCCGGCGCCCTGGCGTCCCGCAAGGTGGTGGTGATCCGTAGCCAAGGCGGCCTGGCCTCGGGGAGGGACGAGCCGCTCAGGCTGGAGCCAGGTCACGTACTGCCGACTCACGGTGGCAGTATCTCGGTCATCAACCTGCGCACCGACCTGGAGGGGCTCCGCAACAGCGCTTCCCTCTCACCGGAGGACCGGGCTCTTTTGGAGCACACGGCTCAGCTTCTGCGCGCAGCCGGGGACGGGATGGTGACGGTCAGCGTGACGTCGCCATTCAGCTTGTTGGGTGAGCTCTTCACCGTCAAAGGGACCGGAACGCTGGTCAAGCCCGGCGGCGAGATTCTGCGCGCGAGTGGCTATGAGGAGGCGGATCCCGCTCGACTGCACACGCTGCTGGAGACCAGCTTCGGGCGTGCGCTCCGGGCGGAGTTCTGGCAGCGCAAGCCGCTGACAGTCTACTTCGAGAAGAGCTACCGCGGCGTCGCCATACTCGAACCGGCGTCCGTCGCACCCTACCTCACCAAGTTCGCCGTGGAGCCGCTGGCGCGGGGGGAGGGTCTCGGCCAAGATATCTGGCAAGCTCTCACTCGTGAACAATGCTCCCTGGTCTGGCGCAGCCGCATCTCCAACCCGATCGCACGCTGGTACGCCGGCGTATGTGACGGGATGATGCGGGTGGATGGGTGGCAGGTCTTCTGGCGCGGGATTCCGCCGACGGACGTCCCGCGAGCGGTTCACGAGGCCGTAGCGATGCCTCACGACTTCGAAGGCTAGGCTGCTGCGCGCTGTGCCGCCGGTCGTTGGACGGCAGCAGGGGTCTACGGCAGTGATCAAGCACGCGCCCGAGCGTTGCTCGGGCGCGTACTAGAAGCACTCGATCTTGAAGCGCTTCGTGCCGGAGGCGTCGATGGTGTAGGGTGGATCGCAGTTGGGTTTCGGCTTGGCGGGTTTGGGCCGAGTCGGCTTCCGAGTGTTCACGCCGCCGGTCGACGTGCGTGTCTTCGAGGTTCCGCGCGAGGTGGCTTTGGGCGTCTGGGTCGTGGGGTTCGCGGCGGCCGCAGGGGGACCCACGTAGGGCAGCGACTCCACGGAGACCACGGTCGTGTCCGACTGTCTTTCCGACTCCGGCTGGGCCGGGACCGAATCCGCGAGTGACGGCGTCGACGGTCCGCTCGTCGGACTCAGCGCGGATCGGTCCGGCAGCGAAGGCGACCGTCCGGCTCGCCCCCCTTGGAAGAACCACACGCCAAATCCCAGACTGGCCAACAACGCCCCCCCGCCGAACGCCGCCAGCACCTTGGTGCGTCGGGCGCTGGCCGCCAACCGGTGATGGGTGGACAACCCACGCGTGGTGGTCAACTCGACACGCCCACCCGAGCCCGTTCGTCCAGAGGGGTTGGACCGCGCCGTCGGGGGCTGAGAGTCGCCCACCGCCTCGACGTTGGCAACCTTGACGGCCCGCTCGCTCAGGGCTTCTCCGGCGAGACGCTCCACCCACTGCCTGACGTCCGTGCGGGTGGCGACGCGCGCGCACGTCTCCAGCGCCTCGGCCATCTCCAAGGCCGACGGATAGCGGTCCCGCCGATCCTTCTGCAGCGCGCGCATGGTGACCCGGTCGAACGCCGGGGATAGCCCGCTGATCCGCGCGCTCGGAGGCTCGATTTTGGCCTCGGCGATTTTGAGGAGGGCTGCCTGGTCGCTGTCGTCGAACATGCGCTGCCCGACCAGCATCTCCCACAACACCACCCCGGCCGAGTACACGTCGGTGCGGCGGTCGACGTTCTCACCGTAGAGCTGCTCAGGTGCCATGTACGCAGCCTTCCCCCGCACCTGGCCATCCCGGGTGGTGTGCAGGCAGTCCGCTGCCTTGGCGATGCCGAAGTCGAGAACACGGGCGATGCCATCGACCCCGACCATGATGTTCTGGGGAGAAACGTCTCGATGCACGAGCCCCAGTAGCCGCGCGTAGCGGTCCACCGCATTGTGAGCTGCGTGCAATCCGTGCAGCACGCCGGAGAGAATGGACACGGTGAGCTCGGGGGGCAGCTTCTCCCCGTTCTTCTCCATTTCGTGCAACAGCAGCGACAGGGCCTCACCGTGCACGTACTCCATGATGAGCAGGAGCTCCCCCTCGGCCGAAACGACGTCGACGGTCGACAGGACGTTCGGGTGCTGCACGCGCGCAGCCAGCCGAGCCTCGTCGGTGAACATCGCTTCGAAGTCGGGGTCCTGGGCGAAATGGCGGTGCATTCGCTTGATCGCGACCGTCCGTGAGAAACCTGCCGCACCCCGCAACCGACCCAGGTGCACGCTCGCCATCCCACCGCTGGCAATGGCCTGGTGCACCTCGTAGCGGCCGACGACGAAAAACTCATCAGCCCCGACGTCCTGGGACGCCCGTGATTCGATCTCCTCCTTGCGCTGAAGCGTGCGGCGTGGCCTCGATGCAGAGCCGCCCGGCGAGGCCACGGCCGTTTCCTCATCACTGGCGTCGACGAAGTCTTCGTCGAAATCGACCGCAAGATCGTCGCGCTCCTCGGCGGGAAACTCGTCCGAACCGAAAGCCGGTAGAGGCTCTTGCGGGTCCTTCACAACGCCCCCGTGGACGCATCGGTCCGAGCCGCCCGACCCGAATTCGGGCGCAGCAGTTCAGCGCTGGTCGCACACACGCACATTTCCAGGGACAAGAAAGCGTAGCTCATGGTGGCGCTAGATGGAACTTGACGGGGATTTCCGCCCGGTTGCGCGACCATTGAGCAGGCACATCCGCTTGGAAACCCGCGAGGTCCCCTCCCTTGGTGATCCGGCCCGGCAGCAGGTGGCTGCTCAGCCGAATTGCTGCTCCTCGGCCACTCCGTCGGCGTCGAACACGCACCAGGTGCCCGTCGGCCGGGTGGCAGCCGAGCAGACCCCGGTGTCCACTGCTTCGCACCCGCCACTGTCCGGCACAGGCGCGACACACACGCCGAGGCAGTCCGCGGAGCTCGTGCATTCGCATTCGTCCTGGCCCGTCGGGCACTCGCAGCTCTCGGCAGTGGCGCCCGAGGCAACCCAGGTGCCGCCCCGAGCTTCGCAAGTGGCCTGGTCGGAGGACTGAACGCAGTCGGCATACACACCGGTCAAGGCAGCGTCGCCGCACCCTCCCGGCACGCACACCTTGCGGTTCTGGTTGCCACCCCCGGACGAACGACAAATGAAGCTCGAGTGCGCGTTGTCTCGGCAGAACTCGTTGGCGTCGACGTTCTGCCCGGAGGCGCCCGCCCCGCCTGCAGTGGACCAGTCTTCTTCCTCGCAGCTGAGGAAGCACATCATGAGTCCTGTCGACTCGAAAGGTGAGCAGACCTGACGAAGATCGTCCGGGCACTCGCCATCGGCCGCGCAGCAGTCCGCGTCAGTCTCACAGAGGTGCGTGCAGTAGCCATCGGGAACCCGGTCGAGACAGCGGACCTCCCCCTGGAGCGCTTCGTGATCCAGATCGGGATAGCAATCAGCCGCAGTCACGCAGGCCGCACCGGTCTGCTCGGGTCGGTCCGTGTCGTCAGAGTCACCGTCCCCATCGTCATCGGAGCCGCAGGCGCCCGCGCTCATCACCAGAATGGCTCCTGCCCAGAACAGCCATTGCTTCAGCTTTGGCATCTTGGTCGCACCTCCAGTCGCTCGACGATACACACATCAGTGGGTCAGGGGGGCACCGATTGTGAGCTTCACCCGAAAACTCAAGGCATTCCGCGTGGAATCGCCATTTTCAGACGTGGCTCGAAATCGAGGGAACGGCTGGGACAGGCGGAAGTGACCGACATTCCAGAATGCCACCGTCGGCCGTCATCGCGACCACGCACCCGACGTCGGCATGAATGCTGATGAACGGCGCTTCCCAGGTGGCCTCATTCCAGACCCGAGTCCAATAACCCGTCACAGATGTGCGAAAGCGCGCGCAGCGCACGCTTCCGGTCGAAGGCGTAGCCGGTGCGCTGGATCGAGAAGCGGATGCGCTCATCCAGTGTGGTTCCTTCCACACCACCATGCACGTACTCGATGGCCAGCCACGGCAAGGCGTAGGAGCGCAGGCGCGATGGAAAGGTCACCATCCCGGCATCCAAGAAACGAACGACGAATGGGGTGGGGGGCACGCGTTCGTTCAACCGGCCTAGGGCCACTGCTTCCTTGCGCACGACCATCGAAGCCGTGTCGCCCCCCTGCATCACCACCCGAGGCAGGATGATCTTGACCACGGCGGGCGAATCCCCTTGGGGAGACGTGCGAGTGGCGAAGAACGCCGTGGCGGTCGCACCCGTTCCCAGGGTCCGCTCCAGACGGAACGCAACGCCCGAATTGACATCCGAGGCGAGCGCAGCGCCGAGGAGCTCCTCCGGTGACCCCTGTACCTCCACTTCCGTCGCAGCATACACGCCGCGCAGCGCGGGGAAAGCAGTCTACGACCAATCGTAGACTTTGGCCTGCTCCACGGCGAGTTCTTCGAATTCCTTGGCGAGCTCGGGTTGAGCCGACTCGAAGCAGAACGCGACCTTGTCGCGCCAGATACCCTTCTCCTCGTCCGCGAGCTGTTCGAGCCGGACGACCTTGCCGCTCACGACCACCGAGCGCATCTCGTCGCCGGGCAGGTAGATGCGCACATCCACGCTCTGCCCAATGTCCAGCTTGGCACGCGTCAGCAGCAGAAGTCCGAGCTCGCTGATGTCCTTGGTGATCGCGGTGCGCGGCGTGGTCCCACTCACGACGAGCTCTGCTGCGAGATAAACGTAATGACGCGAACTGCGCCGGCGTTCATGCGCTTCTCCCACTTCAGTTGCTCCTGCTAGGGTCCTGGTCTGGCATCCCAGGCCATTGCCACCGGGACGGATTTTACACACAACGAAACGGAAAGCCTAGCCCTCAGCCAAATCCCGGCTCAAGCCCCCCTCTTGAGCTCGGTCAGCACCGCCCTGGAGACGGCCTTGAGGGTCTCGAACACGCCCTGTCCCGAGCGAGCCACGGCTTCGTAGTCCGGGACATTCATGGGGTTGATGAGCGCGCGCAACTCGGTCACGTCCACGACGTTGGGGAGGTCGCGCTTGTTGTACTGCACGACATACGGGATTTTCTCGAGCGCGTAGCCTTGCTCGGCCAGATTCGTGACCAGATTGTCCACGCTCTCCTGGTTGGCCTCGAGCCGCTCGAGCTGGGAGTCGGCCACGAAGATCACGCCATCGACGCCCTTGAGAATCAGCTTCCGGCTGGCGTCGTAGAACACCTGGCCCGGCACCGTGTACAAATGGAAACGAGTCTTGAATCCGCGGATCTCTCCCAGCGACAGGGGGAGAAAGTCGAAGAACAGCGTGCGCTCCGTCTCCGTCGCCAAGGAGATCATCTTCCCCTTGGCGTTCGGATTCGTCTTCTCGTAGATGTACTGAAGGTTGGTGGTCTTCCCGCACAGGCCGGGCCCGTAGTAGACGATCTTGCAGTTGATCTCCCGGGCCATGTAGTTGATGAAGCTCATCGGTCGATCCTCGTCATCCTAGCGAACACGATGGGCTCACTCTTCCAATGCCAGCTTGATGCCGGCCACCACTTGGCCCAACACGGCCTTGACGTCCATTTCCGAGAATGAGAAATGCTCCCCCAATTCGACCAGTACCTCCGCTTCCGGCCCCGCGAGCTTGCCGTCGGCAATCGCGATGAGTGCCGCGAAACTGATGGCTTCTTCACGCGCTGACAGGTTCTCGAAGTTGGCGGCCACCCGACCCAGGCGCTCGTGGCGCCCCAGGGCTTCCGAGCAGGCATCGAGATCGTCGAAGTGTTGCTGCAGTGCCTGCTCCTCGACCACCGATCCGGTCGCGTGCTCGACCAGCTTGGCCAGCGCAGCGCGCTCTTCAGGCGCCAGACCATCCGCCGACGCGACCAAGTAGCCGAGCTCCAGGAGGGACTGGAAGTACTCCGCATCGGGAGGCGGGTTGTAGCTGTGCTCCTGGAGTGATTCCTGGGCCCCGTGAATCAGCCGGGCTGCATTCGGAAGGCGCCCACTGACTGCGGGGGCGCCCTCGGTGAAAACGGGCAGTTCTCCGCTCTGTCGCTCCAGCGCTGCATAGACTGCTGCACGAAGCCGGTCAGGCTCGACGTGAGTCAGGTCGTATTCGGTGACGTCGCCAGTGATGGTGACAAGCTACACCGATGCGGCCTACTGGGGAAGACCGTCGCGGGACGGACACCACCCCGTCCGCTCCCGCCGTCCGGAAGCGCCGAGATTTATATAACTGCTGGAAAAAACGCCCAAATCGCAGCAAGCCACGCGAGCGTGGCGGGCCACGCTCGCGCGCACCCGGACCGGCGCAGCAACCGGCACCGTCTCACGCTGCTAGGCTCAGCAGCGCCCATGTTCAGATCCGGAAGTCTGTGGCGAGAAGTGGTCGAGTGCAGCTGTCGAGCCATCCGCTGTGGCGCCCAGGAGTCGATCGCCACCGAACAGGAGTTCGTAGCGGACGCGGGGGTGGAATTCTTGGTGCGCGTGGTGTCGAGCTTCCAGCAAGAGTCTGCGCATCGGGTGAGCGAGCGCTTGGTCAAGCCTGAAGAGCGGCAAGCCAGCAATCCCTTCCTTCCCTACGAGGAAGCGCTGCTGGTGACTGAGCTATCCTCGACGCACGTCGCGTTACTCAACAAGTACAACGTCGTGCCCCATCACCTGCTGCTGGTGACACGCGCGTTCGAGGAGCAACTCTCGCCGCTCTCGTCGGCCGATTTCTCCGCCCTCACGCACTGTCTGTCCGAGTTCGACGGCCTGGGGTTCTACAACGCCGGGGCAGTCGCGGGGGCGAGTCAGAGGCACAAACACTTGCAGGTGGTGCGGCTCCCACTCGCTCCCCGGGGCGGGCGCGTCCCCCTCCAGCCCCTGCTGCCCACCGAGACCGAGCCGGGACGTATCTACCGGACGAGTCGCCTACCATTCCGCCACGCCTACGCCAACCTGGAGACGAACCTGCAGCGCGATCCGACGCACGCCGCCCGAGAGCTTCAGGAGGTCTATGCGTCGATGCTGGACGAACTCGCGCTCACCTGCGGTGACCACACGGCTCCGTACAACCTGCTCGTGACGCGTGATTGGATGCTGTTGGTGCCCCGCCTGCACGAGCACTTCGAAACCATCTCGATCAACGCGCTCGGCTTCGCCGGTGCGCTACTCGTCCGAACCCGACAGGAACTCGAGTTGCTCGAGCAGCGTGGGCCAATGTCCGCGCTCATGGCTGTCGCTGACCCCGCGGTCTGAGTCCTGCCCAGAGCTGCGCGCTCACCGCGCCGTGACGCTAAGCAGGGGAGCGCGAATGTCGGTCACCGCGAGGAAGTGCACTGCGAGCGAACCGTTTGGGGTGGGGCCCCTCCCACGCCCAACCCCCGCGTGCATGCACGCGGGGGGCCCGGCGCGCGGGAACCCTGCGGGGCGGGGTCTGCGGCAGACCCCGAAAAAGCAACAGGAATCTGTTTCGAGCCCAATCGTGGCCCCCTGAGCAATTGCGAGCCCTCACCCGCAGGGGGGCTCGCAATAGCGATCGAGGATCGGGCTCGCTGATCTAGCGTCCCAGGGCCTCGGCTCGGTTGACGATACGCGGTGTCAGGAAGATGACGAGCTCGCTACGGCTGTCGCTGGCACGACGACGCTGGAAGAGCACCCCGATGAGGGGGATGTCACCGAAGAACGGCACCTGGTCGAGATTGCGACCAGTGTTGCGGGTGAAGATCCCCCCGATCACCGCCGTGTGCCCATCCATCACCAACAGACTCGTCTCGGCTTCCCGCTTGAGGATGGTCGGGTCGCCCCGCGGCGATGTCTGGTTGAAATCCGGCTCGTCGCGGTTGATCTTGACGTGCATGCTGACGCTGCCATCGGCGGTGACGTGCGGTTTGACCAGGAGCTGCAACTTGGCCTCCTGGAACGTCGTCTGGACGCCCTGCGCGCTGATCTGCGAGAACGGAATCAACGTGCCCTGAGAGATCCGCGCCTCCTGGTTGTCCAGCGTCAGAATACGTGGACTACTCAGAATTCTCAGCATGCCGCTCGACTCTGCCGCGGACAGTCGCACCGCCAGGTTGATCGTGTTGTTGATGGACCCAAACGTGAGCCCAATCGCACCACCGGACCCGGTGCCGACCGCCGCCGGAAGATTGACAGCGAAGTTCGGGTTCTGGACCTGATTGGAGAACGGGCTGAGGCCGGCGGTGGGGGTGTTGTTGTCGCTGGCACCGCCGACGGCGTTGACGGCGCTGGGGAACGCGAGCCCCGTCGGATTGCCCGTGGCCGGAGAGAAGGTGGCATCGCCACCCCATTGGATGCCCACGTCACGCAGGTAGCGGCTGGTCGCTTCCACAATCCGGGCCTCGATCAACACCTGCGGAGTCTGCGTGTCGAGTGATCGGGTGAGCTCCTCGATCTGGTTCAGGTTTCCGGCAACATCCCGGACAATCATCACGTTGGTGCGATCATCGACAGCAATGCTCCCGCGTCCGGAGAGCAGGTCCTGTGCGCGGTCCTGAATGTCGCTGGCGCTGGCGTAGCTGACGGGGATGAGTCGCGTCTCCAACGGTGCCAGCTGTAGTTCCTGCTTCTGACGCGCAATGCGCATCTCGCGTTCTTTCTCCAGCTGATCCAGGGGGGCGACGCGCAGCATGTTTCCGCGTCGCTCGAGTCCCAAGCTCTTCGACTGGAGGATGACGTCCAGGGCCTGGTCCCAGGGAACGTTGCGCATGCGGATGGTCACCGTGCCGCTCACGTTGTCGGCCGTGACGATGTTGACCCGGCCCACGTCGGCGAGTAGCCGCAGCACGTTGTGAATGTCGGCATCCTTGAGGTCGAGGTCGATTCGCCGGCCGGCAAAACCGCCACCAGGCTGAGCCTGCTGTCCCAGAATTGCAGGAGTGAACGCCCCTGCCTCCTCCGGCGCGGTCCGATACTCCTGAGCCGTGTCGCCCTCGAGGGGTTCGTAGCCGCTGTGCACCTCGGGGATGTCGGCGAGGTCGTTCTCGACGTGGATGGTACGCGAACGTCGGGCCACGCCGCCATCCGGCGCCACGCCGGTCACGCTGGACGGGAGCGCGCTCGGATCCTCGAACGTCCAAACGAGCTCGCCGCCCTGACGCTCGACTCGGTCGGTTACGCCTTCGGCGTGCTCGACCTCTACCACCACTCCGCGTACACCGCCGGCGGCAGGATAGGTGGAGACAGCCGTCACTGGACCCTTGAACGCAGAAACGTCCAGCGTTCGCTCGAGAGCACTGGGGAGCCGGGCGCCGTGCAACACGAGTCGAGTTCGGCCAGCTTCGCTGGCACGAGACACCTTGGGGATGGTGGAGAGCTGTACGGTGATCTGATCGCGAATGGTGGTGTGTCCGAACTCGACGTCCACGATCCGGCTGGCGCGTGCGCTCGCCGGCGGTTCCGGCGCGTCCGATTCCGTCGGCGTTCGGGTCGGTGGCTCCGCGGAGGCCACGCCGCTCCCGAACGCCACGACCAAGTTTTTGCCGTCCACTCGAATCGAGTGGGGAGCCTTCTCCCGCAGACTGATGAGCAGGCGAGTCGTCTTGCTGCGTCCGGTCTTGAACGCCTGCGCCATCACCCCACCGACCAACCCGGTAGGTCGGGTGATCGCCGCTGGTGCGCCCCTGAGGGCGGCGTCGGGGACGTCGACGATGATGCGCTCGCCGTTGCGGTCGGTACGAGCAGTGAAGGTAGGTGCAGACGTGAAGTGAACGACCACGGTCGTCTCCTCACGGTCGCCACCGACCTTGATGCTCGTTGCGTAGCGCAGTCGTCCAGCTGCGTCCGCGGTCGAAGGCAGGGCCCAGCAGGCCACTGCCAGCAGCACCGCCAACGCGATTCGCAACGCGCCTTGCCGTGGGCGGCGGCGAGCATCGCGGGAGTGCCGTTTTCCAATACCAGCTGGGAACGAGGTCCGCCTCATGCGCTTGGCTCCGATGGTCCAATCGGGCCTTGGATGCCTGCACTCGACACCCACGACCGTTCGGAAAACAAGCGTAGCGTTATGCGATCCAAGCGAACAAATTCCGGGACCTTCGCGACCTCGTTTCGATAAGCCCGCAGGAGGCAGAGCGAAGTCGAATCGGCCGGGGCGAGTCCGGGAGCGGGCACTCGCGACGCATCACTCGACGGCGCCCAGCGCGTCGATCGGCACGCCCCTAAATCAGCGAGTGCGATCCTCGATCGCTATTGCGAGCCCCCCTCCGGGTGAGGGCTCGCAACAGCTCAGAGGGCCGCGATTGCGCTCGAACCAGATTCTTGTTGCTTTCTCGGGGTC
>CAZSVU010000159.1:9448-18842 GCA_964610275.1 uncultured Polyangiaceae bacterium | reverse complement strand
ATGTGCGCCTTCCTTACTCAGGAATCGGTTCGAGGACTACTGGATAGGCGGTCCGTGCATGGTCGGCGAGCACCTTGCTTTGGAGGTGGGCTGCGGAAACCAGACGCGTGACGTGGACGCATCAGCGGGAGACGGGTTACGCTACCGGTGGTAGCATTCCGCCGTGGCACGCATGGCTGTATGCGCCGGACTCGCCGTGGTCGTCGCCGGCTGTGTACCGACCGAGGCGAGGAGTCACAGGGACGGGGGCACCTCCTCGAGTGCCAGCGCGAACAGCGCCGCGCCAGGAAAAAAGCCGTCCCGCACGACCCCAGGGAAGAAGCAGGCCCGGAGGCGAGCCGACCCGGGAACGCGCGGCCGGGCGGACCCGGATCGAGGCGCGCTCGGGCGCAGCCGATCCGACAGTGGCTCGTCGGCCAGACCCCAGCCAGACCGCCCCGGTTCCGCAGCCGAGGCAACGGCACTCATCGGCACCGTGTACCGCGAGAGCTTCGATGGCCGAGCGCTGGGAAATGACTGGTATCTGACGTCTCCGGTTTGGCGTGTCGCTGGAGGACGCCTCTGCGCCAAGGGTGCACGCAACCACCCCGTCTGGCTCAGACGAAGGCTGCCGGTGAATGCGCGCATCGAGTTCGACGCGACCAGCAGCTCCTCGGACGGGGACATCAAAGCCGAGCTCTGGGGCGACGGCCAGGGGGCGGCGGAGGGCGTCTCGTACACCAACGCCAGCAGCTACCTCGCCATTTTTGGTGGCTGGAAGAACCGATTCCACGTCCTCGCCCGGCTCGACGAGCACGCTCCGGATCGGCTTCAGATCAAAGTGGCCCGTAGCGGTGGCGACTGGCGCGCCCTCCCGGTCCAACCGAACCAGACGTATCACTTCAAGATCGAGCGAAGTGACGGCAGAACGGTCAGTTGGCTGGTCGACGATATCGAGCTATTCAACTTCACCGACCCGAAGCCGCTGCGAGGACCCGGGCACCAGCACTTGGGATTCAACAACTGGGATGTCCAAGTGTGTTTCGACAACCTGATCATCACGCCGTTGGAAGACTGACTCGACGTGCAGCCGGATGAACTGGACATAGCGCTAGAAGAGCTCGAAACGCGCCTGGAACGCTTGCGCTCGCTGTACCAGCAGTACTTCCAGGGCATCGAGAAGCTCGAGCCGACCATCCCCCGCAAGGACGTCGATCGCAGGATCTGGACGCTCAGGAAGCAACAGATCCGCAACACCGGCAAGCGATTCCGGCTGAATGTACTGGTCCAGCGCTACAACACCTACCAGCAGTACTGGCAGCGGATCTGCCGGGAAATTGAGAACGGCACCTACCGCCAGCACGTGCTCCGCGCCGAGCGGACCTTGGGACGTCTGGACGCGGTCCCCCCCGGCGCGCGCAAACGGCGCACGCGCCAGGAGGAAGAGGCTGAGGCGGAAGCTGCTGAGAAGGCCCGTGAAGCGACGCGGCAGGCGGAAGAGCAGCTGCAGGCCGCGCTCGGCGAGGGTCTGGACCCGATCGACGACATCCGGCGCGCCATGGACGACGCGCTCGGCGAAAGCCTCGCGTCACCTCGAGGCGGTGGCGCGGGTGCAGAGAAGCGCATCCCACGAGCACCGCGGGTTCCTCGCGCGCCCGACCCAGGGATCTCTCCGCTCGACCTGGAGCTCGACGGCGACGAGCTGAAGACCCCCATGAGGCCACCCCCACGGCCTGCGCGGCGAAAGGCGCCTGCAGCCCCGGCCACTATCCCGGAGACTGGCGAGGCGCCGCAGCCCAGTCAGGCGGCCGTGCGGCCAGCCACTCCGGGCCCAGTCCAGCCAGTGCCCGCGAAGCGCGGCGTGCCACCACCACGCTCCCGGTTGTCCAAGGGGACGCCGACGGGCGGCGAGGCGCCGGCCGGGGCACAGGCGAAAGCCCCACGCCCTGGTCCCTCCGCAGCCAAACCGGCCGAGCGCAACCCGTTCGCCGCCCCGGAACGCCCCAATCCGTTCGCCGGCGCGACCGCCAGGGCGGGGGTGAGCGACGAGCGGGTCAAGCAGCTCCACTCGAAGCTCGTCGACGCGAAGCGTCGGACCCGTGACGCGTCGCGCGTCACGGAGGAAGGCCTGGCGCGCTCGCTCCGGGCCGCTGAGGCCAAGCTGCGCGAACAGCACGGTACCGCGCGGCACATCGACTTCGACGTCGTCGTCAAGAACGGCAAGGCCGTCGTCAAGCCGATCGTGAAGAAATAGCAGGGTCGTCCCGCCGGGCCCCCAGCTTTCGGCGGGTCACCTGGCGACGTTGTTGCGCTCGGAGGGCTGAAAATCAGCTGATACCGGCGTCTCGACAATCACGTCGTCGTCGCAGAACAGGATGGCGCAGGACGTCCGCCCCGTCTCCCGCATTCGCCCACAGAGGTCTGCCAAGTCCTCGTCCGCATCCACCACGTCGCCTTCGATCGGCTGGCGGGTGGCCTGATCGTAGCGGCAGTTGTCTAGGGCAACCCAAAGGCCCTTGAGCTGACTGGCGTGGACTGGCTTGGGCCAGGTCATTCTAGCCTTCATCGCGCTGACAACCTCTGGCGGGTACGAATCTCGGTGGAACGGGGTGTCCGGGTAACCCTAAGCGGTCGGTAGTCTCGGCAACTGCGTATGACCAAGGATCTAGGGCTAGCTTCTTTTATGCGTCAAGTAGCTTGCTGTTGCAAAATGTATACACCTCGGCCCACTGAGCACCCAACACGCTGAAATCAAACAGCGATCCCCGCCGATGTAACTTGAGCCCCGAGATGACGCATTGCGCCGTTGACACTGGGATCAGGCTGGCCAGACGCGGTGGTCCCGGGCGGACGCTACTCGCAGGAGGTGCCGGTGAGCGCGCCCGACATCCGGGCGCCCGCACCCATCGCGTTAGCTGCGGCAACGATCGCCCTGGCCTGGCTGCAGTTTCCGTTGCGCGCGGCCACTTTCGCGGCGTTCGGAGCCCGACTCGCAGCGCGCTCCGAACAGGTGGCTTTCTTGCCGGCATCGTTGCAGCGTCGGTAGCTCGCCAGGGCACCGGTGATGTTGCCGCCTCGAGCCGCAGAAATGCAGGCGTCGCACGCATCGGCGCCGCCGCTGGACGGTGGTGGGGTGGTCGAAGTGGCGGTGGGCTGCGGCCGAGTAGTGGAAGTGGCCGTGGGGGCCGGAGACGTGGAGGTCGACGTGGGCGCCGTCTTGGCGTCGGCAGCTGCGGTCGCGGTTTCGGCGGCGGAATCGGCCGCCTGAGCTGCGGCGTCGGACAACTCGGAGGTCACGGCGATCGGCTCAGCCGACTCGAAGGGACTGCCCAGCGGGACCTCGGGCTCGTCGGCTGGCTTCATCGTGCGCAGCACGACCACCACGATGGCGATGGCCAGCAGTCCCAGGAGGCCCACCAGGCCGAGGATCAGGAACTTTCCGAGTCCTCCGCCGCCCCCGGAACGCACTGGGGGCGGCTGCACTGCTGGGACGGGAGCTGGGGCCATGGCACCGGGGGCCACGGCAGGGGCGCTGCCTGCCGGAACAGCAGCCGGCGCTGCCGCCGCTCCGAAGTCCGGGACCGCTGCCATTTCGGCCGTCCCAGCCGATCCGAAGGAGGAGGGGATCGGCTCGTTGAGCGTGAGCCCCCCACCACCCGACAGCTCCGAGAAGAACTCCTGAGCTGACTTCTGTCGTTGATCGCGGTCCTTGGACAGGGACCGCATGACGGCCGTCCGGAGGTGGTTGGGCACGCTGCTGCTCGGAGCCGAAACCTCCATGGGCGCGGGCTGTGCCGTCATGTGCTGAGTCGCCCATTGCCACGGGGTATCGGCCTCGAACGGCAGCCGGCCGGTCAAGAGCTCGTACGTCATCACGCCGAGCGAGTAGATGTCACTCCGGGCATCGAGCTCCTTGCCCGTGAATTGCTCCGGGCTCATGTACGGCGGCGTCCCCAGCACCATCCCCTGCTGAGTGAGCTTCTGCTCCTTCTTGGCATCGGCCGACTCGGTACGAGCCGCGATGCCGAAGTCGAGCACCTTGACCGAGTCCGCCTCGCCAGCGAGGTCGGTCAAGATGATGTTCTCCGGCTTGAGATCCCGGTGAATGATGCCCTGCTGGTGAGCTTCCTCGAGCGCACCGCAGACTTGCTTCATGATCTTGATGACACGGTCTGCGGGTTGCGCGCCCTCACGTTCGATGACCTGGTCGAGGGACTTGCCCTTGACGAACTCCATGGCGATGTAAAGGGTGCCATCGGGAGTCGCTCCGAAGTCGTAGAACTTGATGGTGTTGGGGTGCTCCAAACCGGCAACGGTGCCGCACTCGCGGTGAAAACGCTGCAGCACCGAGTCGTCCTGTGACAGGTGCGGGTGCAGGGTCTTGACCGCGACCTTACGAACCGTCGATCCCATCTGCTGCTCGCCGGCGTAGACCACGCCCATGCCGCCCTCGCCCAGCACGCCGGTGATGCGATAGCGACCCCCGATGACCTGGCCGACGAGCGGATCGCCTCCCTCGGTCTCGACGGGAACCAAAGCGCCGCAGCCCGCACAGAAGCGCGCGCCATCGATGTTCTCGTGCCCGCAGGCCTCACATTTCATGGGGGGTTAGCGTCGCACGAACCGCAGGTGCAGCGCCACTGCTCAGACGCCCCGGCGAGCGTTCCGCGCTTCGTGGCGGCCCCGCGGGCAGCGGAAGCGGCAACTTCGGTGTCTACCGCTCTTGCGGGCCTGGCAGGGACGCATCCGCGGGAACCGCCGCGTCCGCTCCGTCGGGGGCCGGCGGGGGCGACGGCGGGCTGGGTATGGGCGGAGTAGGCTCGTGTGGTGGCCAGTCCAGTGTCAGCGTCCGCCCGGTGGCACGATCGACCAGCACGGCGCGGGTGGCGCGAGGGCTCGCCGGCACCAGCACTCGGCGCGAGACGACGGCACCCGCGGCGAAATTGGGCGGCTCCTTCAACGGGTGGCGCCGACCCGACCCGACCTCCTCCGCCGCCAGCAGGGGAAAATCGAACCGTACCCGCTCCACCAGCTCTTTGCCGATCCAGAGCTCGATGGCGTACCGCCCCATGCGTCTTCCGGTGACGACCGGCTGGCTGAAGTTGCGCTCGGTGACGCTCTCGACGCTCACTTCGCCTCGCTCGTAGACGAGCTCGTACTCCCACTGCCGCGCGAGCCGGAGCGCTTTGGGGTCCGGCAAGCTGCCGGGAGGGGACGCCTCGGCGTCACTCGACGACGCGCCGGGCGAGCCCGCATCGCGCGGTCCGGCGTCGGTGCCTTCCTCACTGTCGTCCAGGTCCGCTCGTCGCGGCAGTGTGAGTCCCGGGGCAGGGCGCTCGTCAGCGCCGTACTGGCCCGATGCACAGCCAACCGTCACGGCCAGCCCCAGCCCGACGCTCTGCCCCCAGGGCTTCCAACAGCTTCTCACGGCAGCTCTCTCGCCAGGGCTAATGACATGTCTTCGCCCCTGCCGCCAAGCCCCACCCACAGATCCACCAGCGCGGGCGCGATCGCGGCCTCGACGGTCCAGGATCCGTCGACGCCGAGCCAGCTGACGCGCGCCGCGTGCAGCGCAATTCGACCGAGTTCCTGCATTTGGCCGCTGTGGTGGACCAGCCGCGTGGGGCCGCCATAGGCGCGATCTCCCAGCAGCGGGACATTCGCGGCGCTCGCGTGGCGACGCAGCTGGTGCTTCCGTCCGGTCTGCGGTTCGAGCGCCAGAAGCGCCGGCTGGGCAGCGCGCCCGCTGACGCGCAGCTCTGCGCGGTCTGCGGAGACGCCCGCCACCCAAGCAAAGCGTGTCAGCGCCACGGATCCAGCTGGCCCTTTTTTTTCGGAGCGGCGTCGACGGCCTGAAAGCGCTTGGTTCCAGCTCCCGGTCGCCGGGGTCGGCGTTCCGGTCGCAATTCCGACGTAGCGGCGCACCAACCGACCTTGCTCCCGTGCGGCGAGGGCCACGCGACGCCCCTCGGCAGTCCGGGCGACCAAGACGACGCCGCTGACCCCGACGTCGAGTCGCGACAGGGCGTGCAGCGACGTCGGCGCAAGGCGCAACTGCTCGGCAAGACGGTACACGAGACAGGCAGCACGACCCTGCCGGTCCGGCTCGGTGGGCAGGCCTGCCGGTTTGAGCACGGCGATCACACCGTAGCGCTCGTCCAGCACCGTCACACCGTCTGGCAGATCCCGCGGCGGATAGACTTCGATCCGATCGCCGAGCTCGACCGACTGGGATTCGCACTCCGCACGAACGGTGTTGAGGAAGACTCGCCCGTCTGCAACGGCCCGGCGCGGACCCTCACCCAGCTTGGCCAGCACCGAAGCCAGCGTAGTCTCCTCCGCGTTGGCCACCACCCAGACGCGGTGTCGCGGCTTCGAGTCCGTCACGAGCCGATCCGCTCCACCGTCCCGCGATCACCGTCCACCCTGACGGGTTCGCCATCGCGCAGCCCAGTCGTGGCCGAGGACACACCGGCGACCATGGGCACCCCAAACTCGCGCGCGAGCACGCTGCCGGGCGAGAGCGGCCCCCCGAGCTCGGTCACGATACCGGCGGCCAGCAGCACCATGGGCGACAGCCCCACGTCCAGAGACCGCATCACGACGATGTCCCCCGGCGCCACGCGCTCGACTCCGATTCCACCGGCGTCGACCAGACGTGCTGGCCCCACGACGGCTCCCCCACAGCAGCCATGGCCTCGCCAAAGCGTGCCGTCAGACACCGGCAAGGAGACCGGGGGCGGACGTCCCACGAAGGTGCGGGGGGGATCGACCCGTCCAGCATTGCGATCATGGGCCGCGCGCCGCAGCCGGGCGACGGCAGCCAGCGGATGGGGCCGGCGCTCGAGCGCTGCCTCCAACTCGGCAGAGCCGACGAAGAGCACCGCTTCCGGCAGCAGCCCGGCTTCGAGCCGAGAGAGTCGGCGTCCCGCGTCCAGCACCGTCCGCCGGTACATGCTGAACGTGCGCGCCAGCCAGATGCGCGACCGTTCTCTCAGCTCGAGCAGCTTGCGCGTCTGCGCGGCCAGGGAGCGCACCAACGCTGCTTCCACCAGCTGCAGGCGTCCCTCGATGTCAGCCAGCGCGGCGTCCGCCTGCACCCTGACGTACGACAGTGCGGCGTCGGGATCAGAGGGCTCGTGTCGCAGACCGGCAGCCACCAAGCAGAGCAAGTTGCGCGGCTCTTCTGCCCAACGTGGGACACTCAGGTCGAACTCACGCGGCCCTCGATCGCCGAACGCCTCTAGGTACTGTCCAACCGCCCGGCGAGTGGGACCGTGCGGCAGATCTGCGAGCACCGCCACGGCTCCCGAGAGCAGTGCCTCCTTCGCGCTGGCGTCCTTCTGGGCAATCGCGATCACCGGGGCCAGCGCCAAGGCGGGCTCCACGCTCGGCAGGCCTCCAATCCCCGACGCCACCATCCGAGCGACACGCGCTGCAGACATCGGCATGCTCCGCTTGAGCGCCGTGCGTAGAGACAGGTGGGCGGAAAGCGTGGCCAGGCTGCTCTCGAGCAGTAGCGACGCCCCCGCGTCGATTCGTTCCCCGAGATCGCGCAGGGTGCCCAGGAGCGAATCGTCGGGCAGGATCGCGAGGTCCATTTGCGTGTGCCAGCGACGCTGCTTGTCCGAGACGCGTTCAAACCGCCGCACCCGACCACTGAGGCTGCGTTGCCAGGCGATGAGTCGGGCGGACGCCATGGGTAGGGCCAGCAGCGAAAGATCGGATCGGCGCCGGTCCACCTGCGCGCGCAGCGCCTCCTCCGTGGGTCCACCCAGGCCCGTGCTGAGCTCACGCGCGGTGATCCCCGGCAAGTGGGCCAACGCGGGCAAGAGCGCCGAGAGGTTGAGGTAGGCGCGACCATGCACACTCGCGGTGATGCGTGCGCCTCGGGCCACCCTGGAGCCCGCCCCGGCGAGAATGCGCCGCGCGCGCGAGTCGACGAACCGGTGCAGCAGCGAACGGGTCAAGGGAGTGACGGGACCCGGGAGGTCATCCTCGATACCGATACTGCCCCAGACGGTGTCCGGTTCCCCGCCGGCGGGATACCCGCTGCCGTCGACGCGACGGACGGCCGTGGCGTGGATCGCTCCTGCGGGCGTCGCCACGAAGTCCACGACGGTGCGTGACGGGGTAACCTCGAGCACGCGTCGCTGCACTTCACTCAATGCCTTTGCCGCTCTCGGCGAAACCGAGAATCGCACTGCATCGTCCGGGTCAGTGTCAGCGAACACCGCGCCGGTGCGTCCACCCACCAGAGAAAGGTGCTTCTGCGCCGTCCACTCGTCCAACAGCCTACCGTCGGTGCTCAAACGCGCCACATCCCGTGCGCAAGTCCCGTCCACGACTGGCGCACCCAAACCCAGGGAGCAGTGCAGCACGCCGTTTGCGGGCACGGGCACAGCGCTGGGGCGTGCCCCGCGCGTCGGGCGCCGGCGTGACTCCGGGCCACGTCCAGTCGTCGTCGGATGCACCAGCAGCGTGCCACTGGCCGCAGTCACGGGCAGCAGCTGCAGCATGACGGCGACCGCAACGTTGCGGGCTCGATTTCGGCGCAGCGTCAGCAAGGTGTCCTCAGCCAGAACGCTCGACCAGACGAACCGCACGGCGTGCAGCAGACCCACCTGACTCCGCACGCCACGAACCACGACGACATCGAACCCAGCTGCGGTCGCTAGGCTGTCGTCGTCGATCGTGGGACTGGCAGAAACCATCAGTCCCCACGGGGCCTCGGCCCCCACCTCGGTCCAGAACGACCCGAGCTCCGCTGCCAGGGGCCGACTGAGGTTGCCCCGGAGCAAAGCGTCGCGTGCGTGGGCCGTACGTGCGATGCCCACGGGACGGTCGATGACACGCAGCAGTGATGCGGGATCGTGGCCCGGCGGAAGGGCTGTGCGCACCGCTTCGCGAAATGCCGACACCGGCAGCACCCAAGTGTCGAGCACTCGCACGCCCCCGCGTGCGGCCGCCGCCAAACCGACGGCAGCGCTTCCGAACGAGTCGATGCCTCCCCGGTCAGGGGCAATATCCAGCAGCGGCGTGAGCCGGCTGGGGCGGCTGCGTCCAAAGCGAGCCATCGCCAGCCCGGGATACCAGCTACTCGTGTGCCCCGGAAACGAGTTCTGGTCTTTCCGCACCAGCGCCACGCCGCGGCGTGAGAATCGGGCCGAAGTGTGTCGCGCGATCGGGCACGGCGCAGTGCGGCGCTACGCGGGGGAGGACCCGGTGGTGCGCCGAACCAGCTGTATCAACACCGGATCGGTTCCCAGCTGTTCTCGGAGCGATTCCTTGACGAACTCGAGTTGCTGAGGCGTCAGCGTGCCCTCCAGGTGGCGCGGGGGCACGGCCCCCCGGCCGGACAGGTAAACGTTAAGGGCCGGCCCCGCCCCCCCCAGCAGAAGAAAGGCCACACAGC
>CAZSVU010000159.1:0-9438 GCA_964610275.1 uncultured Polyangiaceae bacterium | reverse complement strand
CGGACGTCCAGGTACTCGTTCAGGCCGAGCTCGCCCCGCTCCAGCTGCTGCAGGGCCTCACTGCCACTCGCCGCGCTGGCTTCGTCCCCTGCCTCGACGCGGAAGCCCTCGCCTTGGGCAGCTCCAGAGCCCCCAATGCCGTCCACTGGCCCCTGTGGGGCCCCAGGCTTGCCTACACCGTCGATGCCCATCGCGAAGATTCTACCGGATCAGAGCCAATCTGCCTCACCATTCGGACGGCTGCGCGTCCGGTTGCGTGAAAAGTATGGTCGCCCGGCGGCGGAAGCCGAAGCGGGAACGCTGGAGCGAGGCCGGGAGCTGCCGCCGCGAGGGCAGGGGCGGGCCCAGGAGCGGGCGCAGTTGCTGCCGCAGCGGCGGGGGCAGGGGCTGCTCCGGGCGCAGGGGCAGGAGCGGACCCAGGAGCGGGCGCAGTTGCTGCCGCAGCGGCGGGGGCAGTTGCTGCTGCGGGAGCAGGGGCAAGGGCAGGGGCTGCTGCGGGGGCAGGGGCTGCTGCAGGAGCAGGGGCTGCTGCAGTGGAGTGTGCATGCGGGATGGCGCACCTTCCGTGCCACCGCCGGCGTGGGTCGGTGATTGGGTGCGGGGCGGTGTCACGGAAGCTGCGCCTGGGGGGGCATGCACACTCCACTGCGGCAGCAACTCCTCGAAGAGATCCTCAGCACCATCGGGCTGGCGCGGCCCTTGGTCGATGCCACGGCGAAGCGAGATCGCGATCTCGCTTCACAGTTTCGGCGTGCGCTCAGCAGCGTGGCGCTCAACGTGGCCGAAGGCTTTGGCACCCAGGCGGGCAACTCCCGGCTGCGCTTCGAGAGCGCGCGCGGGTCGCTCTACGAATCCCAGGCCGCACTCCGCGTGGCGGCGGCCTGGGGATACTTCGATCACACCAAGATGGCCGAAACGCTCCAGGCGCTCGATCACCTCGGGTCACGGCTCTACGGGCTTTCGCGTCGGTGAAGCGCACATCCCGGGTTCGCCTGGCGATGCGACCGTCGCGCAAGCGCCGCCGGCACACGAGCGCTGGCAGCGGCGGCAGACGCGAAGAATGGTGGTAGGGTGTTCGGAGGAGGCGCGGATGTGTTGCGACGGTGTGCGCACGCAGTGAGCGCGTCAGGACGGCCGGGCGCAAGGCGCGAGCACCCCAAAGCAGATTCCGGTTTGTATCCGCGCCGTTGCGCGTCTTGACCCAGGGGCAACGACCAAAGATCATCCCGATGGCGCTCCCCGACTTAGAACACGCCGATCACACCCAACCCGTAGCCCGATCGTCCCATGCGCTGCGGGGCCACGTGAATACGGGCCACGTCCTTGCGGACGAGTTGCTGGCGGGTGCTGAAGACGCCTCCGAGGAACAGTCCGGCGCCGACGCCCTGCACCAGGCCGTCGATGGCGATGACCGCGATCAGTGCCGCTTCGTCCAACGCGGAGTTGACGCACGTCTGCGCGTCCTCCTTGACCTCGACGTCTTCGATGTCGCAAGGACTCTCGCGACGCGTGAGCGAGATCCAGGGGCCGATCACCGGAACTGCGAGCATAGCGTTGGGCCGATCGAATCCCTTCGAAGCGGCAATCCCGAACGCGATCACGTAGCCCACGCCAAAGACCACGCCACCGCCGACCATCAGTCCTGTGTTGCGCGAGCTTTCGAGCTCGTACCCTTCGGGGATCTCCGCGCCCTCTCGATACGGAAGCACCGGCGGCAGAAAGAGCCCGGTGGTTGCGGGTCGTCCGTACTCGCCCGGTGCAGGAACCACCGGCTGTGGGTAGGCGGGCTGGGGCTGGGTGTAGGTGGGAGGCGGCGTCGGCTGGCGTGGGTAGGTCGGCGGGGGTGCGGAGGGTTGCTGATAGCTCGGGCGCGGGGGCGTCGGTTGCACGTAGCTCGGCGGAGGCGTCGGTTGCACGTAGCTCGGCGGAGGCGCCGTCGGTTGCACGTAGCTCGGCGGAGGCGCCGTGGGTTGCACGTAGCTCGGCGGGGGAGCTTGCCGTGGAGCAGGAGGAGGCGCGCTGGGGGTGTACGGAGGTTCCTCGGGTGGCGCGTCAGGAAAGCTCGTGGTGGCCTGCGCCGCCGCCAGCTCTGGCCAGAGGGTGACCAACGCAACGACCACCAATCGGCACGGTAGCCGCCTCTTGCTCTCGAGATTGTCCATCGGCGTCGGCCAGACCCGCAGAGTGATCGACGAGTGGCGCTCCCTCCCTCCGAACATAGCGCGGCGATGGCGGCGCGCCTCAACTAGATACCCGTTCGCGACAGAAGGTCTGTCGTGAGGACGTTCGGCCATCTAGCCAAAGCTCACTTACGTAAGCAACTAGATACCAAACCACTCGCCGGGGTCGATGGTCTGCACGCCGTGGCGGATTTCGAAGTAGATGCCTGCGCCCCGTCCGGTGCCACCCACGGTGCCGATTCGGGCACCGGCGACGAGCTCCTCGCCGGCTGAAACCCCGAGCTCCTGCAGACTGCCCGTCACCGTGTAGTACCGGTTGCCGTGGTCGATGATCACCGTCTTGCCGTACGCCGCGTATTCGTCTGCAAACGCAACCCGGCCGGAGTAGACGGCGCGCACCGGGGACCCGGTCGGGGCGCGCATCTCCAGACCAGGGCCGTCCGAGCCGGGACGACGCGCCGGCAGCACTTCGGTTCGCCCGGGCAAGGGGAAGGGCAGCCGACCCTTCATGGCGGCGAACCCTGCGGCGAGCTCGGCTGGATCCATGGGCCCCACTCCGGCTCCGTAGACCGCGGTGTGGGAGCTGGGACCGCTGGACGAGAAGGCGCGTTCGAAAGCCAAGGCTCGGTCTTGTGCAGCGGCCAGCGCGGTACTGGCTTGGGACAGGGCCTGTCTCTGCGCTTCCAACTGCGAGCGCTGGTTGCGCAACTTCTCGAGCTCACGCCCGAGGTCGCCGCGGCGCTGCTCCAGGCTGCGCTGGTGACTGAGAGCACGCGCCACCGCTCGACGCAGGCGCTCCAACGCCGTGGCGTGATCGACCAACGACTGGAAACCGCCACCCACGGGCAGCAGCCCAGCGCGGGTCTTGCGCACCAGAGCCCGACCGTACGCGAGCGTCTGCGCGTCGGCCTGCTTCGTGTTTCGCTGCAACCGTTGCAGGCGCTGACGCGCCTGCTCGTACTCTCGCGAGACCTTGACCAAAGCCCGCTCCACGTCCGCCGGAGTGGTGGGGATGACCGGAGCAGCCGTCGAGTCCTGCGGTGCGCGCTGGGCGTCCGGGTCCGGGCCATAGAGCCCGGGCAGGGCTCCGGCCGAGGCCGTGGCCAGGATCACTGCGAGAACGGGTCGCTTCTTCACGTCACACGATCAAGAGGCGGCGAAGGCTGAAGAAGGCGGCAGCGGCTCCGAGCAGGCCACCGAGTGCCACCATCCCGAGACAGAGGGTCCAGGGCAAAAACGCAGGGCTGAGGCCCAACAACGCTCCCAGCTGCCAGTCGAAGTGACCCCGCACGATGGCGTACAGCAAGCCGAGCAACAACACCGCGGCGGTGGCTCCGATGGCGCCCTGCGCCGCGCCTTCGAGCACGAACGGACGTCGGACATAGCCGTCCGTCGCTCCCACCAGCTTGAGCACTTCCACCTCGATGCTTCGCCGCTGCAGGGCCAGGCGAATGGTGGAGGAAACGACGCTCACCACGGCTCCGAGCACCACCAATGCCAGGATCATCGAGGCGGTCACGCCTCCGGCGAGCAAGCTCGCGAGTCGGTCACTCCAGGCCTGGTAGGTCTCCACTGACTCCACGGCGGGGTGGGCCCGAAGCTTGGTGGCGATGCTTTCCAGCCGCTCAGTCCCGATACCGTCGACCAATTTGACTTCGAGGGAAGCTGGAAACGCCGCGACTGGCAGGCTTTCGATGACGTCATCGGCCCCTCGACCAATGACCTCCTTCCGCGCCGCCGCGCTGCTGACGAAGGACACGTCCTGCACGCCAGCGGTGTCGCGCAACGCCTTCTCGATGCTGCTCGCCCGGTCCTCGTCCACACCCTCCTTCAGGTACACGGAGGCGCGTCCCGTGTGGGCCCATCGCGTCCGGATCCCGTCCACGTTGACGACGACCAGTGCCGCAGAACCCAGACAGACGAACGCCACGGCGACCGAGAAGATACTCAGCAGGTGGAGTCGCCAATCATTGCGTCCCCCGCGCCAGGCTCGATCGAGAGGGCTCATAGTATTCTCCTATGCGACTTGGAGATCGACGAGTCCTGCCGCCTCGTCGAGCCCGTTGGGCACGTCGGTGGCCCGGCCTTCGTCGAGCACCACAATCCGGCGAGGGCGAACATCGAGCAGTGAACGGTCGTGCGTCGCGAAAAGCACGGTCACGCCGGTGGTCTGAATGTCTTCAAATAGGCCCAGAATATCCATGGCAAGCTGCGGGTCCAGGTTTCC
This sequence comes from uncultured Polyangiaceae bacterium, assembly GCA_964610275.1. Taxonomy (GTDB): domain Bacteria; phylum Myxococcota_A; class Polyangia; order Polyangiales; family Polyangiaceae; genus JAFGBI01. The sequence goes on along the minus strand of CAZSVU010000159.1, from coordinate 5,031 downwards.
GGTGGGTTCGTCCGCGAGCACGAGCGCAGGCTCGCCCACGATGGCCCGAGCAATGGCCACACGCTGCTGTTCGCCACCGGACAGCGAGCGGGCCAACTCCGACCCGCGACCACCCAGGCCCACGCTCTCGAGCACCTCTCCCACCCGACGGCGAATCAGTCGAGAGGGCAGCCCGAGTACCTCCAGGGGGACGGCGACGTTTTCCAGAACGGTCCAGTTGGCGACCAGCTTGAAGTCCTGAAACACCACTCCAATGTTGCGCCGCAGAAAGGGAATCGAGCCGCTCGTCAGACGACCCACCTCTCGCCCCATGAACAGAATCCGTCCGGAATCGACTCGCTCCGCGGCATAGAGCAAGCGAAGGAGCGTGCTCTTGCCTGCTCCGGACGGGCCCGTGATGAAGACGAACTCGCCTCGCGCTATCTCCAGATCCAGGCCCCGCAGTACCGGGGCGTCGGCTCGATAGGCTTTGTGAACGTCTTCCAGGACGAGCACGGGGCGACCCGCAGCCGCGGCGTCGAACCGGCCGCCCTCGCGCAGCGCCGGGCGGAAGCCGCGGGCTTTGGCGCCTTCTTCCATGCCTGCGGAGGTACCAGGGGGCTCTTCGGCCGAACAACTTTTGTGCGGTGCTGCGGCGCACGCACCCGAGCCCGCCCCAGGGGAGTTCCCGGGCAAAATCTGACCTCAATGGGCGGAGGCGGCCAAAAACGGGCACAGAGCCTGGAGGGCCGTGTCACGCTGCGGGCGCGGCGGCCCACACCTCAGCCGCTCGGGATGTGCAAAGGCGGGTACCGAACGGTCGCCGGATACCGTCGCCGTGATATGCTCGCGGCTCTTCGGGGAGAGACGGATGACCGATCCACTTAGTGCCGCACGTGATGCTCGTCAGATGCTCCAGCAGGCCCTCGCCGCGCTGCAGACACCCGGTGTGCCGCCGCAGGTGATGGAAGTGGCAGAGCCGGTCGCTCAAGCGATGGGGGCGCTGTTCAAAATCGAATCGTCTCAAGGGGCGGAGCTGGCGCAAAATGGTCCGGCGGCGCTGCAGGCCGTGCGCAACGCGCTGGCTCTGCTGCAACGTCAACCCGGCGGTATCCCGGCGGTTGATCAGGCAACGGAGGCCGTCGCCGGTTCCTTGAGTGTCGTGCACGGGATCAGCCGTGCTGCCGAGGCTGCCGCCCAACCGGCACCGCAGCAGCCGGCACCGGCGCCCCAGCAGCCCGCCTACGGTCAGCCTCCGGCGCAGCAGCAGCCCGCTCCAGCGCCCCCGCAGCCCGCCTACGGTCAGCCGGTGCCCGCAGCGCAGCCGCAGCCCGCCTACGGTCAGCCTCCGGCGCAGCAGCCGCCGCAGCCCGCCTACGGTCAACCTCCGGCGCAGCAGCAGCAGCCCGCTCCAGCACCGCAGCAGCCCGCCTACGGCCAACCGACGCCCGCGGCGCAGCCGCAGCCAGCGCCCATGGGACCTGGTCGAACTGCGGTGGTGCACCCCGCACCAGCCCAACCCTCACCTGCAGATCCTGCCGGCGGGACCGTGGTGATGCCACCGGGCGGAGATGCAGGGGCGTACGGACCTCCGCCGGTGCAGCCGTCTTCTTCGCCAGGAGGCTACGCCCCACTTCAGCCCCCACCACCGCAGCCCGCCTATGCTGCGACTGTACAGGCAACGCCACCCGTGGCCCAACCGTCGCCGCAAGCGGCGCCGGTCACCGGAGCGCAACCCGCCTGGCCGCAGGCCGCCCCTCAGCCTTCACCCGTCCAGCCCCAGCCGAGCCCGATGGCTCATCCGGCTCAGCCAGGGGGCTGGCAGGGGCAGCGCGACGACTACGGTCCTCCGCCGCAACAGGCTCCGGCTGGGGGGGGTTGGGACCAGCCGCAACCTCAGCCACAGGCACAGCAGCCAGCACCTCTGGCTGGACACGGCGCACCGGTGCGCATCGAGGCCGAGCTCGGTGCCCACAGTACGACCAACTTCTACAAGGGCCTGAGCGGCAACGACGTGATCGAGTGCGGTGGCATCTTCGTCGCGACCTACCAGGTTCCCAAGATCGGACAGAACCTCATGCTGAGGGTGTCCATGCCAGGCGGCTACGAGTTCGAGGCCCTGGGGGTGGTGCGGTGGACCCGTGAAGGGAGCGGGGCTGACCCGGATGCTCCGCCGGGGTTCGGTGCACAATTCACCCAGATCTCTCCTGAGGGGCGACAGCTGGTGTACCGCTACGTGCGAAACCGGGAGCCGCTGTTCCACGACGACCTGTGAGACCGCATCGGCCCCGGCTAGTCTGGGCCCTGCTGCTGGCAGTACTGCTGGCGTGTGCGACACGCGAAGCCCGCGCGGGAGACCCGTACCTGCGCTGGTACACCGTTGAGACCCCCCACTTCCGAGTTCACTATCATGGCGGACTGGAGGAGGCGGCGCAGCGCACGGCCAACCTCGCGGAGGACTCCCGCGCGCGGATGGTTCCTCAACTCGGATGGCAGCCACCGGAGGTGGTCCACATCGTTCTCACGGACACTTCGGACTCGGCCAACGGCTCCGCGCAGGTTCTCCCTCAGAACATCATCCGCATGTACATGTCGGCGCCCGGCGACATGCACGTGTTGGGGGACTACGACGACTGGCTGCTGCACCTGTTGACGCACGAGCACGTGCACATTCTGCACCTGGACAACGTGTCCGGTTTGCCGGCGCTCTACAACGCGCTGTTCGGCAAGACGCTGGCGCCGAACCAAGCGCAACCCAAGTGGGTCATCGAAGGTCTGGCGGTAGCGCTGGAGAGCGAGCACACCAGCGGAGGGCGCATCCGCTCGACGCAGTTCGACATGTACCTGCGCGCCGACGTGCTCGAGAACAACATCGCCACCCTGGACCAGATCAGCCACGATTCGCGGCGGTGGCCCTCGGGTAATCTCTGGTACCTCTATGGAGGCCGGTTCGTGGCCTGGATCTCCAGCGTCTACGGGCCCGACGTCTTTGCGGCGGTGGCTCAGGACTACGGCGCCAACCCCATCGCGTGGGGGATCAACCGATCGATCCGGCGGGCGACCGGGCGCACGTACGTCGAGCTGTATCGAGGCTGGCAGCACCACTTGCGGCGTCGCTACGCACAGCAGGTCGCGGAGGTACGTCGCCGCGGAGTGCGTGAAGGCACGCGCTTGACGTCGAACGGTCGAGTCGCCAGCGCTCCCGTCTTCGTGCCGTCGTGCGCCCGCGAAGGGTCGCAGGAGGAGCTAGTCTACCACCGGGGAGACGGCCATTCTCCCGGAGGCTTGTATCGCCTCAAGCTCAGCAGCCGCACCCACGCGGAGGGTGAGGCCGAGCTCTGGGTGCGAACCGGTGGAACCCGGGCCACCTTCGACGCAGATTGCGGTCTGGTGTTCGCAGACGGTCTTCCGTCTCGTCGTCAGCACTACTTCCTGGATCTGGTCAGACTGCCGCCTGGCAGATCGTCTCGCACGGGGGTCGAGAAGTGGCGCCAACGCCTCACGCACTCGCGACGCGCACACGCCCCCGACATCAGCCCGGACGGCAGGCGCATCGTGTATGTGACCAACCACGCGGGCACGAGCACGCTGCGCATCGCCGATCTGACGGCCGAGCATCGGGTCGTCCAAGAACGACGGCTGGTGGCCAGCGCACGCTATGAGCAGGTATTCACGCCTCGCTTCTCGCCTGATGGCCAGCAAGTCGCGTACGGAACCTGGACTCGCGGCGGGTACCGCGACATTCGCATCGTGGACGTGGCGACGGGGCGCTTCACCGAGATCAGCCACGACCGCTCCATCGATCAGCAGCCGAACTGGACGCGGGATGGACGCTATCTGCTGTTCACTTCGGACCGCACCGGAATCGCCAACGTCTACGCGTACGACACGAAGAGCCAAGAGCTCTTCCAGGTCACCAACGTGATCACCGGGGCCTACATGCCGGAGCCCAGCCCGGACGGAAAGACGCTCATCTACGTCGGGTATCGGTCCACGGGGTTCGACCTGTTCTCGATACCCCTCGAACGCTCACGCTGGCTGCCCGCGCTCCCGGCACCCGACGACCGACCGGACCCACCGCCGGAACGGCCTGCCCGGACGTGGCCCGTTCGGGAGTACAACCCTTGGACCACCCTGGCGCCGCAGGCTTACACGCTGGAGTACGGCCAGGGCGCGTTCGGTGACGCGTTAAAGATCACCACGACCGGATCAGACGTGGCGGGGTACCACTCGATATCGGCATCGATGACCGTGGAGGCAGAGCAGGGTGAGCCGGCGATGGCGCTCAACTACTCCTATCAACGCCTTCCCTTCAGCACACGCGTGCGTCTCTCGCGCCGTGCCGTCCCGCGGCGCAACTTCCGCTACGGAGACGATCACCCCCTCATCACCGAGCGGATCACCGGGCTGAGCAGCGGCGTCTCGATCCCCATCCCGGGCGCCTACGATTCGCAGACGGTGGCTCTGAGTTACCTGGCTGCTCACTTCGACTCCGAGCTCCCGCTGGCATCCGACGTCGATCCGTACTCCTTGATACCGGAAGAGCCCCACCGCGGGTTTTTGGGCAGCCTGCACGCCGGCTACTCCTACTCGAGAGTCGAGCGGCCCACGTACGCCATCAGCACCGAAGAGGGCGTGCGCTTCTCCGTCGGCGCGGACTACGCTGGCCCGGAGCTGGGCAGCGAATGGACGTTGACGGCCTTCTCGGGGCGCCTCACCGGCTACTTCCGCCTGCCGTGGGCCGACCATCACGTGCTCGCAGCATCGGCATCCGGAGGCATCTCTGCCGGGACCTACGCCCGGCAGGGTCTCTACTACACGGGCGGTTTCGTGGACACCCCGCCGCTGGATCCGTTCATCGATGGCGTCTCGCAAAGTGCGTTCGTGCTGCGTGGCTACGATCCGGCGCAGTTCATCGGATCACAGTACAACCTGTTCAACGCCGAGTACCGGTTCCCGATCGCCTACGTCGACCGCGGCGTCGAAACCCTGCCCGTGTTCTTGCGCGGGATCAGTGGGGCAGTGTTCGCCGACTACGGAGGTGCCTTCAAC
>CAZSVU010000158.1:5414-18860 GCA_964610275.1 uncultured Polyangiaceae bacterium | reverse complement strand
CACCTGGCCCTCGACCTGATCGACCAGGTGGGCCCGGGTGGAGAGTTCCTGACGCAGGACCACACCTACCGGCACTGGCGCTCGTGGTTCATGCCCAAGCTGCAGGACCGCTCCGACTGGGAAACCTGGGTCGCCGAAGGCAAGAAGACCATGCTGGATCGAGTTCGTGAAGAGACGGACCGCATCCTCGCGGCGCACGAGCCCGAGCCCATACCGGAAGACCTTCACGCTGAGCTGCGCGCCGTCGTCGCGGCAGCCGACGAGCGCCACCGTTGACTAGATAGGGGAGCGCGAATGTCGATCACCGTGTGGAAATGCGCTGCGCGCGAACCGTTTGGGGTGGGGCCCCACTCGTGGGGCGGGGTCTGCGGCAGACCCCGAAGAAGCAACAGGAATCGGGTTCGAGCACAACTGCGGTTCTCCAAGGTGTTGCGAGCCCTCACCCTGCTGGGGGCTCGCAACACCGTTCGAGAATCGTGCTCGCTGATTTAGGAGAGCAAGTCGATGACTCGGATGAACATGACCGTCAATCTGACCCCGCAGTTCTCCCTGCTGAGTGAGGATCAGAAAGAGCTCCTCTACAACGGTATGCTGACCACACTCAGCCGAACTGGCGCGCACGTCCACCACGAAGGAGCCCGCGAGCTCTTTCGCCGCGCCGGCTGCCACGTGGACGGCCTCACGGTGCGGTTCCCGACGCGTGTCGTCACCGACGCCCTCGCCTGTGCCCCCCCCACGACCGCCCTCTACAGCTGGGATGGCGAGCACCGCATCTTCGTGGAGCGCGGTCGGAGCTACTTCGGCCCTGGCCCGACGCCGCCCAACTTCATCGATCCCGACACGTTGGAGCGCCGCCCCTACGTCCGCAAGGATGCCGCCACCGTGGCTCGTGTCTGCGACGCCCTGCCGAACATCGGCTACGTCCAGTCGCTGGGGTCCATCAGCGACGTCACCAACGGCCTCGCGGACGTCTACGAGTTCGCGGACATGATCCAGAACACGACCAAGATCATCATGAACTGGGCGTTCAGCCGGGAGAACTGCCGCGATCTGCATCGTATCGGTATCGCCATGGCTGGCGGGGAAGAGGAGTTCAAGCGCCGCCCCAACTACATCTACTACGGGGAGCCCATCTCACCCCTGGTCAGCGCGTTCCACGCGATCGACAAGTGCATGTACTGCGCGGAGCATGGGATCCCGCAGGTGTACAGCCCCTGCTGCATCGGCGGAGGAACCGTCCCGGCCACGCACGCGGGCCAGATCGTGGTGGCCCTGTCGGAAGCCATGGTCGGAGTGGTGGCTGCTCAGCTCATCAACCCGGGCACGTGCGTGGTCATCGGCGGAGTGCAGTCCATTCTGGACATGCGCCGTTCGATCTACTCGTACGGCGCGCCGGAGCTCAGCCTGCTCAGCGCTGGCCTGACCGAGATGTGCCACTACTGCGGGCTGCCCATGTTCTCCCAGTCTGGCTGCACGGACACCAAGCGACTCGAAATGCAGTCGGGCGTCGAGGCCGCACTGTCGATCCATGCCGCGATGCTCAGCGGCGCCGAATTCGTCCACGACAACGGCTACACCGAGTCCGGTATCACCGGCGACGTGTTCCAGCTCGTGCTGGACGACGAGATCATCGGGATGGCTCGGCTCATCCAACGCGGCGTAGAAGTGAGCGACGAGACCACTGCCGTGGACGTCATCCACGACGTCGGCCCGGGGGGCCACTACCTCTACCAGGACCACACGCTCAAGTGGTTCCGGCACCACTGGCGGCCCACTCTGATGGAGCGGGGCAGCTACGAGGATTGGGAGGCGCGAGGGCGCATGACGATGCGTGACCGCATCATCGAGAAGACTCGTGACATCATCGCCAACCACGCGGGGCCGAGCGCGCAGGTCCCTGCGAGCGCCCAGGGCGAAATCGAGAAGATCTTGCAGGATGCGGAACGACGCATCGTGCGCGAATCGGCGTAGCTCCAGACTGTCTGACCTCGAAAGGAATTCATGCCACATCTGGTCGTTGGGATTGACACCGGGGGAACCCACACCGACGCGGTGTTGCTCCACTACGGGACTCGGCGCGTGATCGCGTCTGCCAAGACGCTCACCACGCGACATGACCTTGCCCAGGGAGTCATCGCGGCACTGGAGCAGTTGCCCATCGATCGTCCCGAACAGGTGAAGTTGGTCGGGATCTCCAGCACTTTGGCCACCAACTCAATCGCCGAAGGCAAGACCCGTCGAGTGGGGCTCGTCCTGATCGGCTACGACGCCGAGTTGGTGGAGCAGTGTGGGCTCCGGGAGAAGCTATGGACTCCCTGCTTCGAGTACTTCCGCGGCGGGCACACCTGCAGCGGGGAGGAGCGCGAACCGCTGGATCTCGACGGAGTTCTCCAGTGGGTCCGGCAGCACCAGGGCGAGATCGACGCAGTGGCGGTGTCCAGCTACTTCAGTCCACTCGACCCGAGCCACGAGCTTCGCGCACGCGATGCCATCCGCGAGGAGTCATCCCTCCCCGTGGTGCTGGGCCACGAGCTGTCCACCAAGTTGGATTCGGTCAAGCGCGCGGCGACCGCTTCCCTGAACGCATCGCTCGTGGCAGTCATGAACGACTTCATGCAAGCGGTCACGCGCGCTCTCGAGGTGCGAGGTATCCGCGCTCCCCTGATGGTGGTGAAGGGCGATGGATCGCTGATGGCGCACTCCGAGGCTCTGCGCAAACCGGTGGAGACGATCCTTTCGGGTCCGGCTGCCAGCGCGGTGGGCGGGAGCTTCTTCACGGACCGAAACGACGCGCTGGTCGTGGACATGGGAGGCACCACCACCGACATTGCCTTGGTCAAGGATGGCCGCGTTGCGGTGTCCGATCAGGGAGCCCGCGTGGGGCGCGTGGAGACTGCCGTGCCGGCGGCTCGCGTCACCACGGTGTGCGTGGGATGTGACAGTCGGATCACCCCGGGCGACGGCGACGAGACCATCGTTGGACCCGAACGAGTGGTGCCACTTTGCCGTCTGGCGAGCGCCCACCCCGAGGTGGCGGACGAGCTCCGGCGGCTCGAACGCGCGCTGCCGACTTCACGGCGTTCGAGCGATCTCGAGTACTGGCTCCTCGCTCGGCCCATCGACGCGACTGACTCCCGGCTGATGACCGAGCGACAGCGCCGCCTCATCGGTCTGCTCGCGCAGGGCCCGCGAAGCCTCACGCGAGTGCTGCGGGAGTTCGATGTCTACCACCCGGTACAGCTACAGGTGGACCACCTGCTCTCCCAAGGGATCATCGAAGTCGCCACGCTCACACCCACGGATCTCCTCCACGCCAGCGGGAAGATGGACCAATGGGACGTCGCGGTGGCGCGGCTCGCGGTCAGCCTGTTCTGCGGACTGCAGCGGCAGGAGCCGCGCGCTTGGACGAGACGAGTACTCGACGGAATCGTGTCCACGGTGGCGGAACGCGTGGTGGTGTTCCTGGCCCGCCATGCCTCCGGCGACGGTTTGCCCGACGAGATCGATGGCGCCTGGGCCAGGTGGCTGGTGGACCGGGGGCTGGGCCAGGACGACCCGTACCTCCGGATCGCGCTGCGCTGCCCATTTCCCATCGTGGGGATCGGCGCCCCGGCAGACGTCTTTCTGAAGCCGGTATCGGAACGACTCGACGCCCTGTTCGTGTTGCCGCCGCATCACGCGGTCTCCAACGCCGTCGGTGCGGTTGCAGGGTCGGTGATGGTCGACAAGGAGGCCATCCTCTATGAACAGGCCACGAAAGACCGCCGCACCTATCGTGTGCAGGTGGATGGGCGAGTGGCGCATTTTAGCGAGGTCGACGAAGCACAGCGCTATGCCAGCCGGATGGCAGCAGAGGCGGCGCTCGCCGCTGCGAAGAGCGCCGGCGCCGTCGATCCGCAGGTGGACATGCGGATCACGGTCGACGGATCCCTGCAACGCGTGTTGGCTCGCGCGGTGGGCAGCCCGACACTGGCCTCGGACGTGATGCTGTCGCTGCGCCCTCTGGCCAAACGCGGAAGCCAGCCACCGGTCAGAGAGACGAGAGAAGAAGCCTAACCCACGCGCCCGCACGCAGCGGCCGCTAGCTTCACCGCACGCTGCCCCGAGCAGCACCCGGAGGAGACATGATCGTCGTCGGAGAGTTGATCAACGCAAGTCGGAAGCCGATTGCAGCCGCGATCCGGGAAAGGGACGGCGCAGCCATCCAGCAGGTCGCCCGGGACCAGGTGCAGCACGGCGCTGCCTTCGTGGATGTGAATGCGGGGGTCTTCGAAGATCAAGAGGCCGAGAGTCTCGAGTGGCTCGTCCGGCAGGTGCGAGAGGCCACCGAGACCCCGTGTTCCGTGGACAGCCCCAGTGTGAAGGCGGCTGAGCGGGCGCTCGCCGCGCACCAGGGCAGCGCGCTCATCAACTCAATCAGTCTGGAACAGAGCCGCCTCGATGACTTCACGGCCCTCCTGGCTGGTTCCGAGCACCACGTGGTCGCGCTGTGCATGGACGACGACGGTATTCCCACGACGCTGGATCAGCGCCTTGCCAACGCAGAGCGGCTGGTGAACCACCTCGAGGGCAAGGGGATCCCGAAGGAACGCATTTACTTGGATCCGCTGCTGCAGGCTGTTTCCACTTCGGAAACGGCCGGACGCGACTTCCTGCTCGCCGTTGCTGCCATCCAGGAGCGGTTTCCAGGTGTGCACTGCATCTGCGGGATGTCCAACGTTTCGTTCGGCCTACCTCGACGCAAGGTGTTGAATCAGACGTTCGCTGTGATGGCCGTGGCCTGCGGGCTGGACGCCGCGATTCTCAATCCACTGGACGAGAAGCTCATGACGACCATTCTGGTGGCGGAAACCCTGGCTGGTCGGGATCAGTGGTGCGAGCGGTACTTGAACGCCCACCGGGAGAACCGACTCACCACGTGAACGTTCGCCAGCAGAGGGAAGGCGCAGTCGATGAGTGAGAGCTACTCCAAAGTCGTCGAGATCGCGCGCGACTACTACAACAGCGACGACGCAGACGCGTTCTACTACACCGTGTGGGGAGGAGAGGATCTGCATCTCGGCATCTACGAGGCAGAATCCGACTCGATCTTCGAGGCCAGCCGACGCACCATCGATCGGATGGCCTCTCACAGCACGCTGCTCGGCTCGGGTGCGCGGGTGCTGGACCTGGGCGCCGGCTACGGCGGAACTGCTCGCTACTTGGCACGGACCCGCGGCTGCCGAGTGACGGCGCTCAACCTGAGCGAGAAGGAGAACGCGCGCAACCGACAGATGACCGCCGAGCAGGGTCTCGGCGATCTCGTCGAGGTGGTGGACGGGAGCTTCCAGAGCCTGCCCTTCGGTGAGGCATCGTTCGACGTGGTGTGGTCCCAAGATGCGCTACTACATAGCGACGATCGCGCCCAGGCACTGCGGGAGGCGCACCGCGTGCTGCGCAGCGGCGGCGAGCTCGTCTTCACCGATCCGATGCAGTCCGACGACTGCCCGCCCGGAGTTCTCGACCCGATTCTGGAGCGCATTCACCTGTCGACCCTGGGATCTCCCACGTTCTACCGGCAGCAGGCCGAAGCCCTCGGAATGACCGTGGTGATGATCGAGGACCAGACCCGGAATCTGGTGCGCCACTACTCGCGAGTGCTGGAAGAAACCGAGCGGCGGTACGACGAGCTCGTGAAGCACATCTCGCGCGAGTACCTCGACCACATGAAGGCGGGGCTCGGTCGTTGGATCGACGGTGGCCAGCGCGGGCACTTGGCCTGGGCCATCTTCTGCTTTCGCAAGGCCTGAGCGACCACGCCCTAGCGGGGGGGCGGGTGATCTTGCCGCAGAGCCAGCACCAGGTTCACGGCAATGAGGATCAGCACGACGCAGAACGGCAACGCGATGCTGACCACTGCCGCTTGCAGCGCCTTGAGCGCCTGCCTGCCGCCAGCGTAGAGCAGGACGGCGGCACAGGCTCCTTCCGCCGTAGCCCAAAATACCCTCTGCCAGACCGGTGGGTTCGGATGCCCGCCGGAGGTCAGCATGTCGACCACGAAGGAAGCCGAGTCGCTCGAGGTCACGAAGAAGACGGCCACGACGACCGCTGCCAACAGCGCCGTGGCGCTGCCCCAGGGCAGCTTTTCCAACATCACATAGACGGCAGTGGACAAGTCGCTCGATACCGCCTCTGCAATGCCGCCGCCCCCGAACAGCTCGAAGTGCAGAGCCGTGCCCCCGAACACGCTGAACCAGGCGAACGTGACCACGGTAGGCACGAGCAGCACGCCAAGGATGAATTCGCGAATCGTGCGCCCGCGTGACACTCGCGCCACGAACATGCCCACGAAGGGCGACCAGGCGATCCACCAGCCCCAGTAGAACAGGGTCCAGTTCCTCATCCAGCCGCTTTCGCCTTCGTTGAGCGGGGCGACCCGCAGGCTGCGAATCAGGACCTCGCCCAAGTACCTGCCCAGGTTGTCCACGAACGTGTCGACGATGAAGAGCGTGGGGCCAACCACGAACACGAACAACATCAACAGTCCCGCCAGGATCATGTTGAGCTCGCTCAGGCGGCGGATGCCACGCTTGACGCCGCTGACGAGCGAGATGGTGGCAATGGCGGTGATGACCGCAATCAGGATGAGCTGGGTGTTGGTTCCATGAGGGATCTGGAACAGGTGCTTCAGGCCCGCACTGACCTGCATGGCGCCCAGCCCCAGCGAGGTCGCCAGACCAAAGAGGGTACCGAACACGGCGATGATGTCGATGATGTGCCCCAGCACGCCGTGGATTCGATCCCCGAGCAGTGGGTAGAAGCAGGACCGGATCGCCAGAGGGAGCTTCTTCCGATACGCGAAGTAGGCGATGCCTAGCGCCATCAGCACGTAGATGGACCACGCGTGCAGGCCCCAGTGAAAGAGGGTGAGGGGGAGCGCTTGCTCCGCGGCAGCCAAGGTCGAGCCTTCGCCAGTGGGCGGACTCGAGAAATGCAGCATGGGCTCGGCCACGCCATAGAACACCAGACCGATGCCCATCCCCGCGCTGAACAGCATGGAGAACCAAGTGAGGGTCGAAAACTCGGGCCTCTCGTCGTCATCGCCGAGGCGAATATGAGCGTGCCGGCTCAGCAGCAGCCACAGACAGAAGCCGATGAAGAACGCTACCGAGAGGACATACAGCCAGCCGAAGTGGGTCGAGACGGCGCTCAGCACAGCCGAGAAGATGCGTGCGGCGCGCTCGGTATCCAGCACCCCGAAGCCGAGGAAGAGCAGAAGTAGGGCACCGGAAACGAAGAAGACCGGCGGATTGACAGCAATTTTCTGGCGGCCGGAAGGCATGGCAACCTGAGGGTGGGGGCGATGAGCACGTGGCATGCGGGGGCTGCAGCACGCGCTCTTCCCCAGTAACACAGGCACCAGAGCTGGTCACGGCTGGAGTGCCGGGTTGGAGCCACGGCCAGCGACTCGACGAACGGGGCAGTGCAGCGTCCGCGCACAGGTCACGCTTGCGGTCTCGGTAAGGTCGTACCAGAAGACAGCGAGCATGAATCGTGAAGCCGTGCTGCTCGTGGGACATGGGGGCGTACCCAAAGACGCCCCCCGGGAATTGGTCATGGAGCTCAAGCAACTCGAGAAGGCGAGGCGCGGCTCGACTGAGCCGCCCTCGGCGCGCGAGATCGAGGTGGATCGGGAGCTCCGCGAGTGGCCTCGAAACGAGCAGAACGACCCGTACCGCGCCGGTCTGCTCCGGGCCGCCGAAGCGTTGCGCTCTCGGGTGGCTCCGGCTGAAGTCGAAGTGGCCTTCAACGAATTCTGCGCGCCGTCGATTCTAGACGCCATGGATCGGCTGGTGGCTGATGGCGCGGGTCGGATTCGAGTGATCTCCGTCATGGTGACGCCCGGCGGAAACCATTCGGAGAACGATATTCCCCAGGAGCTCGCTCAGGCACGGAGGCAACATCCCGGGGTCGCCATCGACTACCTCTGGCCCGTCGACCTCGACCTGCTCGCCGACTTCTTCGTGCGCTTGCTCGCCCAGCACTCGGGTGGCTCGGCCACGGGGTAGAGGATCTGCCGGCAGAGAATGAGCAGTCGCCCCAGTGGCGCCAGAAGGGGTGGACAGCAGGGGAGTAGACAGGACCCGCTATCGGGGTTGGTCATCATGGTACCGACGGACCTTCACTGGTTGTTCTGGGACGTAGCGCCCGCCTCTCTGGATCCCGAGAAGCACGAACGCTTCATCCTCGCACGCGTCTTGGAGAAGGGGCGCCTTGCGGACGTGCGGTGGTTGGTTACGCAGTTCGGAGAGGCGAGAATCCTGGAGTTCATGCGCCACAGCGGTCACTCAGAGCTCTCGGACCGCACGTGCGCCTTCTGGCGTGCATACTTCTTTGCACAGGACGAGTCGTGGAAAAGCCCTCCAAGCTGGCGCCGGAACAGCAACGTGCCCTGGCCCGCCTGAGCGCGGTACCAGAGCTGTCCGGTTTCTACCTCGCCGACGGAACGGCCGTTGCACATCAGCTTCAGCACCTGCGCAGGTCCCTGCAGTCGCACGTCGACGTTTGCAGGACCAGTAGCGGATGCTCCTCGGATGGCCCATTGCAGGTGCGAAGATGCCATCGGGTCTCGAGGAGCGGTCGGGGCCTGCTACAGCACGAACGGTACGAGCGCTTTGCGCTCCGCCGGATAGTCTGGAAACTTCGTCCGATACCAACGGTGGTGGGACAAGGCACGTGGCACCAGGTTCGAAGCGCTCCACGTCAGGAACGCGAGACCGGGCAGCGACCAGGTGGCGAGCGCCCAACCCGCCCACTCGATGAGCTCGCCCAGGTAGTTGGGGCACGAGACCAACCGGTACGCGCCGCCCTCTGGGATCGCATACCCACGCGCCACGCGCCTCAGCCGCAGCAGGACCTCGTCGCTGTGCAGGTTGAGCAGGAAACCAGCCAGAAACAGGCCAGTCCCAGCTAGAAAGCGCACATCACCAAACCAAGTCGGTCCGAGCTCGGGACCGAACGTGAACACCCACCGGGCATTCAGGTAGTTGATGCCGATGTTGGTCGAGAACCCGAGCAGCGCGATCAGCACCGGCATGCGCTGACCGAGACGTCGTCGCCGAAGCGGATAGACGAACGTACGGTGCACGTAGTGCAGCTCCCACAGGCACAGAAAGGCGATGGCGGCGGGATCGGCGGGCCGCTCGCTGAGCGAGAGGCAGATCGGAAAGATCAGCACCGCGGGGAGCTCCATCAGCATCCAACCCGCCGTGCCGCTGAGCTCTGGGCCCCAGCCACGACGCACGTGCCGCCCATACGGCGCCGTGATGAATTGCAGTGCAACGAACGTCACCGCAGACAGACCGAACCAGCCGTACAGCAGGGCGTCGAAGAGCGTGCGTTCGGTCATGGGTCGAGGCGCCTTCACTCAGGCGAGGTCGACTCCGCTTGCTCGAACCATTGCAGGGTGTCCCGCACCGTCTCGCGCAGGGGTCGAGGCGAGTAGCCGAGCTCGCGCTCGGCCTTGCTGCCATCGACCTGCTGGTAGCGTTCGAGCGTGGCGAGCGATTCGGCCGTGTAGAGCGGCGTGGACCCGGTGAGGCGCGCGCTCACGGTCATGAAAGGCGCACCGATCCGCGCCAGCCACAGCGGTGACGCGAAACGCGGCGCCCGCACCCCCGACAGCTCCTCCACCAGCGTGGCGAGGTCGGCCACACTGGCGAGGTGACCGCCGAGGAGGTAGCGTTCGCCCCGCCTGCCGCGCTCCTCGGCCGCGATGCCCGCGGCGGCCACGTCGCGGACGTCCGCCCAGGGAAACCCGCCGCCCACCAGCGCAGGCAGCCGGCGGTGGCGCAGCTTCTGAAACACCTCTCCCATGAGCGACGGTCGATGGTCGCGTGGCCCGATGATCCCGACCGGACTGAGGATGACCGCATCCAGCCCCTGCGCCGCAGCCTTCAAGACCCGGCTTTCCGCCTCGGCCTTGGAGCGATCGTACGCTGCTGCGCGCGCATGCAGCAGCAGCGGGCGCGTTTCGTCGATGGGCTGATCCAGGGGCTCCGGGTCGAGGGCATGAATCGAGCTGAAGTGAATCAGTCGCCGCACCCCCTCGGCTCGACAGGCCTGCAGCACGTTCTCGGTGCCTTCGATGTTCACTCTTTCGACCAACCCACCCAGCGACCCGTGGATCGAGATGATCACGGCCAGGTGGTAGACGACGTCCACGCCCTGGCACGCCGCCCGCACCGTGGACGGATCGGTGATGTCCCCAGCAACGCGCTCCACGTCCAAGCCTTCGAGTCCCGTGGTGCGCTCGTGCACCAGCACCCGCACGCGACGACCCTGCTCCAGCAGTCTCGGAACCAGGTTCACCCCCACATGCCCGCTGGCACCAGTCACGAGAGTCAGCACGGCATCACTATTGCCACGGATTGTGTGCGGTTCAAACCGGGGACTTCCGCTGGGCAATTGACGCCAGCGAGTCCGCTTCACCCCCGTGTATCGTGCTTGAAGCCGATGGGTCGTTTGGTGGGAGCCGGTGGTGCCATCAACTCTCTGATGGCGTCGAAGATGATGGATCGGCAGTTCCGGTTGCGGTCAGCCGTCGCCGGCTGGGTCAGCTTGGAGGCGGAGCAATTCCGTCACTGCAGCCACGACGGCCTCGTCGTCGTCCAGTCCCCCGATCTGGATGTCGTCATCACCGTCATCCTCGATCACGAAGTAGCGGACTGCGACTTGAACCAGCTGGCGTTGCTCCTCCGTGGCATCGTCCCCAACGGCGTCGAGGAGCCGCCGGCACTGCCGAGCGAGTGCCTCGGCCTGGCCGACGTCGAGCTCGGGATTCTCACGCTGCGCGGAACGAAACAGATCCAGATGCGCTTCCACCTCGCCCCGCAGCACGACACTGGATAGGAGCGGCTCGTCGAGGAGCTCCTCGACGAGCTCACGCGACTCGGCAGGGACGCGCTCCAAGAGCTCCGCTGCCGCATCCAATCCTGAAGGCTCCATCGATCCGCTCCTTCCGAGCCCCTCAGGCTAGCCCACCGAACGATGCCAAGCGACGAAGGCGGCCGCCCAGACGACAGCCTGACGAAAAACGTCTGTTCCTGGTGAAATCTGGGAAGAGGGCATGCCAAACATTACGTAACGTTAGTTTCGCTCGACGAGCGATTTACGAAGAATCCACGCAACCGGCTTCTGGACCGTCCGATCTGTATCTTGGGCACTCGTGCGTGAGCAGACGAGGACAGGAGGAGCACAGTGGAGCGCTACGCGGTGATTGACACGAACTGGGACGACGGCAACGACTCGATCGCAGGCTGGTCCGGGCACGTGCTCGGACGCTTCAACACGCTCGACAGCGCCAAGGCTCTCGTGCTGCAGCGATTGTCGTTCGGCGACACCGGCGTCGTGGTCATAGAAGTCCGCTCTGGTGATCGCGTGTACCCGCCTGAAGAGTCGCACTTCGCCAGAACGCCGAGCCCGAGTCCAAGCGGAACGACCTTTGGGTAGACCGCTGTCATCGGACTATTCCGGTGCAACCCCATCGCTCCAAGCCGGACCGCTACGATGGAGCAACGACATGCAATTCGCCACCTACGCTCACCCACACGGCAACCCTTGCTCACACCGTTGACGCAGCACGTTACCGCGGCCGACACTGGCTGCATGGCGGACCAAGGCCAGTCGGACGCCGACGGTGGACGCAATCCCGGCGGCGAGAGTAGCGACGACGATGCACCGGATGGCGAGGTCCCCGGAACGGATCGACCGACGCCTGTGGAGATCCCCTCTTCGCGCCCCCAGCCCCCCGACGCGCCCGCGCCGCGTCCCCGCCCCGCGGAGAAACCCACCTCCGATCCGCCGCCTTCGTGGGAGCCCGTACCGACACGGCCGCGGAAGGCGTGAGCGGTCAAGCCGGAAGCAGGCAACGACCGTGGCGAGCAACGCAGGAGCGAAAGGGGTATGCGTTCGGCCAACCGCGTTCCTGACAGAGGCGCCCGGGCACAGCACAGGATCAGATCACGGCACACTCCTGGAACACCGCAACCCGATGGTGACTTCGTGGGAGTTCGGGAAGGCGTTCGTGCGGAAGGCCGCGCGGAGGCCGCCGGTGCTGGCATCGGCGTTCCAGACACCACCCCGTCTCACACGATGGGAAAAGAGGGTTAGGTTGACGCAGTCTGAACAGCTGGACTCGGTGGTCGCGTACCAGTTGTCCGCCCACCAGTCCAGCACCCACTCCCACATGCTCCCTGCCAGATCTGCGTGGCCCCAGCGACCGTTGCCACCCGGGCAAC
Organism: uncultured Polyangiaceae bacterium; assembly: GCA_964610275.1. Taxonomy (GTDB): domain Bacteria; phylum Myxococcota_A; class Polyangia; order Polyangiales; family Polyangiaceae; genus JAFGBI01. The sequence continues at coordinate 6,582 of CAZSVU010000158.1, read as the reverse complement.
TGCCAACGGGGATGAGTGGTGAGTTGCCCTGCCCACTGTAGTTCGCAGGTAGCGGTTCGGTGACGTCGTTGCCCCACGGGTAGAGCCGGTTCTCCGCACCTCCGGCCGCCGCGTACTCCCACTCCGCCTCGGTGGGCAGGCGGCCACCATCCCAGATGCAGAAGGCAAATGCCTCGAACCAGCTCACGCAGTTCATGGGATAGGTGTCCGCTCCTCTTCCCCACGTTTGGAACGAGCTGTCGCAGGTGATGTTGCCCTCCAGCGCTGCCCGGTTTGCCGGCAGCTCGGCATCCCAATCGCTTTGCCATCCCGTTGCACCAGGCGCGAGCCCTTGCGCCGCCTCCACGGTCAAGTTCGCTCCGTCGCCGGCACTGGGGCGCCACGCTCCACCATACGCATCCACGAACGCCGCGAATCTCCCCACCGTCACCTCGTACTTGTCCAGCGCCAAGCTGCTCACCGTCGCCGGATGTTCGGGTTGCTCGTACGAGTAGCTGGTCATCCCGGACGGACAGCCGTCCGTGCAGCCCATGCACACTTCAGTCGCGCGCCCCATCGGGTAGCTGCCTCCGGGCAGTACGATGGTCGTGCAGCAAGTCTCTCCGTCGCACTCCGTGCCATCCATGCCGGCGCACGAAGGCCAATCGCACCTCCCACCCTGGCACACCTTGGGCGCGAGGCATGGTCGATAGCAGTCGCCGCAGTGGTCGGGGTTGCTGGTGATGTCGATCTCACAGCCGTTGTTGGCGGAGTCGTTGAGGTCCCCGTTGCAGTCTGCCCAGCCGGCGTCGCAGGTGTGCTCGCACACGCCCGCGTTGCAGGCCGGCTCCGAGTTGAGCGCGCTGTCGTCACACGCGTTCTCGCACGCACCGCAGCTGTCGAGGTTGCTGTCCCCGTCAGTCTCGCAGCCATCATCCGCGCTCGACGTGTCTGGCGTGTTGCAGTCCAGGTAGCCACCCGTGCAGGTCGGGCTGCACGCTCCGGCGTCGCACTGCACGTCCGACGCGTTGGTCGCCATGCAAGCGTGGTTACATGCACCACAGTGACTCGCGTCGGTATCGAGGTTGGTGCAATCGCCACCGCAGAGCGTGCCAATGCAGTCGCCGCCGTCACCACCAGCTCCGCCCGGGCCAGAACCGGAAGCGCCCGCACTGCCACCAGGGGCGCC
>CAZSVU010000158.1:0-5314 GCA_964610275.1 uncultured Polyangiaceae bacterium | reverse complement strand
TGCCACCAGGGGCGCCCGCAGTGCCACCAGTTCCCGCGCCACCAGGCGTGCCGGCCGTGCCTGCGCTGGCACCGCCTTCGCCTGCTCCGGCTGTCCCTGCGGTGCCTGCTGCTCCGCCGCCTTCGTCGCCCGCGACGCTGCTCCCGGCGACGCCGCCGGCACTGGCCGCTTCGCCCCCGCTGCCTGTGGTGGGACCGCCGCTGCTTCCGGCTGTGTCGGCATTGCCACCAACGCTGCTGGTAATGCCCCCGTTGCCACCGGATTGACTGCCACCCAGACCACCGGTCTGCTCGCCAGCTGCGCCACCGGAGCCGAATTCACTTCCCTGGTTGCCTCCGACGCCATCGACGAACGGCGTACTGCAGTCGCAATTGCTCCAGTAGCCGTCATCCTGGCAGGTTTCGGTGCCGCCTTCGGGTTGGCCGGAGCAGACGCACGCTCGAGCATCGCCGGGGTCGTCGCACTCGACTCCGTGCTTCTCGCCGCTCCCCCCGCACGCGCCCGCGAGCACGACGCCAGCCACCAGCAGCAGTCCGGACCTCACCAACCCCATGCGCATCTGTTACCTCCCGGCGGCGCGATGCTAGCGAACGCTGCGCTGAAGTACCACCCGCCGAGCGAGCCAGCCTGTTTTCTGCGCTGATGCCACAGACCAACCCGACCGGCAGCGCTGCTTGCGCACCGGATGTTGGTCGGTTCACCATGCGGCGCGGCTTCTCAGAATCCACTCGCCGCGCCCCGCTGGCGCTGCAGGACTAGGTTTCGCCGCTTCGTGCGCTTGATCGAGCCGGTCACCCGCTGCGGCGAGCTCAGCTCGAGGGGGGAGTGGATGCGAGGCAGCGTCTGACGTCTTCCTCGTCCTGTGCGGGGCCAAACGTCCCGGTAATCGTGCCGCTCGAATCACGCTCCACCGCCTTGACCTGGCCGCGTCCCGTTGGGCCCGACCCTCGCTTCGCATCGACCTCGATCACATAGTGGTGCGCAGGACGCATGACCAAGGCGAAAACGATGCGTCCCGTGTTCCATGCGATGGAGCCTTGGAGGGCCTCCCCTCGGCTCCAACTCTCAGGTGTCCCGACCAGATGACAGCCAGGCAAGACATCGAACACGCTGCCTCGTTCCGATACGTCGACATCATCGACGTATCGGACGTAGCCGCTCAGGCGTGCCACCTGCTCGCGTGGCGCGGGGGTCCCAGCGTAGAGCGCCACCGCGGTCTGCTGGCCCCCGACGCAGCCGAGCGAAATCGAGCTCACGGCCACTGTCACGCCCCACACCGCTCCCCAGCGAATCAACCTCGTATGTCCCATCCCGGCACCGCCCCCGACCGGATCTACTGCGCGCTCCTCCGCCCAGCAAGGGTCGTGTGGCGGAGACGCAGCTTCCTGCTGCGCCGGCACCACCTGCAGTGACGGCGCCTGCGCCGCTGGCTGAATGTAGCGACTGGCTGGACCTACTCCTCCTCCCCGTCCGGATCCCGCTCGGCGCCGAAGGGGAGGCCGCAGTGGCGGGAACGCAAGCAGCGCCGCAGGGCTCTTGTCGGTTGAGGGTGGGTAGCGGCTGAGGCGGGGAAGTGCAGCGCGCCCCCTGCGGCTGAAGCGCCTGCGCGGCAGCGTGAGGCTCGGATGGATCCGCTCTATGGCCGCCGTTGCCGCAATCGCCGCAACAATCCGGGACGGTAGAGGCTCTGCCCGTGCGCCTTCGAAGCCGCGTCTAGGGGGCGGGGTAGGGCTCGACGCTCCAGGTCGGGGTAGACGACCAGGCTCCGAGCCAGCTCGCTTCCGTCGACGAATCCCTTCGGCGAGATCGCGAGGAATTCAATGTCACCCTGGACCTTGGTTAGCACGAGCTCGATTCGAGCACGGCGTGGAATCGAGAGCAGGTGCGCGGAACAATCCCCGGGCACGACGAGCAACTCGCCGTCCGGACTGAAGGCTGACCCCGTGAGCAGCGTGCGGGGCGCGACGTTCCATCGAAGGAGCAATCTGCCGCTCGCGACGTCCCATACCCGCACGGACTTGCCGCAAATCAGAGCGACCCGCTGGCCATCTCCCGACATCCCGACTTCGATGAACCTTTCGCATCGGGATTGGGTCAGCTGACGAGGCTTCGCTCCTGCCTTCAGCAGCGTCACCCCCAAACTCGGTGCGTAGGCTGCCAGTCTTTTGCCCCTGTCGTCCGCGGAGACACCGAACGCCCCAAGCCGCGAGAGCGCGGACCAACTCTCCGAGTACCGCACCGTGCCAGCAGCAAGCGTTGCAGCAACGTCCACGACCCTGGTCCCTTCGTCGCGAACAGTCACGAGCAGATCGAGCGTTCTGCCGAGAAATCTCTCGGGAAGCAACGATGGGGCGTCGAGGACAACCGAGCGCCCGTGAACATCCGCCAGCCACAGGGCCTCACCGCCGGTGACTTGGCCCAGGTAGCCGAAGAGAGCCACCGCGTTGCCGTCTGCGCTTGCTGCTCCGTACACGAATCCCCCGCCGCCGATGCCTGCCACCGCGACGCCGCTCTGGGCCGACCGCATCAACCAGCGCCCCGCTGGCCCCACCACCGCAACGCCGTCGGCGAGCTGTTCGAACCGGCGGCTGCCGTCTAGGGACCAGCCGCTGCAAGGGTGACCCTCTTTCCGCTGCAACCCAACGTACTCGGTGCACCGCCCTTCCTCGCGCTCGCGGACGTAGAGGCGACGATGCGCGGGATGAACGCCCCAGCTCAACCCCGACTGTTTCCGCTGCGCCACCAGTCGAGACTGCGTCAGGTCGAGGGTTGCGAAGTACCCCGCGCCGTAGTCCTCGACGCGAGGCCTGGTCACATCCACCTCTCCACTGCCAACTACCAACGTGTCGTCGTCGATGAACTGCGCGGACTTGATGGGAAGGCGTGTCGCAGGCGCGAATCGCCCCAGGGTCTTGCCCTCGAAATTCCAACGCATCAGCGTGGTGTCCACACCCGGACGGTTGAAGAGCACGGACGTCCCGTCGGCCGTGAAGCGCGCGGTCGGCGGAAGGTGGTAGTGCCCCTCGACCTGCACGAAGCTTGCGTATGGGATCTCGTCCTTCACGGTGAAGCTCGGCGCAGCGAGCACGCGGATGACGGACTCGCCCATTTCGAGTGCCCACCGACCGTCTGGGGACCAGGCGTGGATTGGGCCACGAAGCCGTGCCACGAGTCTGCGGGTTTGGAGGTGGACGATCCGAAAATCGTCGCGAAGCAAGTACTTGAAGTCCGGCGAGACGGACCTGGCCCGGACGTCGAGGGTCAAGGTGTCCGGCTTTGCGCGGAACAGGGTTTCCTCTCCAAACCCGTCACGTACGGCGAGCCAGTTGCCGTCGTCACTGAAGTCGAGGTCGTGAACCAGTCCGAGATCGTGACTCTCGAAGCGGACGGGCTCGTGTGATGGGCCGAGAATCATGAGGTGCAACCTCGCCGACAAGCTGACGGAACCGCTCTCCGTCCTGCCTGGGCAGTTGAGCCCCACGGCAAAGCGCTGACCATCCGGGTGCCAGGTGATTCGGGGGCGATTCGCAATCCCGTGACAGGGCAACTCCCATGTCTGAAGGGGCTCGCCCGAGGACAGGTCAAAGAGAGTCAACTGCTCGTCGGTGCTGACGAGCAGCTGTCGCCCATCATCGGACAGACGCTGAACGGCCCTGAGCTGAGCCATTTCGTCCAGCGGGGCGGCGTGCGCGACTCCTACCTGGTCACCGGTCGCGACGGAGAACACATGGTAGTCCCCCGTAGCGTTTCTGCCGAACACGTACCCGTGGGTCGACGACAGCCCGACGTTCGCGAAGGTCTCCTTCGAAAGCCGGCGAATGGGTCGCAGAAGTGGGTCGAGTAGCAGTAGCCCCTCGCGGGTTGCGAGGACGTTGCCGGAAGACAGCGGTATCGGACCGTCGATCTCACCCAGCGGGAGTCTGGCCGCGACGCTCCAGAGAACGGACGGAGCCCCGTTGCGCCGCGCCGTCAGGAAGCGTCCGGCGCTGTCGGTGTACCACCGGTGGTCCTCGAGGTGGCGGAGCAGAGGTCGGGGCGCAATGGGTGCTGGGTCGCGTACTTCGGGATCCAGAGGGAACACCGGCAGGGGCGCCCCCCGGCTTCTGGAAACCGGAGCGGAAGAGCCCGGCGGCGTAGCGAATTGGCAACACGCTCCTAGACCAAGCCCCGCGACCAGGAGACCCCGGCTCCGCAACGACTCCAATGCCCGCATCGCCGCACAGGATAGCACGCAGCCAAGAAGCAGCGCGCCACGCCACCCGGCACAGCTGTGCCGTGGAGGTCTACCGCCGGACTCGGGCCAGTTCGTGGTCTTGTACGATTGACGTATTTCGCCTGGCTGCGTTTGAAACCGGTCATCGGGGAGTCCGAACTCGGGGAATACGCTGGGACTGTAGTTCGGGCTCAGGAGCTATGCACCAAGACATCAATTTCGCGGGCGTATGACAAGTTCTCCCGGCCCACGACAACTACAAATGGTGCTGCGTCGGGTCACCTCAGGCCAGTCGGTGCGACGGCGTCCAGCCTCATCGAAAGGAAGGACTTCTCGTGTCCAGCAGATCCCCCCGAAGTAGTGCGGTTCTGGTCGCGACAGTCTCCCTGATCCTCTACGGGTGTGCGAGCGAAAGCGGCGACCACGTTGGCAGTTCAGGTGCAAGCGGCGGCGCTGCCGCTGGAGGCACTTCGATGGGAACGGGAAGCACAGGCGGCGGCGCGCAAGGCGGCACTGGTGGTGCGACCTCGGCTGCAGGCGGCAGTGCAAATGCGTCTGGCCAGGCCACTGGCGGTGTTGCGACCGGCGGTTTCGGAACCGGTAACGTTTCGGCAGGAGGAACGAGCGCCAGCGGCGGTTCAACGGGCGGCGCTTCCTCCGGTGGTTATGCGACCGGCGGTCTCGGAACCGGCGGCGTTTCGGCAGGAGGAACGAGCGCTGGCGGTGGTTCAACGGGCGGCGCTTCCTCCGGCGGTCAAGCGACCGGTGGCACCGTGCCTCAAACGGGTGGCACCGGCAATCCGACTGGCGGCACGGCGGGCAACGCCGGCGCTCAACCCGCTGGTGGCGCGGCGGGCAACGCCGGCGCTCAACCCGCTGGGGGCGCAGCCGGAAGCCAAGGCGGCACATCGGCAGGTAGTGGAGGCACAGACTATTGGGACCTGAATTTCACCACCTCAAAGGAATTCACGCATCATTTCCGGCAGTCATTCAATTTCGGTTGGCGCTTCCTGCAGGGGAACGGAACCGGTAATCCTGCTGAGGTGAACTACGATGATACCGGCTGGGATGACGTGAATGTTCCGCATTCACCCTCGTACG
>CAZSVU010000157.1:0-19017 GCA_964610275.1 uncultured Polyangiaceae bacterium | reverse complement strand
GCGTTCAAGTGCAGTCGAGTTGGCCGTCCACACAGGTGCAGGTCTCATCGTCGAACGAGGTGCACCGAATTCCGTCCGGGATGCAGAGAGCGTCCTCGGCGCAGCCGGTCGGCGGCTCGTCTCCGCTGCTGCAGTCGAGCTGGCCGTTCACACAGGTGCAGGTCTCATCGTCGAACGAGGTGCACCGAATTCCGTCCGGGGTGCAGAGAGCGCCCTCGGCGCAGCCGGTCGGCGGCCCGCCTCCGCCACCGGTGCTTCCGCCCGGGGCAGGCGCGCCACCTTCGCTTGGCGCGCCTGCCCCGCCCGCTGCGCCGCCTGCCGCGTGCCCGCCGCCGTCGCCCGTTCCGGCAGATCCGCCATCAGCCGCGGTACCTCCGGCGCCCCCTTCACCCGCGGCGCCCGCCGTTCCGGCATCACCCGCGGCACCTCCCGCGTCCCCATCACCCGTGGTGCCCGCCGCTGCCGGTTCACCCGCGGTGCCTGCCTCGCCGAATTCACCCGCGGTGCCTGCCTCGCCGAATTCACCCGCGGTGCCCGCCGCTGCCGGAGCGCCTCCGTCACCCGTGGTGCCCGCCGCTGCCGGAGCGCCTCCGTCACCCGTGGCACCTCCGGTGCCACCCATGATTGAGGGGGCTCCGGTGCAGTCCCAAGTCATGTCAAACCCGGTGCCCTCGCAGGTGCAGGCATAGCTGTCGTAGTTGCAGCTGCCATCCAGCACGTAGTTGCAGCTTGCACCGTCCCCGGGAGGAGTCTCGGGACAGGTAATGGAGAAGTCCTGGCAGGTCCAAGTCGAGTTGACACAGACACACGCCGTCAGCCCGTACAGGCAGGGTTCGAAGGTCGTCATGCTGCAGGCGCCATCGGGCGCTGGTTCCGCGCCGGGGCACGCATCCGGGTTGGTGGCGGATCCACCACCTGAGCCAGAGTCTGTAGTCCTGCAGTTCCAACTGGTTCGGCTGCAGATGCACTCGGTATCGCCGTAGAAACAGTGGATACCGTCTTCCGCGCACGAGCTGCTCGCCAGGGGTTCAGTCTGTGGACAGGATTCGCCCGATGCGCTCGATCCGCCCAGTCCACCCGAGAACATCGAACCGGCCGATCCACCGCTGCTGTCATTGTCGCTGAAGTACGACTTGTCGTTCGAGCAGGCGATCGCCGCTCCCATCACGCCAACGACCAAGAGGTACGAAACCCGGGTCGCGCTCCGCATCTTCCGTCTCCTGACTACCCCGCCCAGGGGACCGTGCGACGGCGTGCGCCCTGGTGTCAACAGCTGGAAGCATGCCGAGTGTCAGGCCCATCCGCCCGGATTCAGCGTGTGCGGATACATCAAGATACGTCAAGACACGCGAGAGTCGCACGGCTCGCAATCGAGCCAACCCAGCGGGTGAACAGTCCTCGTCGCCTGCAACGGCGGAAGGATATGGGGGGAGATAAATCTCACCCCAACGCAGTGACGTTCTGCTGGAGTTGCACAACTGTCCCTGCCGCCAACTCGCCCGAGCCGATCGCACAGCTGCTCGCCAGCGGAGGAGGGTCGGAACGTACCGAAGAGTCGTCGCCTCACGGCCAGTCTGGGCTGGCCAACAGCTCCGCTGGCTGGCAGTTCGGCTGCCGACCTGCCCGCCCTCAGCGATCAGCGCGGGTGCTGCATGCGGAAGCTGTTGTCGTGATGCCAGTGTGGCGGCTCGGGCGATGGGATGGTGGCGTCGTCGAGCACGTTGGTGCCGTGGAAGCTGTGCTGGTTCCAGATCTGTCGGGTGCCGGCCCAGTCCCGACCGGCACTGCCCAGCAATCGCACCGCGGGCTGCAACTGCTCCTGGTAGCCGTCGTTGGAGATCAAGAGGATCTCCGCTGAGCCGTCCGCGTCCGCATCCACCACCAACGGGAACTCGACCTGGGTGACGCTTCGCCGCTCGGTCAGGTAGAAGAGCTCACCGCCCTCGCCGAAGATGTAGAAATACTGGTTGTCAGCATAGAGTATCTCGGCGCCGCCGTCCCCGAACAGATCAAAGGCGCTCACCGCAGCGTAGCCGTCGTCCCGACTGCAATGCTCCCAGTGCAGCGACAGATCGCTCCCGGTCACGCAGACCGAAGCATGGGTGGCGCCGGCGACGTCGGTCCGGCCGTCGCCGTCCAGATCGCCCAGGGCGGCGGGCATCCAGCCCCACTCGCATCCCGGTGACACGATGGGCTCCAGGGTGCCGTCGTGCTGAACCAGTCGCGGCCCCGCCGGGCTCATCACGAGCACCTCGGGATGTCCGTCTCCGTCCAGGTCGGCGACCTGCGGGTGCCCGTAGGCCATCTCCCATTCCGTCACCGGGGGACCGCTGGGACCCATGATCAGCGTGTCCCCAACCCCGTCGTCGTCCGTGTCGACGAGCAGATCCGCCGAGTGGTCGTAGTAGATCGAACCGTCCACCCGCAGAGCCAGCGGCCCGATGATCAGCTCCTGCACGCCATCTTCGTCGAGATCGGCGGCGGTGCTCACCTGGATGGCGTAGGTCCCTCGCTCCACGTTGAAAAGCTCACGACCCTCGTGATCTGCGAGCAGGCCGCCCGCGTAGATCTCCACGTCACCGTCGCCTTCGAAGTCGGCTAGGCCCACGGCGTACTGGCAACCGAAGAACTCAGTGTCCCCCTGCCACTTGGGGGAGCCGTCCGCCTCGAACGCCAGCAGTCGCCCTGTGCAGTCGTAGCGCCCGTCGACGGGGCTGTCGGGCCCGAAGGTGACGATCTCGGGTGCGCCGTCCCCGTCGATATCGCCCACGGCCGGGTGGGCCGCTGCAGCGACTGGCTCGTCGATGCGGTAGTGCAGAGCGCCGGTCGCACCATCCAGCACGTAGAGGTGACCGAGCCCGAACCAATCCAGCGGTCGGTACAGCGTGACCACCACGTCAGGGATCCCGTCCCCTGTCAGATCCGCCACCACCGGTGAGGCGAGCGCGGAGATCTCTTCACCCTGACCTGCGAAGGCCCATTCGACCCCTACCTCGAGATCCGACGGCACCACCGTCAAATCGCAGGTCGTATCGTTCGCTGGGACGGTGGTTTGGTCGATTGCCTCGTTCACCACCTGGTCCATCAGATCGAGCCAGTAGTCCACCAGCTCATCCGCGTTTTCGACCAGCACGTCGATCACGGAAGGTGTGACTTCGGTGTCGTAGCCGTCAGGCAACGGCACCTCCCATGCGGCCGGGTCCGGATACTGCTCGACGGCCTGTTGCGGGCTCGTGAGCTCCGGATCGGGAGGCGGCACGTCTGGAGGCGCCAAGTCCTCGTCCGCAGGCGTGATCGGTGAGTCAGCCTCTTCCACGCCCTCGTCGCGATCGATCGCCGCACCGGGCGCACCTGCCTCACCGTCGGAATCGAGCTGCCGCTCCTCAGCAAGGGACAGAGTAGTCCTGCCGCAGCCCGCCAGCCCGACCGCGGTGATCACACCAGCTCTCAGCAGCCAGCCCCAATGCGAGACGTCCCGTCCTCGCTTCCCAACCATGGGTGTTCTTCAAGCAAGCAGCGTGCCAGGCGTGGCAGGGGAGTGTGTGCTGGCCCTCTCGTCATCCGCCCGCGTCACGCCGCCGCGCGGTAGTCACGGTGCAGGCCAGCGAGCACGAGCATGACGACGACCTTGCTCGTATCGCCGCCGTTTGCCAGCAAAGGATGGACGAGATCCGACGGGAACTCGTCGCCCAGCGGCCCGGTTGGCCTGGCGAGCAGCTCAGTGGGGCGCGGCACGCCATCGGGAGGGACGACGCGTGCGGGAAGAACAACCATCCCCGGGGAACCCAGTGGCCCCCGATGCTGTCCATAGCTCCAGATGGCAGACGTGGCTCGGTTCCGTCTACGGCTCAGGACCACCCGTGCGCTAGCGTTGGCCTTGGCCGCCTGCTCGCCAGCAGCACGAGCTCCGGTAGCCCAATCCACTCCGGATCCGACGAGTCCGGTTCTCGAGAATCACTCAGGCCTGTCCACGGCCACGGCCTCGAGCAGCACCGTGCAGACGGCTCCTTCGGCACGCTCGTTGGCCTCCCCGGCTCCGACCGTGTCTGCGGCGCCCGTGACGGCAGACTCAGCGTCGAGTTCCGTCGTCTTCGAAAACGAGATCGTGCCGCCCATCCCCGTTTCGCCCGTTTCGCCTACCCGAATGAAGTACATTCCGAGCGGCAAGGTCACCATCCACGGCCCGCCGACGTGCTCATTCTGCGCCGACAAGGGGAGGACAGTGCGTCGAGTGGCCGTGAGACCGTTCTGGATGGACCTCACCGAGGTCACCATGAGCCAGTACCGGGCGTGCGTGAACGCCCGCGTGTGCCAATGGTACCCGCGCTCCCACTGCGCTTCATATTTGTCGAGAGCGGATGAACATCCTGTCGCGTGCGTGTCTTGGACCGATGCGAAGACGTACTGTGAGTGGGTCGGCAAGCGCCTACCGACCGAAGAGGAGTGGGAATACGCGGCACACGGTATGGACGGGCGCCTCTACCCGTGGGGCAACAGCCCACCGAGCCGTTCGCTGCTTTGCTGGCAACGCTCGCCTTTCCACGGGCTGTGCTTGCCGTGCGGCGTGGGCAGTTTTCCTGCCGGGGCGAGTCCATTCGGGCTGCTAGACATGGTGGGGAACGTGATGGAATGGACTTCGGCGCAAGTGTGCGTCGGGAACGGGACCACCCGGCGATGCCGCGTGACGCACCCCTTGAAAGGGGATCCGGGCGGCTGCTACTCGTACGACCCAACGGACGCTGACCACATCGCCCCGCCGCAGTTGTCGAGCATGGACACGGGTTTTCGCTGCGCGCGGTAGAGCGCTTTGGAGTTGATCCGCTTCGGCGGTCGGTCATGCCACCAAACCACACGGAGAACGCATCCTTGTTGGACGGCACACCCCCCCCGACCCCCTAGTGTCATCCGAACTACGCCCAGGAGCCGATCTGCACGATGTCTGGCGCGCTCGGGGTGCGGGACTCCTCGGTGGCCCCAATGGGGCGGCGTTGCCACTCCGCCGCGCAGCTCCCACATAGCCGGGCTAGTGCTTCGTCCCAGAAGTCGCAATCGTTGCGCTTCCGCCGGGCCGAACTCGCGGGTGGCGGCCCGGCGGAAGCGCAGCTCTGCTGCGATCTGGACAGAGCACCTGGTCTTTCTTGCGGCACCTTCGGTGCCGATGTGCGTGTGCCACGGACTGTCGTTGGCGAAAAACCAAGCGATCTGCACCATGGCTGGTGCGCTCGGGGCGCGGCACTCGCCGGTGGCCACAATGGGGCGTGGTCGCCGAGCCGCTGCTTGGCGGGCTTCATCGTGACCATTGCGCGGCAGCGTGCGCCCGGCGGATCTGCGAGGTAGCCATCACAGGCGAAGGCGCCCATCGTGAATCCAACATGCGAGCGCTTTCTCGGAAGCGTACGACGCGAGGCCCTGGATCACGTAGTCATCCTCGGTGAACGGCACCTGAAATCCGTGCTCGAGCAGTACAGCGTCCGATATCTCAACATGGCGCGCCCTCATCAAGGGCTGGGCCAGCGGATTCCGGTTCCAACACCACGGCAGCGCTATGGCCATGCGAGCAAGGTCGTCGCCATGCACCGTGCTTGGTGGCCTGCACCATGAATGCCGCGCGGCAGCGTGACGCGGGCGGAAGGCGAAGGGAGCCAGCACAGGCAGCGAAGTGGCCGCGGTGCGGGGAGCCGACGGCTGGCGTTGCGTCGCGCGGCCGGGCGCGCTTTGCTGGGATTGGAGGAGGTGAGGAGGTGAGGAGGATGAACGCAAGTCGTGTCGCCGTACGCTGGACGTGGCGTGTTCTGACCGCCGTTGCGGTACAGGTACTGATGTCGAGGTCGGCGTCTGCGGCCCCGCGCGATGCGGCGGCCGAGCGCAGGATGCAGGAAGCGATGACAATGCATTTTGTCGCCGGCAACCATGTGCAGGCCGAAGCTCTGCTGCTGGGAGTCGACAAGGCCTGCGAAAATCGCTGCAGCCCTCGAGTGAAGGCTCGAATTTGGCTCGATGTCGGCATCGTCCGTGCACGAGGTCGCGGTCGTGAGGAGTCGGCGCGTGAAGCATTCATGCATGCGCTTCAACTGGATCCAACGCTCGCGCCAGACCCCGCGTACGCTGACGAGTCGACTCTGGCCGAGTTCGAGGCCGCCAAGGCAGCGGCCGCATCTCAGTCACGCGACGCTGAAGACGGCACGAGCCCGTCGCCCCAGAGCACGGTGCCCACTCGCGCGTTTACAGACCCCACGCGCTCGCCCGCCTCGCCCGCCGCGGCCCCACCCGTCAGCCCCGCAGTTTCGTTAAGCCCCCGAGCACCCGCACCTGCTCCGCAGGCGGCCAGGGAGACGTCGCCCGATCCATGGTCGCTCGAAAGCGAAGTTCCACCAGATGAAGATCGGGATGATCGCTTCGGCAGCGTTGGCCATGGGGCAGTGTCTGTCGAGCGCCTATTCGGCGTGTATCACGACACCGTGTCCCAGGAGACGGCGTTTGGGGGAGACGAAGAGCAGACCCGGGTTGCTCTGAACGCCGGGCTCCTTTTCGCACCACTGAGCCCGTTCGGGATGCCGCGTCTCGCGCTCGATTACTTCACGGGGGACCGCGTCAGCATCGGTACCGGGCTCGGGCTGACGGTGCTGTCGGTTGAAGATTCAGACGACACCTTCGTGGGAGTCACGATGGCACCACGGGTCGGATACATGGCTCCGCTGGGCGAATCGTCAGGACTCTGGGCGCGGGGCGGCGTGACGTACTACCGGCTGTCGGCAGGAGAGCTCACACAGAGCGGGCTGGGAGTGACGTTGGAGGCATTGGCGACCATTCCCGTGGTTTCGCATTTTCTGCTCCTCATGGGTCCCACCGTCGACTGGGGGGTGATGGGCAAGATCGAATCTCGCGAGGTGAAATACCGGACCTTCGGCATCTCCTCGGCGTTCACTGGCTGGTGGGACTGATCGCGCGTGGTATCTGCCGGTATCCCGCGAGGTGTGCGCTAGTGGTGAACTTGACGGCGGGCTGGGAAGGCGTAGGTTGTTCCAGGGCTGTGCCATGCGAGTGAGATGGGGACATGCTGCCTGTCTGCTGACCGTGGCGGGCGCCTGCGGCGGCCGTGTCGTTGCGGGCACCCAAGACGATGTTGGTGGTTCAAGCGGAGGTGTGGGGACTGGCAGCAACTCGGGCGCAGCCAGCTCGGAATCGAACGTAGCTGGAGACTGGGGGACGGGGGGCGATCCCACGACCGCAGCCACCAGCGGCGGTGGCATCGTCGGCGGCGGCCAGGGTCTCGGAATCGGCGGCGGCTGCGCCAGCGTTGCCGTGCAAGGCGAGCTGACGCCGATCAACCTGATTCTGGTCTACGACAAGTCCGGCAGCATGGGAGTGGGGGATGGCTGGGACAACACCGAGACGCGGTGGAACCTGTCATGGCTAGCGCTCTCGTCCGCCGCAGGATCGTTCAGCATTTCTGATTTCACAGGCTTGCACCCAATCCACACGGAGAACGCATCCTCGTGGGAAGGGCACACCATCCCGACCCCCGACTGGGTCGAGAACTACGGCCGCGCAGGCGAATGCATGATGCCTGGCACGCCCGGGGTGCGGAACGCGTCGGTGGCCCCAAATGGGGTGGAGGTGCCGTCCGGTAGCCCAGTCCGCGCATGCCCGACCCGGGCGGGGGGCGAGTTGCGGCTCCGCTTCGGGTGAGACGAGGTCTGCGGGAAGGACAAAGCTCGCAGAGCGGTAGGGCAGCAGTACCGTCAGGCTGCCAGCAGTGCGAGGCGCGCGCCGACTCACCTCCGGGACGGCGGGCGGGTTTCCTTCGAAATCGCGATTGCACCGGGAACTCCGTCGAGCCGAATTCCGTCGATACGCTAGTCGGAGTCCCGTCCGAAGGACCGCGGCTGCGATTTCGAGTGCAACTGGAAGCAATTTCGTGCCCTTAGGGCGCGGGGGAGAGTGGAGCATGCCTGGGAAGCGAGCACGGCCGGGTCTTGTTTGGTCGATGGCGGCGGCAATGGTGCTCATCCTCTCATGTGGCGGTGACAACAGCGACGGCGACGACGACACCAGTGCGGGAGACGGCGTCTCCGATCCGGGGACCAATATCGAGTTGGATGACTTGGCTGGCAACGAGGCAAACCCCGTCGAGCCAGGCACGGACTTCGAAGTCTGCACCGGTGTGTCGGAGGAGCCAGAGAATACGCTCGGGCCCGCTGACATCATCTTCCTCATCGACAACTCTCCGAGCATGCGCGACGAGATCCTCTGGACGCGACAGAACATGAACCTGTTCAGTCAGACCATCACTGACGGGGGGATCGACCATCGGATCGTGATGATCTCATGCCTCCATGACGGCTGTGACGGACATTCCAACACCACTGGGATCTGCATCGATCCGCCCCTTGGCAGCGGTGACTGCGAGACGAGCGACACGAACCTCCCAGACTACCTGCACGTCGATGTACGCATGCCCAGCCAGAAGCTCCTGGAGCGAGCAGTCGACACCTTCGTCGAGTGGCAGGCCATGCGGCGGCCGTTTGCGCTGACTCACATCGTAGCCATCTCGGATGACAGCGAATTGATGAGCGCGACCGAATTCCGCGAGGCGCTAGCAGCCCTTGATCCTCCGGTAAACGAGTTCGTGTTCCACGGGATCTTCTCGGCGCTGAGCAAGGATGACGCCTGCGCCATCTCCAGCAGCGAGCCTTGCTGCACCTATGCGGCGCCGGACGGCGAGGGCGTGCAGTATCGAGAACTGGTCGAAACGACGGGTGGAGTAGCCGCCGACCTCTGTGCGCAGGACTTCGATCCGGTGTTCATGCAGTTCGCCGAGTCAGTGATTGCGCATTCCGAACTCAACTGTGAGTGGACGATCCCTTCCCCACCCCCCGGGGAGGTGCTCGACCCCGACCTGGTGAACGTGGAGTTCAACTCGGGCGACAGCTCCACCGACTTCGGGTACGTCGCCTCCCCAGCAGACTGCGGGGACCTGGACAACGCCTGGTACTACGATGACCCGAGCAATCCACAGCGGGTGCTCGTTTGTCCGGACACCTGCGAGTACATTCGTACCGCCCCGGTGCCGCGTTTGGCCGTCACCTTTGGCTGCCAAACGGTCAGCGCAACGATCTACTGACCCGCGCACTTGGCTCTCCCCAACCTGCACCGGCATCGACCCGGCACCAGAGCGCGGCAGGAGAACCTCGTGGGCCACCATCCTGAAGGCCCACTGGGGCGCGATGCCGGCAACAGTGCCCTCTCGCGCGTTTTGGTGAGCCATCTGCGGCGGGTGCCAACACAGCGCAGTGTGAGCTGTAGGGACCGCAGTGCGAGAGTACGCGTTGGCAACTGAGGACTCCTCCATTCCGCTGCGGCGGAGGGCTGCCCGCAGCGATGCCGTGCCGGGATTAGCCGACCCGTCGGCCAGCGACGAGTGCTCGGTGCGCGAGTTCTTCGAGCGCGGCGAGCTGCTGTCACAGCCGCCGCCCAGTGCCCTGGAAGAGGTGGACGAGGCTGACACGAAAGCCGCTCTGTACCTGGATCCTCGAGCCGCGGCTCGGCGCAGCACGCTGCGCAAGATGGTGGCTGGGGTCATGGTCGTGCTCGGGCTGTTCGCGGTCGGGGTGGTGAGTGTCATCCTGGAACAGGCAGCGGACGAAGCAGGTGCCAGCAGCAGCGCGGTCGAGGTCATTTCGGATCCGGTGGTCACGACGACTCCGCCGGACCGGCTGGACCTGCCTCCGGATGGAATCCCGATTCCAGAACAGGTTCCGACGACTCCGGCCCAGCCACCACCGCGACAGGCTCTGGGTGTCGCTCTCCCACCTTCCAAGATCCCGGGGGTGGATATGCGCTGGGACGAACTGTCGGCCGCGCTTGAGGACGACGACTTCAAGCGGGCGGACCAGGCAGTGGGTCCGCTCTGCAGGCACCGCCACGCAGCGATTCGCGATCGGGCTCGGTTGATCCGGGCGCTGCTCTGGGCGCGCAACGGAAAGCGGCAGGCGGTACAGCCGGTGTTCGAGGATCTGGCCAAGAACGCAAAGACGGAAGTCGTCCGTCGACAGGCTCGGGAGGTGCTCGACCAACCCGGGTCGCGGGCGGAAGCTGGCTGACCTCTCGTTTTCGTAGAGGCGATGGACATGAAGCGGTCTCTTCTCCTGGTCGCAGCCGTTGGTGCAGCGTTGGTGCCGGTTGTCTGCGAGGTGTCGGCGCGACCCCACAGCGGTCCCGCAGCCGCCACACCACCCACACCCGCTGCGAATCTCGACCCGATTCGCGAGGATGCGAATCGCAGCGCCGAGCAACGCCGCGATTCGCTACGGGAGCACAACACCCTCGCCGGCTCCACCGGTCTGTTGCAGACACGCGCTGCTGGATCGGGCGCGGCGGGCACCTTCCGACTCGCTCTGGCCTGGGGCTGGTACGCTGGCGGCGACTATCTCTGCAACCAGGAGACGCCGTGCACCGGAGACGTGCGGTCGGACGACGTGAACGTGTTCGACACCCGGCTCTCTTTCTCCGCAACGCTGCTGGAGTTCCTCGAGGTGTTCGCTGGCGTGCAGGGCCGGTCCGCTTCGAGCTCCCGCGCCGAGCCCCCCCAGGCCCACTCCGCCGGAGACACGAATCTCGGCGCGAAGGCGTTCACGCCCGAGCCCCTGGCGGGTCCACTGACGGTGGGAGGCCTGACCGAGGTACTGTTCTACCCGGGTGCGGGAGATCTGGGTCTGGATCTGTCGGCCACGAGCCTCCGGGTCGCCGGACTGGCCTCGGCGGACTTCCGCTACCTATCCGGCGCCTCCGCGCCGCTGCGACTGCACCTGAGCGCCGGTTACCTGCTCGACAACTCGGGCCAGATCGCCAACTCGCTCGAGGTCGGCGCCGAGACGCGAGTCCAGCGGTTCGAGCGGCTGGCATTCGGGCTGAATCGGGTCGACCGGGTCGAGTTCGCGATCGGTGCCGAAGCAACGCTCGAGTTCGTGCGCCCCTTCGTGGAATGGAGCCTAGGGATCCCGCTCAACCGGCAGGATCACCTGTGCACGAGCGAGAGCCGATATCCTGGGGACGGCTGTCTTGCGGAAGCCTCGTTCAGCGCCTTCCCGTCCGTCCTCACCTTCGGCCTGCGCGCCTACCCGTGGCTCGATGGGCTGCAGGCCACCGCAGCGCTGCAGGTCGGGACCACCGGGCAGAGCGAGTTCCTCGAGGAGCTCGCGCCGACGCTCCCCTATGAGGTGTGGCTGGGCGCGGGCTACGCGTTCGACGCCACACCGCCCCCGGCAGCGCCCAAGGTCTCGGTGATCGAGAAGATCGTTGTTCCACCGCCGGATCCTCCGCGCATGATTCGCGGTGTCGTTCGTGCGCAGGGAACCACCGACGCGGTGGCCAACGCCGTGATTCGCCCCCTTGGTGGGGGGCTGACGCCGACGGTTAGCGATGCGGAGGGACGCTTCCGCTACGACGCCGTGACCGCCGGCAACCACCAGTTCGAGGTGAGCGCGCCGGGCTACGCCGACGCCCAATGCGGGCGTGAGGTCACGGACCCACCCGACCTACGCCCGCTCGTGTTCGAGGTGGAGTGCCACCTCGAAGCCTTGCCTCTGACCAGCCGCCTGCAGGGTCACGTCTCGGCCTCTGGTGACAGCGCGGCCGTCGCCGGCGCGAGCGTCAGGGTGAAGAGTACCGACGGCCAGAGCCAAACCGTCGCCACCGACAGCAGTGGCGCCTTCACCCTGGACGAGGTGTCACCCGGCCGGGCGGAGATCGTGGTCGAAGTCGAAGGGTACCTGCCCCAGGTTCAGGCGATCGAGCTGGCGCCCCGCAGCGGCGCCACCGTCGAGATCTTCATCCACAAGCAGCCCGAGAAAGCCAAGCCGCCCAAGCAGCCAGCCCGCAGCTATCGCCCATCGGCCGGCAAGCGTGCGCCCGTCCGGCCGCGCAAGCCGCCGATGCCCTTCTAGGAGAAACTTGCCATGTCCCATCTGAGTCGTACGTCACGGGTCTTGACCCTCGGGGGCGCCAGGGTCGGCTGTAGCCCAACAGCGGCACCGCAACGCAAGCCACCGGTCGCTCGACTCCAGCTGGGCGGGATCCTCCTGCTGGCCGTGTGCCTGTTGCCGAACCAGTGCGGTGGCAGATCGGCTGCCCTGGACCGGCAATTCCTCGAAGCAGCCGCCGGCGGCGATGGTGCTGGCGCAGGCGGCGACGGTTCCGGCATGGGTGGCACCCCCACGGCTGGAACGAGCTCGTCATCGGGCGCCGCATCCGGCTCCGGCAACGCTGCCGCGGCGGGTGGCTCGACCACCGGAGGAGCCGGCGGCGGTGACGCCCTGCTCTGTCCGATTGGCCTGGTGGAGTGTGATAGCGAATGCGTCAACCTGCTGACCGACGCCGCCAACTGCGGCGCCTGCGACAGCCGGTGCTCGAGGCACGACGTGTGCAGCCTCGGGATCTGTGCCGGTAGCTGTACCGACGATTTGGCGCGGTGCGGTCTGAGCTGTGTCGACCTGAGCAGCGACCTGGAGCACTGCGGCGCCTGCGACGCGGACTGCGCCGACGGACAGATCTGTAGCGACTCCGTGTGTGTGTGCCCGGCCGGGCTCGTCGAGTGCGCTGACGCTTGCGTCGACCTGTCGAAGGATCCGGACCACTGTGGGGCCTGCGGAAACACTTGTGACGCTGGCACGGTCTGCAACGCGGGGAACTGCGCGACGAGCTGCTCCGAGGGGCTTGAGCTGTGCGCGGGCGGCTGCGTGGACATCCAGACCGATTCCGCCAACTGTGGCGGCTGCGGCTACGTGTGCTCGGCCAGCCAGATCTGCACGGCGGGCAAGTGCGCGTGCGAGGCCCAACTCGACCTGTGTGTGGGCCAGTGCGTCGACACCCAGGTGAGCTTCCAGAACTGCGGCGCGTGCGACAATGAGTGTCGTGACGGCCAGGTGTGTCTGACCGGAGAGTGCGTCGACAGCGGCAACTGCCCCACCGGTCAGATCGAGTGCGGTGGCACGTGCGTCGACCTCGCCAGCGACAGCGCCAACTGTGGCGCGTGTGGTCAGACCTGTACCGGCGGCCAGGAATGCGCCGAGGGCGTGTGCGTCTGCCCGATCGGTTCCACTCTGTGCACCGGAGTCTGCGTGGACACCCGAACCGATCCCAACCACTGTGGCGGCTGTGCAGTCACCTGCAGCGCCGACGAGGCGTGCGCCGCGGGTGTGTGCGAGTCCACCTGCCCCACCGGCACAATCGAGTGCAGTGGAGCCTGCGTGGACCCCCAGACCGACCCTGACAACTGTGGCGGCTGCGGCATCGTGTGCAACGCCGGTCGCCGCTGTGAGGGCGGAGCCTGCGTGTGTCCCGAGGGCACCCTCGCCTGCGGCGATCCGCCCCAGTGCGTGAACGTCACCAACAACCCCAACCACTGCGGCGCCTGCGACGCCGCCTGCGACGCCGGTCAGAGCTGCGACGCCAGCGTCTGTACTTGCTCGGGCAACTCCGAGCTCTGCGCCGGCGAATGCGTCAACCTCAACACCGACCCCACCAACTGCGGCAGTTGCGGCACCACCTGCGCCACGGGCGAGCGCTGCACCCAGGGCCTCTGCACCTCCGGCAACACCCCCAGTATCGACGCCGGCGGTCCCCCGGACGGTCGGGCAGGGGCCTCCGGTCAGTAGTCACCAGACCGCGCCGAGTCGCACGCCTGCCTTGGTGCTCGACTCCCGAATGTGGGTTGCAGCGCGAGCGCATTCTCGGGCACCGGAGCCCCCGACGACCGCTTTCAAGCGCAGCCAGGCCCAGCTGTGAACCAACGCCCGTGGGACAACCGCCGCCGACATCTCGTCGCCTCACGGCCAGGTTGGGCTGGCCGACAGCCGCGCAGCGGGAAGGAGCATCGGTTGACGGTTCTCCCGATCCACAGATGCGGGGAGCCGGACGTCCGCAGTGGGGCGGGGTGCCGAAGCGCTGGTGTTGGCTGGCGGATTCAGCGTGCCGGATCGGACAACCGGATCACGGGCGTGCAGATCCGGTGCCGGGCCAAGTTTCGGCGCGGGTGGCAGTCGGGACCGCTGAGCCAGGTTGGGCGCCACGCCTGGACCCACGTGCAAGAACGTTGCAGTTCCTTGGGATCCCGTACTGGAGTGGGAAGCGTCCGATACGCTGCGAAGCTGCAGGGACGCCGAGACGATGATATCCTTCGCTCTGCGATGAAGTCAGCGACTTGGTTCTCTGGATTCGCGGCTGTTCTGCTTGCGCTGTCCAACGGATGTGGGGGAAACAGCCAGTCCGATCCCTCCGGCGGTGGAGACTCCACCGGCGGGGATGCGGGCGGATCGGATGCGGGTGGCGTACACACCGGCGGCGCAACCAACGGTGGTAACGACACTGCTGCCGGCGCGACCGGTGGCAGCGAGGCGGGCGGCGCGACTGGTGGCAGCAGCTCAGGCGGAGTGTCCACCGGCGGCAGCAACCCGGGAGGGGGAGCCACTGGAGGCAACCACACGGCGGGGGCGTCCACCGGCGGTAGCGGCGCTGGCGGTACGTCCACCGGCGGTAGCGGTCCTGGCGGTGCGTTCCCCGGTGGTAGCGGTCCTGGCGGTGCGTCCACCGGCGGAAGCAGCACCGGCGCGGCACCCGGCGACACCGGTGGCAGTAATACCGGCGGCAACGACGTCGGCACTGGCGGAGAAGAGACGGGCGGCACGGCTACCGAGGGTGGGGCGGGCGGAGGCGGGGGAGGCACCCCTGCTGACGCTTTCCTCGAACTCGACCACTCGCGGATGGACTTCGGCACCATCGTTCTCGGGACCACCGCCACGGACACGTTCACGCTGACCAACCGGGGCGCGTCCACCTCTGGCATCCCTAGCATCGGCGTGGCTCCGGGTCGCTCGTCCGACCCCGTGACCATCAGCGGGTGTGACGCGGCTCTAGCTCCTGGCGAGTCGTGCGCCCTGACGATCGGCGTCACCCCGCCCGATCTTGGTCTGTACGAAAACTTCGTGCGGATCACCGCGGCGCCAGGCGCCGACCCGTACCTATCGATTTACGTGGTCGGTCGAGCGAGTGGGTTCGAGATCTCACCGCCGGCGATCCTGGAGCTGGGCAACGTGCCGCCGGGCGTCCCCATCCAGCACAGCATTGTGGTTACTGCGACGGTCCCCATTTCCGAGCTAGACGTGTGGACGGTTGGGGACGAGCTCTCCCTCGACGCCGCCGCTACCACGTGCACGGAGACGCTCGCCGCGGGAGCCTCGTGTGTGGTGACGGTGCAGTTGCTGTCGCCGGACGTCGGCTGGAGCGACGTAATGGTCGGAATCAGAGCCGGAGGCGACCTCGGCCAAATGGCGGCGGTGGGGATTACGGCGAACGTCACGAGCGCCGACGACCTAGCCGTCGAGCCCGAGAACCCTCCGCCGTTCGTCGCCTACTTCGATGAGACGAGTGAGCCCGTCGTCTTCACCGTTACGAACGTCGGCGATACCACCTCGGGGACGATCACTTCGACCGTCGTCGGTGAGTGGGGCAGCGACTATGCCATCAGCGACACCGACTGCACGACCCTCGCCCCTCAGGAGACTTGCACCGTCTCGGTGGTGTGCAGCCCGCCGATGAGCGCTGCCGGCGGCGCAAGAGACGCCGTTCTCTCGATCACCGATGGCACCACCCATGCTGCGATTCCCGTGACCGCCAATGTGACCTTTCGGGAATGAGCCCCGCTGCGAGTCAGGACCTCCTGGCCTTCCGAGCTCGATGATTCGTCGCGCTGGATTCCTCCGGAGTTCTTGGTCAGCGCAACCTGGCCGTGAGGCGACGGTCTCTAATAGCAACCGCTCGCTGGGCACGGTGCCGGTACGAACGTCGATTGGCCGACGTCCTGGGTGGCATAGAACGAAGCGTCCAGACCCATTGGGATCTCTTCGCTGCAGTGGCTGCCGCAGGTGGCTGGGAAGCTTTCGCTGTTGGACTTGATCTGGAACATCCTGAAGTCACCGCGCTCATACGCCTGGAACGAGTTGTGAAGGAAGGAACCGTCGTCGGTTACGGCGTACAGGTAATCGGTTACATATCCGCTCGAGTGCGTTATGCGCAGGAAGGTGTTGTTGACGGTAAACCACGCGCCGTTGGCGAGCATGGTCTGGTTTCCCTGATTGACGGTGAACCGGAATTCCTCAGGGTCCACGTCTTTTCTGTAGTGGTGCAAACCGCCGACGTTAGTGTTGTCCTGGAACCAACACTGGCCTGGCCCGTCGATCAGCCGCGGATCCTGTTCTTGAGCCGACTGCGGGATGTTGACCATGTCGACCATGTCATAGTCAGGCCCCGCCGCCGCGGCTAAGTCCGCGCCGCTCTGCAAGTTGGCTATGGTAGGTTTGGTGACGCTGTCCGCCTGCTCCTTCACAATCCTCCCGATGTAACCGCCGCTCATGAAGCCCGCGTCGGAAATGAGCGACCCTTGGGTGTCATCAACAAAGACATACGCGTACTTGGTGCTATCACCTGAACTCGGAACAAACACGAAGGCGATGTTGTTTGAGGTGAACCACTGACCGTCAGTGCTACCCATTCTTGCGGTACCGTCGTCCCAAACCCTGAGATCGAAATTGCCTATCGCTGTCTCCCCCGTGGTCCAATGCGCATCGCTGCCGGTGATCCACCGCGGGTCACGGTAAGAATTCTCCGGTTCCTCGCCCATCACTGGGGCGCAGAGATCGCACGGCGGAACATAGTCCGGCGGGAAGTCCATCTCAGTCGAGATGACCAAGCGCAACGCGGGGCCTATGCCTTCGATGGAACGGATGAGGCGCCCGGTGATGTTGTCGGCGGTTCCCTGCGCATCCCGCCGCGTTTTCTGAGTGTGTGCTCCGCTACCCGGCCCTACGGGATCAGTCCCGCCCATATGCGTACCGCTCCAAGAGTTGTACGCCCATTCTTCGCCGCTGCCGATGTCGTCCAAACTGCTCAAGTGATTCTTGGCCGCGTACTCCCACTCAGCCTCGGTCGTCATACGATAGTTCTTGCCTGTCAGCTGGCCTAACTCACAAGCGAATTCCATGGCGTCATACCAGGTTATGCTCAAGCCGAAGCCAGACGGACTCTCGCCCATCACGGCAGTCCACATATTTGCCGTCACCTCGGCCCTCCCGATGAGATAGCTGCTGACGGTCACGCCCGACACGGGTGTTGTATCAGCCGGGCAGGTACCGCTTTCGCACCCTATGGTAAATGTACCGCCCGGCACGTACACCATATCAAAAGACACACCGTTTACGGTTTCCGTGAAGCTCTGGGCCGCAGGAGGAGCAAATATCTCGCCGGGTGTGCAGCCCGCGCCAGCGGCGCCGCCGGTGCCCGGGCCGGTGCCGCCGGTGCCGCCGGTTCCGGTGCTGCCGCCGGTGCATACCCCATTCGCACACGTCTCGCCGGCAGCGCAGGCGTTGTCACAGGCGCCGCAGTGCAACGCGTTGCTTTGCACGTCCACGCACGTGCCGCCGCACAACAGCTGCCCCGCGACCGCGCACTGACAGGTGCCGCCGCTACAAGCCTGCCCTGCGGGGCAGACGACGTCACACCCGCCGCAGTGCTGGACGCTGGTGTTGGTGTCGACGCAGCTGGTGCCGCAGACGGTCAAGCCTGCCGCACAGGTGTCCGAGCAGGTCCCGGCGGAGCACACCTGCGGCGCGACGCACACGGCGCCGCAGGCCCCGCAGTTGTTGCCATCTTCGTTGGTGTTCGTGCATCCATCAGCGCAGGCGGTCAGTCCGGGCTGACACTGGCAAGTCGAGGCCACGCAGCTCTGCCCGGACGCGCACACCACGCCGCAATCCCCGCAGTTGTTCGGGTCCACGTTGGGATCCACGCACGAGGTGCCGCACTGGAGTTGGCCGGCAGGGCAATCCCCCTCGGCGTTGGTCTCCTGGTCCGATTCGCTGGAACAGGCACCCACAGCGAACAAGGACGAAACGAGAATCCAACGGAACGCACGCACAAACCGAAAGCCCACCAACTTCATTTTCAGCCTCCAAACGTGCTACCCGCCAAGGATGGGTTCGGATCGCTTGTCCCCGCCCAAGCGAAGTGCCCACAGAAGGGACTTCGCAGTCATGGCAAACGATGATGATGCAAAGAGAATTTGTCTCAGCGAATCATTCTCTTTTGGTTGAGTGGTCTAGTAGACACCGCCCGCCGGGGTCGGCGCCGGTACATACGTCGATCCGCCGTCTTCCTGGTTGGCATATAGCGATTGACCTTGACCCTTTTCGATCTCGCCGCTGCAGCTGTTGTTGATGCAGGTGGCGGGGAAACTGGCGTCGTTGGTTCCGTATATCTCGAACATCCTGAAGTCAGCGCGCTCATACCCCTGGAACGAGTTGTGATAGAAGGTCGGCCCACCCGAGTCCACGGCGTACAGATAGTCGGCGACATATCCGTCGGGGTGCGTGATGCGCAGGAATACGTCGTTGATGGTGAACCAGTTGCCGTTGGCGAGGATAATCGAGTTCCCCCCGTCAATCACGACGAACCGGAATTCGTCTGGGTCTACGTCTTTCCTGTAGTTGTGCGTACCGCCGACGTTGATGTTGTTCTGGAACCAACACTGGTCCGTCCCGTCGAGTAGCCGCGGATCCTGTTCTTGAGCCGACGCCGGCATGTTGACCATGTCGACCATCTGATAGTTGGGCCCCGCTGCCGCGGCCAATGCCTGGCCGCTCTGTAGGTTGGATACGCTCGGTTTGTTGCCGGCCTCCTCCTCCTTCGCTATCCTCCCGATGAAACCGCCGGCCCCGAAACCTCCTTCGGAAAGCAGCGATCCTTGCGTGCAGTCGAGAAGGATATACGGGTACACCCTGTTGGAACCGGATTCCGGAACAAACACGAAGACGATGTTGTTCGAAGTGAACCACTGACCGGCAGTGCTACCTTGTTGTGCGGTACCGTCCTCCCAAACCCTGAGATCCATTTCCCCAAACCCCAATTCAGCACCCGCCACCCAATGCTCATTGTCGCCTGTGATCCACCGCGGGTCGCGGTAGGAAT
>CAZSVU010000156.1:7542-19040 GCA_964610275.1 uncultured Polyangiaceae bacterium | reverse complement strand
GTCGACGACGAAGCCGATCTGGCGGTTGGCGGCGCGGACCACGACCACCGGCCGGGCCGCTCCATTCGCGCGCCGGTCCGGCCCGGAGAGCCCGAGCACGTCCCTCAGGCCCACCAGCGACACCGCGTGTTCGCCCAGCGCGAACGTCTGGCGGTTCTCGACCGTCTTGATCTCGTCCGGCTTGACCCGGGTCACGCGCACCACGCTGGCGCTCGGAATCACGAAGCGCCGGCCGGCGACCTCGACGAACACGCCGCGGAAGGTCGCCAGCGACAGGGGCACGAGCACGCGAAACGTCGTGCCGACGCCACGCGTCGAGCTCACCCCGATCGTGCCGCCCAGTTTCTCGACCTTCTCGCGTACGATCGCCAGGCCCAGCCCCCGACCCGACAGGTCGGTGATGATCGGGCTCGTCGACAGTCCGGAGTGGAAGACGAACCCGGCCAGGTCGGCCTCGGTCAGCCGGGCCGCTTCGTTGGTCGCGACCAGTCCCAAGCCGATGGCAGCCTGGCGAACCTTGCCGGCATCGAACCCGGCGCCGTCGTCAGCCAGCGTGAGCTCGACCCGGCCGCCGTCGAGCGGTCGGGCGCTGATCGTCACGGACCCGCGGCTCGGCTTGCCCAGCTCGCGGCGTGCGTCCGCCGGCTCGATGCCGTGATCGACGCAATTGCGCAGCAGGTGCAGGAGCGGATCCCTGAGCTCGTCGAGGACCCGACGATCGATCTCGATGTCCTCCCCGTGAACGACCAGGTCGGCCTCCTTGCCCTGGTCCCGCGCCAGCTCGCGAACGATCCCAGGCAGGGGGCCCAGCAGGTACGAGCACGGAAGCAGCAGCACCTGCTTGGCGCTGTCGAGGAGCCGGTCGCTGATTGCCGCGAGAGCGAGGGCGTCCTCCTGCGCGACCCCAGCGAGCTTGCGCACCGAGCTCTCCAGCGTCTGAAGGTAGAGTGGCACGGAGTCGACCAGCTCGTTGGCGAGCCCGGCGGCGTCGCGGCTTCGGCGAAGCCGGGCCGTCTGCCGGAGTCGCTGCTGGTTGCAGTCGGCAAGGTCCGCGGCGAGCGCGCGAAGCTCGGCAGCGTGTGCGGTCGCGGCGAGCTTGGCGCCGACCAGTTCCTCGGTCTCGAGCAGAATGGCGCTCAGCCTGCTGGTGGAGACGCGCACCGTGTCCGGTGCCGATGGCTGCGTCGCCGTCGACTCGGGTGTCGTGGCGCTGGTTCCGAGGTGGGTGAGCGGCTCGACATCCCCCGTGGGGGCGGGTTCCGGCGTTCGGGTCTGCGGCCGAGCGGCCTGCACCGGGGTCGCACTTGCCGCCGGGCGCGCCACCGCCGGCTCGGCCCCGGGGGCAATCGCGGTCGCCAAGGTCTGCCTGAGCAGCGCCAGCGCCTGCTCTTCCCGCTCCCGCTCCTGTGGCAACGGATCGGTGCCGGGTCGGCTGCAGGAGGCCGCGAGCACATCGAGCGCCGGACGGATGGCGTCGACGACCTGGGGGCCGAGCGGGAGCTCCCCGCGCTTGGCAGCTGCGAGGACGCTTTCCAGCTCCTGGCACAGCTCCTCCACCGCGAGCAGGTTCACCGACCGCGCCGCGCCCTTGAGCGAGTGCGCCTCCCGGAAGATGCGCTCGACGATGGAGGCGCGTTCGGCTGCGTCCGCGCGCTCGATGGCCAGGAGGCCGGCGGTGATCGCCGCGAGGTGCTCGGCCGCCTCGATCCGGAAGGTCTCCCGGATGCGCGCCAGAAACTCCTCGTGCTTCTTGTCCATCAGCTCGTCCGCCTCGCCTCAGGTCTCGATGCGCTGGCGCTCGACCAGGTCCTTCAGCCGGCCGCCGAGCTGCTGGAGGCTCCGCGCCGACGCCTCGAGCTGCTTGGTGCCCGCCATGTTCTGGGTGGTGGCCTGCCGGATGTTGGCGATCGCCGAGGCGATCTGATCCATACCCACGAGCTGCTGCTGACTCGACGCGGCGATCTGCGTGGCAGCCTGCGCGGCCTCGCCCACGTTACTGGCGAGCGTGCGGATTGAGTCGCCCGCGTCGTTCGCCTGCTTGACCCCGGCGGCCACGGCCTTGGTCCCCTGCTCGGTGGCCATGACCGCGGCGGTCGTCGCCTTCTGCACCTGCATCAGGATGGTCCGCACCTGCGTGGTCGCCTGCCGCGACTGCTCGGCCAGGCTCCTTACCTCCTCCGCCACCACCGCAAACCCCTTGCCGTACTCGCCGGCGCGCGCGGCCTCGATCGCGGCGTTCACCGCCAGGAGATTGGACCGCTCGGCGAGGTCACCGACGGTGGCGATGATCTCGCCGATCGCCTGGCCCTGCTCCGAAAGCCGCACCACGCTCTCGGCGATCGACTCCATCTGCTCGTGGATGCGATTCATGCCCTCGAGCGACTCGGTGACGGCCTTCCGTCCCGTCTCGGATACGGCAGCCGTCTTCTGGGCGCTGTCCTGGACCGCCTTGGCCTTCTGGCTGGAGAGGTGGGCGGTCTGCTTGACCTCCTCGGCGGTGGTCGAGGTCTCGCTCACGGCGGTGGCGGTCTCGGATGCGCCGGCGGCGACCTGGGAAACGGTGGCCAGGATTTCCGAAGAGGACGAGGCGAGGATGCCAAATCCCTCGCGGAGCTCGCGATTCAGCTCGCGCAAGTTCTCAACCATGCTCCGAAGAGCCCGCTGCAGGGTGTCGCTCTCGTTCGACCGGTTCGCAGCTTCGACCTCCACGGTCAGGTCGCCGGCGGCGACCTGCTCGGCAGCCAACGCGAACTTCTGTAGCTTCTCAACCATGGTTCGGAAAGTCCGCTGCAGCGCACCGACCTCGTCCGACCGATCCTCGGCCTCGATCCGCACGGTCAGGTCGCCCGCGGCGACCCGTTCCGCGACGCCGGTGACCGCCTGCAGCGGGCCCGCGATCAGGCGGTTCATCAGCCAGACCATGAAGACGCCCAGACCGAGCGCGAGCGCGGTGATGAGCGCGAACATGCGCAACGTGTTGCGAAGCCGGTCCTCAGACTGGGCAACGGCTGCCGCGGCGTCCGTCTCCAGGCGGGTCGACAGCTGCTGGAGCGCGTCGCGGATCTGATCCATGCGATTGGCCTGTTCCCCGGCACCCAGCGCGCGGGCCTCCTCCAGCTGGCCCTGATGAATGAGATCGAACTCCTTCATGCGAGTCTCGCGGTACGCCGACGTCAACTGCTTGACCTCGGCGACCGCGTCGATGTCTGCACTGTCGTTGCGCCTCTTGAAGATCCCATCCACCTTGGTGACGAGTTCGTCGATCGCTTGCGCGCGCTCTCTCATGTCCCGCTCGAGGCTGGCTTGAACCGCGGGGTCGGTCGTGCCCAAGACCTCGAGCATGTCGGCCCGTTGATGATTCTGGTGACTTCTGATTCTCATCATGTCGAGCGACGCCCGTAAGTGCTCTTCGACCAGGCGTCGCTGGGACTGATCGAGATTGGCCATCCCCTCGTACGCGACGGCGATGACGACGCCGAGCAGCACCAGGATCAGGCCGAACCCCAGCAAGAGCTTGGATCTGGTCTTGAGATTCTTGAACCAATTCATGAGCTTCCCCTTGCTGACCGGGGTCAGCCAAGCTGCCCGGTGGCGCGTTCGTCGACCTTGAGGGCGGAGTCCGTGAGCAGACGGTCGCCGTCGAGCACGGCGAGCATCTGGCCCGTGAATCCGGTGAGAAATCGCTCCCGGATACCGGTAAGCGTGGGCAGGCCGTCCTGCAGGTCCGCCGTGCGCACCGAGCGCACCCCATCGACACTGTCTGCAAGCAGCCCGAGTTCGTCGTCGCCGCCCGACAAGACGATGACGCGGTTGAGCTCGGTGAGCCCGCGGGCGGGCAGCTCGAGGAACTCGCGCAGATCCATGATGGCCAGGATCCGACCGCGCAGGTTCATCACGCCGGCGACGAAGGGCGGTGTGCAGGGTACGGCCGTCAGGTCCTTGAGCTGGCAGACCTCGCGGACGTGGCGGGTCTCGACGCCATAGGTCTCGTCGGCGAGCGTGAAGGCGAGGACCTCGAGCCGCTCCGCGTCGTCCGGCCCGGCCGGTGGCCTGGCTGCCGCTCGCGCGCGGGTCTCGAGGATGCCGCGGGCCTCTTCCAGGCCGTGATCGAGGCCTCCGGAAATGGCCGCCGCAGTGACCGCGAGGCGGCGATGGATCCCTTCCCAGTCGATGGTTTGCCCTGGCATGTCGTCACGCTTCCGTCATGGCTCGAACCGACTCCGTGAGTCGGCCGCAGGCCATCCCATCAGACTCGGGCACGATCTCGTCCGGGCTCCTGGCCAGCAGGAGCGTGAGGGCGACGGCGAGGTGGCGCCTGGATTTCTTCTGCTGGTCGAGCCGCTGGTAGAGGCCGCCCAGCGCGTGATGGGCGAGGATGAAATCCTGGTCGAGGTAGAGGACCCTGCCCAGCGCGTCGATTGCCTCCTCGAGCCGGCCCAGCTCCTGGCACACCGCCGCATGCAGGAAATGAGCGGCGGGGTTGGTGCGGTCGGCCACGATCGCCTGCCGGCACGACGTGAGCGCCTCCTCGAGCCGGCCCTGGTTGGCATGGGTCCGCGCCAGCGAGAGCAGGTCCTCACGAGAGGTCGGGACGACCGGCGTGGATGACGAGGCGACCGCAGCCAAGGCGGCCGGCGCGGCCGCCGCTGGCGCTGCGGGAGCCGCTGATGCTGCGGGAGCGGCCAGGCCTGCGGGCTCGGCTGGCGGAAGCGCGGGCTCGGGCGAGGCGAGCTCGGGCCAGTATCCGACGTGGGGCCGGGAGGCGCCCTTGCGAAAGACGATGGCCCCGCCGGCGTTCTCCATTGCGAACATCGGCAGCAGCGCGGCGCTGGCTTCGGCGGGGTTGACCAGCAGGTAGCCACCGTCCACCAGGCAGCGATGCAGCGCCGCCACGACTCGCCGCTGGTGATCGGGCGTGAAGTACATCAGGACGTTGCGACAAAAGATCACGTCCATCGCGTTGGTCTGGTTGTGGAGCGATGGGTACGCGTCCTCGGCCAGGTTGAGGTAGGCGAGGTGAACCAGCTGCTTCACGGCCGGATCGATGGTGAGTTTCCGGTCGGGCGCGGGCGAGAAGTAGCGCTCGCGCAACCAGCCAGGAGCGCCGCGGAACGACCACTCACCGTAGACGCCCGTCTCGGCCTTGGCGAGAAACCTCGGGTTGATGTCGGTGGCAAGGACAGACACGTTCCACGCCCGGAGATCGGGCAGCGCACGGGCGCAGGTGATGGCGAGCGAATACGCTTCTTCTCCGGTGCAGCACCCCGCGCTCCACAGGCGCAGTGTCCGACCGGCCTCGGCGCGTCGGGCGATGAGCGACGGCAGGATCTCCCGTTCGAGCACCTCGAAGCTAGCCGAGTCCCGGAAGAAGTAGGTCTCGCCCACGGTCAGGTGGCTGGCGAGCGTCTCGACCTCCCGAACCGTCAGCCCCTGGGCCCTGAGCCAGCCGAAGGATGCGCCTGCGGCCTCGAAGCCGAGCTCCCGGCCGGCGGTTTCGAGGCCCCGAGCCAGATCGGGCCAGCGCTCCTCGGGGAAGTGCAGGCCCGTGCGCTCGGCGACGAAACCGCTCAGCTCACCCATCAGCGTTCGGTCCAGGGCGGCGGTCATCGCTCACGGCGCTCCGCTCTCGCGTTGTTCGTCGCCGCGCCATCGCTCGCCGGGGCATCCTGGCTTGAGGCGGCGCGAAGCGCGTGGTCGATCGCCGTCTGCTCGTCGAGGGAGAGCAGGCGCTGTAGGTCGTGGATGAGGATGAGGCCGTCCTCGAGCTTCACCGCCCCGTCCACCAGCTCGAGCCCGGGTAGGATCTCGCCCGCAGGCGCGCAGCTCTCCGGCGAGGCTTCGATCACCCCCCTCGTCTCGTCCACCAGCAGCGCGACGGTCCGCGCTCCGGCCCTGGCCACCACGAGGTGGTCGGACAGACGCACCTCGCGGGGCGGGTGGTCGAAGCGCTTGCGAAGGTCGACTACCGGAATGACCGCTCCGCCCAGATCGATGATCCCCAGGACGACTGCTGGCGCGTCGGGAAGCTTCGTGATGGCGACCACCCGGATGCACCGCTGCACGCTCGGGAGCGCCAGCGCGTAGCGCTGGTCGTCCAGCGAGAAGACCACGAGGGGCCGCTGCGCCGCCTCGACGCCAGCCTCGGTTGGTTGAGCTAGGATCAGCATGGTTTCGTCTTGCGCGCCGCTCACGGGCTGCCGCGACTGGCGGAGCCGGGTACGCTTCGCTCTTGCGCACCGAGCAAGGCCGCTGCCCCACGAACGCGGGCGGTGTCAAAGTGCAGCGCCATCTGACGGCGCTCCGGCTCGGACGGACGGAATGGAACCGAGTCGGTCTCCACCCCCTCAGAGTTTCCCTTCATGCCGGGGTCAGCATTCGGAATCCGACGCCAAACCCGGATTTGCTAGTCTGAGCCCCCCCTGTCGCGCGTCAACCGGATTCTCACGCCGGGTTCACCCTGCAGTGGCTTGTTTCCAATGCTTCGCCGCCCGGCGCGACCCCCGAGCGAGGGTGGGCCGATCTCCTTCGGCGGGGTGCCCGGAAGTGACCGTCGTGTGGTCGGATGTGGGCATTCCGAAAGGCGCGTGACGCACCCCCACGGCGGGGTGCACCGTGGTTTCCCGACAATGTGGGGGGATCCCGCGACCGCCGAGAGCAAACGCGCTTCGGCCCAGGGTGTGCAAGAGGCACGGCGCCGACCCGAGTCTGACCCGAAAGTCGGCCCGCCCACCATGCAAGCAACGCCCTCAAACCAAGGAACGGGAGGGACTATCCTGATCGTCGAGGACAACACGGACGATCTCGAGCTGACGGTGCGCGCGCTCAAGCGCCACCAGATCACCAACGAAATCGCCGTGGCGCACGACGGCGCCGAGGCCCTGGCGTGGCTATTCGGCGAAACTGGTGACGCGCTGGGCGCCCGGGACCCGCTACCAGCGGTGGTATTGCTCGACCTGCGGCTCCCCAAGGTGGATGGACTGGAGGTGCTGCGACGCATCCGAGCTCACGAGCGCACCCGTCTGGTGCCGATCGTGGTATTGACGTCGTCGAAGGAAGAGGAAGATCGTCTCAGGGGGTACGAGCTCGGAGCCAACAGCTTCGTTCAGAAACCGGTGGACTTTGGCTGTTTCGCGGATGCCGTGCGGCAGCTGGGGATGTACTGGGTGCTTTTGAACCAACCTCCACCTTGACGACCCGGAGGGAATGAAGAAGCCACTCAAAGTCCTGATGGTAGAGGATTCGGAGGACGATGCGCTGCTCCTGCTGCAGGAGTTCAAGCGGGCTGGATACTACCTCTCGCACGTCCGGGTGGACAGCCGCACGGCACTCTCTTCGGCGCTCGAGCTGGGGGACTGGAACATCGTGCTCTCGGACTACAACCTCCCAGGATTCGACGGGATCGAGGCGCTGCGCATGGTCCGAGCGCGATTCCCCGACTTGCCGTTCATGCTGGTTTCCGGCGTCGTCGGCGAAGACGTGGCGGTAGCGGCGATGCGCGCCGGCGCCCAGGACTACATCCTCAAGGACAAACTCGCGCGCCTGGTGCCTGCTGTGGAGCGCGAGCTCCGGGAGGCAGAGCTTCGTCGCGAGCGCGGCGAGCTCGAGCGGAAGCTCGTCGGTGCGCAACGAATGGAGTCGCTCGGTACCCTGGCCGGTGGCGTCGCGCACGACTTCAACAACATCCTCACGGTCATCCGAAGCTACGCCGCATTCCTGGCCAGAAGTGTACGGGAACCCGAGTCTGCCAGGGAGGACATCGCGGGGATTCAGGCAGCAACGGCCCGCGCCTGCGACCTGGTGGGACAGCTGCTCGCTTTCAGCCGCCGCCAAATCGTGAGCCCGACGCTGCTGGATCTGAGTGAAGTCGTCGGCGGCCTGGGCAAGATGCTTCCGCGACTCATTGGCGCCGATGTCGAGCTCGAATTGGACCTTCAGGACCGTCCGTGGAAGGTGCTGGCGGATCGCGGGCAGGTCGAGCAGATCCTGATGAACCTCGTGGTCAACGCGCGCGACGCGATGCCCGCGGGAGGCAAGATTCTCATTCGCACGCGCTGCGTGGTGCAGGAGCGTGACGCCGCCAAGGGGCCAACCGAGCAGGTTGCGCTGGAGGTGGAAGACACGGGCGTCGGCATTGACGAAGCGGTGTCCGGACGGATCTTCGAGCCTTTCTTCACCACCAAGGAGCCGGGCCGAGGAACCGGGCTGGGGCTCTCCACGGTCTATGGAATCGTGCAGCAGAGCGGCGGTGAGATCGAAGTGAGCAGCCGCCCCGGCGAGGGGACCTGCTTTGCGGTCTACCTGCCGCGCGCGGACGAGAAGTCCGTCACCGAGCGTCCGCCTACGCTGCGCCCCGCGCCCGTGGCGCTGGACGGCGACGAGACCATCCTGGTGGTGGAGGACGACGTCGCGCTCCGGAGCGTAATCGTCCGGGCACTGCGCGCCCACCACTACCAGATCCTGGAAGCAGGCGACGGTGAGGAGGCGCTCGCGCTGCACGCCAGCCACGGAGAGGTGGTACACCTGCTCCTCACCGACGTCGTCATGCCGCGGCTGGATGGCGTCGAGCTCTCCGAGCGCCTGCCCGAGCTGCCTGTGCTGTTCATCACGGGATACTGGGACAATCGGTTGGCATCGGTCCAGCGACTTCCCGCTGACTGCGAGTACCTTGCCAAGCCCTTCACGCCCGACACCCTGGTGCGCCGGATCCGCGCCATGTTGGACGCCGTGGACGAGCCGGCACCGTCCGGGTCGCGTGCGGGGTGAGAGCCCCCACGCGTGGCCGACCGGGTCGCCTGGGCTTTCGGTTCCGAGCAGCGTCCCCTACTCGCAGTCCCGGATCGATCGCCAGATCTCCCGGCTGCCGGACGTATCGCGGGAGAAGAACAGCTCGCGGCCGTCGGCGGAGATGGCAGGGTCGATCTCGGATGCGTCCGAGTTGACTTCCGCGACGTTCACGGGCGCGCCGAAAGGACTACTCGGGTCAGGGCGCGTGGCCATCCAGATGTCGGCGCGGCCCAATCCACCTGCGCGGTCGGAGACGAAAAACAAGGTCAGGCCCTCTGGCGAAAGCGCAGGCCCAGTCTCGTCATCGGCGGTGTCGATCCCCGACAGGTTCACCGGCGCGCTGAACGCGTCGGTACGGCTGGCGCGCTGGGCGGTCCACAGATCCGACAAGCCCATACCGCCAGCCCGATTCGACGAGAATACGATGGTGAGCTCGTCCTCGGTCAGCGTGGGCAGGTGCTCTCGGTCTGCGGTGTTCACGCCTTCGAGCCAGACTGCATCCGAAAACGGGGTGCTCGTATCGGGACGGGTGGCGAACACAATGTCGCGGTCGCCCAACCCTGCTGGGCGAATCGAGAAGAAGTAGAGCGTCAAGCCGTCGTAGCTGAGAAACGGCGTTCCCTGGGCGTCGGCGGTGTTGACTTCGGTGATGGCCGCTGCGACCGAGAAGACCGTACCCCGGTCGGTTCGAGTAGCGGAGTAGAGATGCTCTACCCCTCCTCCCGCGA
Organism: uncultured Polyangiaceae bacterium; assembly: GCA_964610275.1. Classification (GTDB taxonomy): domain Bacteria; phylum Myxococcota_A; class Polyangia; order Polyangiales; family Polyangiaceae; genus JAFGBI01. Next base: position 9,528 of record CAZSVU010000156.1, on the reverse strand, counting down.
CTTCGGACACGATCAGCGTAAGCGCATCGGCCGACAGAGCCGGACCGTACTGGGCCCCGGTGAGCTCGAGCCCGGTGATGAGCTCCGGCGAGCCGAACAGACCCCAAACGCACGGACAGGGAGGACAGACTGCCCCGCCGCAGTCCACTCCGGCTTCGTCACCGTTCTGTGCCTGATCGGTGCAGGTCGGCATCGCGCCGCCCGCGCCACCAGGCGCTCCAGCGGCTCCTCCCGACGCAGGGACTTGACTCGATCCGGCAGCCCCCCCCACACCGCCCAGGCCAGGGGCACCGCCCAGGCCCGCACCGCCACCTCCAGCAGTCCCGGGGGTTCCAGCGGTGCCGATGGCGCCTGCGACTCCGGCACTCCCGCCGGTCACGCTCACTGCGCCGCCCGTACCTGCGGTACCGATGGATCCCGCACTGCCCCCTGAAACGGCGCCCCCTGCACCGGCCGAAGTGATGGTTCCACCCGAACCCGCCGAACCGGTGGTGCCACCCTCTCCCAGGTTGCCGCCAATACCGTCACGCCCCGCCGTCCCGGCTGCACCACCCGCCACTGTGGCGCCGGCAGTGCCAGCACTGCCTCCCGCCGCGGTCCTGCCCCCGGGTCCGGCGGTTCCTCCTGTTGCCGCCCCGGCCACGCCCGCACCGCCGTGACCCGGGAACTCGCCCGAAGGGAGGTCCAGCGTTTCTATCCCAATCTGCCCGCAGCTGACCGCGCACGCGCTGGCCGTGCCGACGACCAGAACCCACCGCGACCGGGCGCTGCGTCTGCCATGAGGTAGAGGAAACCTGGATCCCACCAAACTCCAATGATTGCTCCGCGAAGCGCACTCCGCAAGCGCCCTCCGAAAACTGCTCCCGTACCGAGCAGAAGCGGGGGCCATGCACCTCAATAGCGTCTCACGTGCAATAGGCTGGTTTCAATACGAGCATAACCACTGAGCACCGGCACGACGCCACCCCGGTCAAGGCACGAACCGCTGCTTCTCTAGCTCCATGGCGGAAGGGGTCTCCGAGGATATCGGTGCCAACCGAAACCTGAAGGTGTACGGCTGATCGCCGGGGAGCGTGAACTCGGGATGCGGCCGCGCCCCCCAGCTGTCGTCGCCGCCCACTCCCATCTGCCGGTGATTCAACCGCAACGTGATGTCCTCGCTGCGCTCCAGCTCATACGGGTGCAGCTTGCTCTCGAGCTCACCGGGCGGATAGTGCAGGGCATTGATCTCCACCAGGGAAGACCCAAAGACTCCGAGTCCGGTCCCGGCCTCGTTGGTCAACGTGGCCCAACGCACGTCGGTCTTGTTCCCGGTCTCCTGGGGGCGAATGTACGGGAAGAACTGCTCGTCCACGGTGCCGGAGTACACACCCACGCGCGCTCCCGTATTGCGGTCCCAGTAGTTCTCTTGGGGTCCGCGGCCGTACCAGCTCAATTGCTCCAGATCGCCGGGAACCGTCATCAGCATGCCGAACTCGGGCAACTCGGGCAGGTCTGCTCCAGGCGTGAGCTCGGTGTCGACGACGATGTCCCCGCTTCCGAACACGGTGTAGCTCACACTGAGCGTCGAAGCGGCCGTGGTGGGGAGCGTGAAGTCGACGTCGACCCGCACGACTTGCGCCGACGGCTGGGTCACGACCACACCGTCCACGGTCCGCTCGTTGCTCGCCACACGCCACGTCCCCAGTCGTGACGGCATGCCGTTGCCACGGTCGTTGTCCAGGGGGGCACGCCAGAAGTTGGGCAGCGGACCGCCGACGAGCAGCGGCGTGCCCCCGAAGGTGAACGTCGCCAGGGTTCCCCGGGTCTTGTCGAACACGACCTCGAACCCCTCTCCAGAAATCGTCGAGAGCTCGGAGCCGTCGTCGAGCGTCACCGTCGGCAGCGCGCTGGGATCCACGGGATCCGCATCCGGGACGTCGAACGGGACCGCCAGCTGCTCCGTGGCCATCTCGTGCCCCGCGGGTGCCCAGCGCGTCGCCTCGG
>CAZSVU010000156.1:0-7442 GCA_964610275.1 uncultured Polyangiaceae bacterium | reverse complement strand
TTCTGATAGACGTGCTTCACCTCCCAGAGCTCCGGCTGAACGGTGCGGTCCGCGCTGACCACGCCGTTTGCGCAGAAGTTTCCGTCGTGCCGCAGCTCTCCCCAGTCCCCGCCGTAGTCGAAAAACTCGGTGTCTTCGTGGCGCAACCCCTGGTCGACGAAGTCCCAGATGAACGCGCCTTGAGCCGCGGGATTGGCCTCGATCGCTTCCCAGTACTGGCTCAGGTTGCCCACGCTGTTCCCCATGGCATGCGCGTACTCGCAAAGAATCATGGGCTTGGTGGTGCTGCGGTAGCCCCGCACGTAGTCCACGCGGTAGTACATGTGGCTCTCGACGTCGGCCACGGCGTTGTATCCCTCGTAGTGCACGAGACGGGTGGGATCCTCGGCGTGTACCCAGTCCGCCATGACCTCAAAGGTCGTCCCCTCCCCCGCCTCGTTGCCCAGGGACCAGAGCAGGATCGAGGGGTGGTTCTTGTCCCGCTCCACCATGCTCCGCACCCGGTCCACGCAGGCTTCGGTCCAGACGGGGTCGCTGGCCGGAAGCTGATCTCTCACGCCGTGGGTCTCGAGGTTGGTCTCGCCGATGACGTAGAGCCCGTACTCGTCGCAGAGCTCCAGCCAGCGCGGGTGATTCGGGTAGTGCGAGGTCCGGACCGCGTTGACGTTGAACTGCTTGAGGAGCTCGATATCTTGCACCATGGTGGCCTCGTCCACGGCGTGACCCAGGTCCGGGTGGGTTTCGTGGCGGTTGACGCCCTTCAGCACGATGGGGCGACCGTTGAGCACCATCTGGCCGTCGACGAGCTCGAACTCCCGGAACCCGACCCGAGCGCTTTCGGTCTCCAGAATGTCACCGCTCGCGTCTCTGAGGACCAGGACCAGCGTGTAGAGGTGGGGCGCCTCGGCCGACCAAAGCGCTGGGCTGGCTACGGAGCGCTCTTGGGTGACTTCGACCTGCCCTCCGGCAGTGACCTCGACGGCCGAGGCCTGCGCACCGAGCACGACGTTGCCCTCGTCGTCATACAGCTGCGTCTCCACCGCGACCTCGCCCTGCTCCGAACCGTAGCTCTCGACGTCGGCTCGGACCGTGAGCGTCCCATTGGAGTAGCTCTCGTCCAGATCCGTCACCACGGAGAAGTCGCGAATGTGCACCTCGGGGGTCGAGAACAGGAAGACTTCCCGAAAGATGCCGCTCAGACGGATCATGTCCTGGTCTTCGAGCCAGCTGCCGTCGGACCAGCGGAACACCTGCACCGCGATGTCGTTCGCGCCAGCGGTCACGTGATCGGTGACGTCGAACTCGGCCGGGGTGAAGCTGTCCTCGCTGTAGCCGATGTACTGACCGTTCACCCACACGTAGAAAGCAGACTCGACACCCTGAAATGACACGAAGACTCGGCGTCCTTGCCAGTCGGGCAGCGTGACGCTGCGGCGATACGAGCCCACCTCATTGAACTCGTTGGGTACGGCCGGAGGCGGTGCCCAGTCCCGGGCGCGCCAGGGATACTCCGCGTTGGTGTAGATGGGGCTGCCGAACCCCTGTGTCTGCCAGTTGCCGGGGACGGTGATGTCCTCCCAACCGGAAACATCGTAGCCGGGCTGCCAGAAGTCGCTGGGGCGGTCGGCAGGGCGCTCGACCCAGTGGAACTTCCAGGTGCCGTCCAGATAGAGCGCGTACGGTGAGGCGCGACGGTCGGCGGCGAGCGCGGATTCGACGTCGGCGTACGGCATCAGGGTTGCGTGGGCTGGCTCCCGATTGACCTGAAACACTTCGGGAGCTCCGTTCCACTCCGAGCCAGGCCCACTGGGCCCATGAGCCCCACTCGCGCCCGCAGCATTTTCGCCAGCTGCACCGCCGACGGTCCCGGTGCCCGCAGCACCCGCGTCACCCGAGGCGTCTGCCCCGTCGTCAGCAGCCGGGGACCGCGAGGTGTCGATGCACCCGGCCCCGAGGAGCACGACGAGACCGAGTGTCAGGAGGATGCTCGGTTTGGTCGACGCGCGTCTCGTGGCTGCCCGCTTCTGGATTCCCTGCATGGAGGCTCCTGGCCGAGTGTAGCGAATTCGGGTCAAACACTCAGTTGCCGCGTGGAAGCGAGCGGGCGCATCAAATAGCTCCTTTTCCCGCTCCGCTCTCCCGACGTCGCGGCCGGGGCGCCCCCCAAAGGAGTGTGCTACCAAGCATGAAGCACAACCTGCAGAGTTTTCCGGCATGTTGAGGCGGATCGCGCAATCTGGCGTCGTATTGCTTCTGCTGCTCCCCCTGGGCTGCGGGCTCACGACCGAGGATTCCGGGACAGTGAGCGCGGTGGGCTCGGGCGGGGGCAGCGTGGGCGGGACCGACGGGGGCGTTACGGGTGGGGCCGACCCAGTGGGCGGAGATGCCGGCGGTCCAAGTGGCGCGGCGGGAAGCGCAGGAGTCGAACCCGCGGCCGCGGGTGCTGGCGGAGGGCAGTCGATCTCGTTCCGGCAGTGCGCCGCGCCCGACATTCGAGCGTACCTCGTCGCCGACGATCTCATCGGCGCGGTTACCATCAGCTACCCCACGGTGCGTGAGGCGCTCGCAGCCGCCTGGGACTTCGACACCGTGGTGGTGTGTCCGGGAAGGCACGACTTGAGTCAGGAGGGTGGCACCCTGATTGTCGAACACCCCATGCAGCTCGTCGCGCATGGTGGGGCGAGCACTGTGCTCGACGCGGGCGGGCCCGGTGACGTATTGCTGGTGGCGCTGGCCTTCATCGAGGGTGGTGCCGACGTCCTCGTCAGCGGACTGACGCTTACCGGGAGCACGGATGGCCGCGGCCTCGTGGTAGCGCCCTACGCCAGCGTGACGGTGCAGGACTCGGTGATCACCGAGAACGGGGGCGGAGGGGTGGCGGTCGTCGATGGCGGTGCCGTCGAACTGGACAACACCCAAGTCAGCAACAACGTGGCAGCGGAAGGCGGCGGAGGCATCCGCGCCGACAATGGGACGGTACGCCTGCTCAATGGCACGACCGTCACTGGGAATCACGCCTCCGAGAGCGGTGGGGGCATCTCCTGCTTTGGGTACGGGTCACTGAGCATCCAGCAGAGCCGCATCTCCGGCAACGTGAGCGACCGATCCGGCGGAGGGATCGTCAACAACTGCTCCCTGAGCATCGTCGGGGACTCGGAGATCTCGGGCAACACGGCCCGCAGTAACGGCGGCGGTCTGGCTGATTCGGGAATCGACGGAGTGATCAACGACACGACCGTCACGGGCAATCACGCCGACGTCGACGGCGGCGGGATCTCTTGTCTCGAGTCGGACGGGCTGGAGCTCACAGAGGCGACCGTGACCGGAAACACCGCGGGGCAGAACGGCGGCGGCGCCAACGTCTCCGGCGGCACGCTCCGCTCGACCGACACGGATTGGGGCACCCCCGGGGTGGACGACAATTCGCCCGCAGACGTGACGTTTCTGGGCACGGATCACGCCTACGCCGGGGTGGCAAGCTTCGTGTGCGAAGAAGACGGCGGTTGCACCGCACTGTGAGGCGGGAACGGCTCCCGGAAACCGGGTAGAATGGCGGCTGCCTGGAGGATGCGTCATGTCGAATCACGGAAGGGTTGGGACCAAGGGTCTGTCGATGCGTGGTGCGACTGCAGTCGCTGTGGCCACGCTCTTGAGCGTTGGTGCGGTGTCGCGCGTCGCTCACGCAGACGCGGTGATGCCACCGCCCGAGGAATGTCCGGACGGCACCACGCCGGCGACCGGCCACTGCGGCCCCCACTGCGAACCGATCGCCTGCGAATCGACGGCAGACTGTGCCGCGGGGACCTGCACCAGCGTGGCGGTGTGCGTCGAGACCTTGGTCTGCGCTGGCCAAGTGGAGCCCGACGCCGACCTCTCACAGTACGAGCGTCCAAGTGTGCTCGGCCCCTGCGAGGCGGACGCCTGCGCCCAGGGCGAATGCCAGACACTGAAGATCTGCACCACGGGGTCGGGACCCACCTCTGGTTCGACCGGAGGAGCTGCGGCCACAGCCACGGAGAGCTCGGACTCGGGCGGCTGCGGTTGCACGCTCGCTGGCAGGAGGTCCGCACCGTCCGGCCTGGTCTGGCTCGGGCTGTCCGCAGCTCTGCTCGGCCTGGCCCGTCGCCAGCGCCGCGAGCGACTACCACGAGACTGACAGTCGGTTGGACGAGGGGGCGACGCAGCTACTCCGGCTCCGTGATGGGATCGCCGTTCACGTCGCAGGAGTAGAACGCGTTATACAGGGAGTCCGTCACGAGCCCCCTGCCCGAAACCCAGTCCATCGAGGCACACGATGGTCGACAGCAATCCTCCATGGTCGTGGTCTCGTACATGCGGTCGCCCGCGCTCGTAAGGTCCCAGAAATCCGGATCCGCAGCGGCCTGAACCGCGGTGGTCACGTTCTGCTTCACCGCGGGCAAGCCTTGGGGGGCGAGCTTGCAGCCCGTCACGTCGGTGAGGTGCTCAGGACACTCCACCTTGGCCACGTACACGGACCAGTTGAGGTGATAGAGTGAGTTCGGATCGTTCGACTGGGTGCACGAACGAATCGCTTGCTCGGCCAGGCCGGGGATGTTCGACTGAAAGAGGCTGCAGGTCTCTTGCACTCTGGTCTGACACGCCGCTGACGAGATGCTCTCAGTGGTGATCCATTGGATGTCCGTCTTGCACTCCGTGTAGAGGCTCACCGGTTTCACGCCTCCCTGCCCAGGCTGCCCGTCGGGGGGGTACGCGGTATAGAGGTACATCCCGGACCTGGCCTCCGGTTGCATCCCGGGTGCACAAGCATTGTTGGCCCCGAACCCACCCGCCGCCATGTAGACATCGAAGCTGTGCGGCGTGGCGGCCGTGTTGAAGCTCTGGACGATGAGGGGGGGCGGAATGGGCACAGCCGACACGGGAGGATCGGGGTTATCCGGGTTGGTCAACGCCTGCCGGTCGTTGTTGGGACTCGGGTACGCGTAGACGAGCTGGTAGCACTGACAGCAGGTGCTGCTGTCGGTGCCGTCAATCCCGCCGTAGTCCGCGTCGTGCCCCACGATGGCGTAGTTGAACCCCGAGTTGCCGTCGTCGATGGCCGCCTGCAGGAATGCGTCGCTGTACAGCATGAACCGCGGACAGATGAAGGTCACGTCCGCGTAGGGCTTCTCCGCGGTGCTCTCCTGACACGCGTTGATCACGTTGCACGCGCCACCGCAGACGCTGGTGGTGTCCCCCTCGATGCAGCCCTCCTGGTAGTCGATGTAGTCCTGATTGTGGCATTGGCTGGGCGGTGGCAGCGCATAGTCCGGGGGCCCCACCGGCTCGCCTCCGACGCCGGTAGTGCCGCCGGTGCTCGCGCCTCCGAGCCCCGTCGCTCCGCCGCCCACGCCCACGGCTCCGCCGCCTACTCCGGTTGCTCCGCCGCCCACGCCCACGGCTCCGCCGCCCACGCCCACGGCTCCGCCGCCCACGCCCACGGCTCCGCCACCCACGCCCACGGCTCCGCCACCCACGCCCACGGCTCCGCCGCCCACGCCCACGGCTCCGCCGCCCACGCCGATCGCGTTGCCGCCCACGCCCGTTGCTCCGCCGCCCACGCCGACCGCGTTGCCGCCCACGCCGACGGCTCCGCCACCGACACCGCTGCCGGCACTGCCCCCAAACCCGTCGTCTCCGCAACGACAGTCTCCCCACCCACTGCCGTCCTCGTTGCAGATCTGAGCACCCCGGCTATCGTCCTCGCACAGGCATTCCCTCAGGTCGCCGGACTGACACTCGGGTCCTGGAGCAGCGTGCTTGTCACTACTTCCAGCACACGCAGCCACCACCACCAGGGCTCCCGCGAGCCCCGCCCACACCGTGCATCGGCCGTTATTCCTCATCGCCTACCTTGCCTGCCTGCGTCGCGCAGCAAGTGTACTGTGAGCGCAGGGGGTTGACCACCCGGCACGCCCGCGCGTTGCGCGAATTGTCTCGCCTCGACTCCGCAACACCTCCACCCAATCCAACGCGCCTCGAGCTGCTTCATTGTCTTCACGTCGCCCAACAGACCTCCGAGGGACAACAGGTTACAGTTGCGGCGCGCGAGACCGGGAGATGGTTTCAGTACGCCGTGATCGGCTCTCCCATCACGTCACACGAGTAGAACGAACGGAACTCGGGATCGGTGGTCACGTTGATGTTGTCGTGCCAGGCACAGGTCGGTTTGCAGCAGTCCTGCATGGTGGTGGTGCCGTACCCGGTCAGGAAGGACCCGTCGTTGTCGGCGACCGTAGCCACGTTGGGATCGGCGGAGGGCAGCCCTTGACTGGGGATCTTGCACCCCGTGACCCGAGTGAGGCCCTCCGGGCACTCGACTCGCTTGACGATCGAATCGCGCCAGTTCTGGTGATAGAGCGACTCGTAGCGGTTGCCCTCGATGCAGGAGGCGCGTGACGTGTTCGTCACCATGGCCGAGGGCGATTCGATCTGGTTGCAGAGCTCCTCGATCCGGTCCTGACACGCAGCCGACTGCACCGCATCGGCGCTGGGTTGGTAGTCGTCTCCGATTGAGTTGCAGACATCGAGGTTCAGGTATCTGAGCCCGCCCTCGTAGTAGAGCATGTTGGGCTGGCTGAGCGCGTTCGGGTCCGGGAAACCAGTGTAGGCGAACTCCCCGAAGGTCGTGGCCGTGTTGCTGAAGTTCGGGTCGTTGTAGCACCCGTTGAACGCGCCGTAGCCTCCGACCGCCATGAAGAGGTCGAAGGACATGGGGCCGCCTGCAGCGGTGTTGAACGTCTGGACGATCAGCGGCTTGGGAACGGGGATGCGCGGAGGCTGCGGGGCATTGTCCAGTGGCGTTCCGAGCACGAGCTGGTAGCACTGGCAGCAGGAGTTTCCATTCAATCCGGCGTCGACACCGCCGGTGTCGATGTCGTGCCCCGCCACGGCGTAGTTGAACGGCGGATCGTCGGGGTTGGGCCACCCGTACTGAGTGGCGTCATCCTTGGCCGCTTGGACCATCTCCGGGCTGAACAGCATGTGTCGTGGACAAGCGTGCGTGACCGGGAGGCCAATCTTGCTCGTGTCTGCCTCGCACACGTTCGCCACCGTGCAGCCGGTACCGCCCAGGGCGGCGCTGCAACTCGGGCTGGTGCCGTTCGCGCAGTCTTCGATGTAGGTGTCGTCATGGCAGGGGCTGGGGGGACCAATTCGGTAGACGACCTCGCAGGGAGAACAGCTACCACCGCAGTCCACGCCCTCCTCTCCCGCATCCTGCACGCCGTTGGCACAAGGGTCGACGGTGCCGCCGGTGCCGGTGCTGCCGCCGCTCGTCGAACCGCCCAGCCCGGTCGCACCGCCGCTCGTGCTGCCCCCGAGGCCCGGGGCGCCGCCGCTGGTCGAGCCGCCCAGTCCGGTCGCACCACCGCTGGTCGAGCCGCCCAGTCCGGTCGCACCACCGCTGGTCGAGCCGCCCAGTC
>CAZSVU010000155.1:0-19053 GCA_964610275.1 uncultured Polyangiaceae bacterium | reverse complement strand
AGCCCTCGAGCTTTGCTCGCGGGCTGACTAGGCAAACACGTCCGCCTCGCCGTTGGACCACACCAGCAGCGTCGTGGGCAGGCGATCGAGCAGGGGGTAGATCACGTCGAGGAAGGCCCGTGCCTCTTCGCCGCTCGTGGCGATCATTCCCAGTAGCACCAAGTCGGCGCTGGCGCCGGAGGTCCGAGCGATCACGTCCTTGGGCGAGTCTTCGCTGCGGACCACTTCGATGTCCGCCTTGATCCGCGCCTGGTCGCGCAGTGACGTCATGACGCGTTTGGCCTCGCGCTCTTCAGCGGCGTCTCGGACTACGCGCAGAAACCGGATTTTTGCGTTGTCCCACGTTTCGTCCAGCGTCATCAAGTAAGCGAAGAGCCCCATCAGGCTGCCGTTCTTCTGGCCCCGCCACCAACAATCGACGATGCGCTGTTTCTTCTGCAGCGCCAGATCGCCGGGTTTGAGGATGACCAGATTCAAGTCGAACGAGGCCAATATCTCCACGGTCTTCAAGAAGCGGTCCTGCGCCTCGGTTTCCTCGGTAGGGGGCATACGGACGATCACCGTGTTCGGGCGGAGCCCGCCGACGGAGTAGCACTGCAGGAAGTCTCCAAGCCCCACGTAGAAGTCGTCGGCCACCAGCACTTCGGCGAATCCCACGATGCCCTCGGCTTCGAGTTGTCGCCGGATGTCCTCGCGTCGGTCGTTGCGTAACCGCAGCTTCCCCGCCAGCGACTCGTTCGGGCGCTCGGCAATTTGGGCTACCGTGTACAGGCCTCGCTGGCTTTCGATCCACGCTCCCACGCGGACCAGCTGTGCGTCCCGAACCGGGTTGTCGGTGATGGCCACCAAGATGGGGCGCCAGTTCTTCGGGTGGGCTTTGCTTTCCTCCAAGTACAGCAGGTTGTCGCGGGTGCGCTGGAAGATGTAGCCTCGCTTGGCATCGCCGTAGCTGGTCTCGATGTCGCGCTTGCGCAGATAGAAGTAGATGAGGCCGGTGATCGCCACGGCGATCATGGCGTAGGTGTCATTGATCTTCAGCATGGCCACGGCGCAGCCGAGCGTGCCCGCCAACCCGATGGTCCAGTGGAAGTAGCGGAACTTCGGGCGGAAGCTCGGGTTGCCCCCGCGGCTTTCCACGAACGCGCTCAGGTTGATCATCCCGTACGCAATCAGGAAGAACATCGAGATGACCTCGGCGACGGCATTCAAATCCCCGGCCCAGATCACGCCAATCGCAAACAGAAACGTCAGCGCCGTGGCCCGCCGAGGTTCGTTGGTCGGGCCGTCCCCCTTGCCGAAGAAGACCATCACGCTCATCAGGCGGTCCTGGCCCATGGCTTGCAGAATACGCGGCGCGCCCAGGAAGCTGCCCAGCGCCGAGCTGATGGTCGCGGCGAACACGCCCACGACCACCAACGGGCCAAATACACTCATCGCCTGGAGGGTTTCGAACGGACTGCTCTTGAGCGAATCACGCGGTGCCAGGTCGGGGGAGATCGACACGTTGGCCCCGGCGGTCAGAATCATCTGCGCCACGTAGATGCCCAGCGTGAACAGGATCGCGAGCAACGTTCCCCAAGGGATGTGTCGGGCCGGATTCTTGAGGTCGCCAGACATGTTCGCGCCCGCCGTGATGCCGGTGGCGGCAGGGAAGAAGATGGCGAAGGCGATCCAGAACCCGACCCCGTCGCTATAGGCGGGAGCCTTGCTGGCCTCGAAGGTCGCCGGATCGAACGCCAGGGCGCCGCCCACCATGAACGCTGCCACCGCCGCGAGCAAGATGATCAGTACGACGTACTGTGCCTTGATGGCGATGTCCGCCCCCTTGAACGTCAGCGCGAACAGGCCGGCAATCACCACGCTGGACACGATCTGCTGCAGATGCAGCGTCGAGACCAGTTGGTTGCCGTCCTGACCGAACAGGTGGACCATCCCCAGCACCGGTTGGAGCGTCGAGAACAACGCTTCCGAGAAGCCAATCACGTAGAAGGCCACGCCGACGGCGTTGGCGAAGTAGAGCGTGATGCCAATGCTGCCCCCGAAATCGGGGCCCAGCACGCGCGAGATCATGAAGTAGACGCCGCCGCCGCGCATCTCCAGATTGGAAACGATGGCGGACAGACTGAGCGTCGTCAGGGTCGTGATGAGCTTGGCCATCCCGAGGATGACCAGGGCCAACCACAGACCCGAGTGGCCCACGACGAACCCGGCGCGCATGAACATGATGACGCCGAGAATCGTCAGCACGCACGGCGTGAACACGCCTCCGAACAACCCAAAGCGCGCCTGGCTCTCGTTCCCACCCTCGGGGGAGCCGGAGCTGAGAGAATTGGGGGGCACACTGCCCGGGGGCACACCGCCGGAGGGTGGAGAGGGTGGAGAGGGTGGGCTGCTCACCCTCACGTTGCGGATGCCAGTCATGCCGATCGCTGTTCCTTCCACGCCCTCGGTGCCCGGACTCGGCGCGGTGCCGCGGGCAACTTGCCCCAATTGTCCACCCGAGCAAAGCCTCGTCCCTGCGGATCAGCTGATTCCTGGGGAGTTTGGCCCCAGGTCGACCGCCGAGGCCCCAGGGCCGCGAACCAGGACCAGGGCACTTCGATAATCGGGCGGATCGGTGGTGGCCGGGCTCGGGAGCGAGCTGCTAGCCGCTGGAAACTATGACGCTTTCTCTTGCAGCCGGAGCACCTTTCGGAAGCTCCGGTGCTGCCTGGTACGTGGCGTCGTTGGGCTGACACACGTTGGCGCATCAGCAGCGAGGTGCCATGATGACTGCGCCAACGCGCGCCTGCGCGAGAACTCTAGGATGCACTCATGGCCATTGGCCCCTGGCAAATACTCGTCGTTGCGTTGCTGCTCGTGATGTTGTTTGGGGCCAGCCGGATTGCCGGTATCGGAAAGGGCCTCGGCGAGGGGATCCGCAACTTCAAGAAGGGACTCGGCGACGACCCTGACGAGAAGAAGAGTTCCCTGAAAGAGGGCAAGAAGGAGTAGCGCTGCAGCCGGGAGCGTTCGCTGACTCAGCCTGCGTGCCGAGGTTTCTTCGTCCTGAAATCCAGCGTAAGCAGACTGGCAGTGCGGGATTCGCACCGCTCAGGTCGGCAGGAGTCGCGACAGGTGGCGGCGGAGGCGATGGATGCGGAGATCGGCGGCACGCACCTCGGCTTCCAGCGCGTCCAGCTCCGCGAGCAGTTGCCCGTGACCCGACGCCGCGCCGGCGCTGCTCCAGAGGCGATCCGAGGCCCCGGAAACCGGACCGGGACGCGCGGCGTCACACTCCGACCCTGCGCTACGACTCGATTGCATGACCAGCCTCGGATCGGAGCCGCCGTGCAGCCGGTTGCTCGAAAACGGAGGTGGCTCCGACGGCTCCTCGTCGGGGCGCTATCCTCGGAGCGAGCTCACTCCACCTGCTGTGAATCCAGGGCCCCCAAATCATTCGTGCCTCACCGGCGTGCCGCGCAGAGTCGGGGCCCTGGCGATGCTGCTGGTGAGTGAGGCAATGCTCAGTGCGTGTGCGGCGGACGAGCCCGCGCCCGCTGCGTTCGCGCTGCAGGCCGCGGCTGCGTCGACGCCGAGGCCCGCCGCCCCGTCCGCGCCAATAGACGCCCCGTCCGCGCCCAGCGCGCCTCCGCCTCGGGGTTCCGCTCGGTCGGCCGCCAGGGCTGAGCCAGCCCCGCCCCCCAGGCAGTGGGGCCGTGCCGACGTTGATCGACAGAACGACTTCGAGGTCGGGCCGCCCGAGGCGGTGCCGGATTGCGAGACCCGGCTGACCAGCGCGGGAGTCGAGTTTCGCCCCGCTCCGGGTATCCGGCTGCGGACCAACGCGCAGGGGGAGGTGGTCTGCGGCAACGAGCAGCTCGTGACCTACGTGCGGGGCCCGGGCGGCATCGCGTTCACGCCCAGCCCCACCCTGTCCTGCAGCCTGGCGCTCTCCCTGGCTCGCCTGGAGCAGATCGCACAAGAGGAAGCGGAGCGACACCTCGGGTCGCGAGTGAAGCGCATCGTTCACGGCGGCACCTACAGCTGTCGGAAGATGGCGCGCTTCAAGCTGATCAGCGAGCACAGCTACGCCAACGGTATCGACATCTATAGCTTCGTGCTCGAAGACGGGCGGCAGCTCTCCGTCAAGCGCCACTTCGGCGGTACGAAGCCCCAGGCGAGTGGGCCGGAAGCGCGTTTCCTGCGGACGGTCGCACGGCGCCTGTTCGACGAAGACGTCATGAGCGTGGTGATCACGCCGTTCTTCGATCGGCTCCACCACGACCACTTTCACCTCGACCTGGCGCGGTATCGGACTGACGGAACGAGGCCGTGACGGCGAGCTAGTTGGTGCACACGGCGGCGACTGCCCCGCCGCAGATGGTCTCGCACTCCCGCGCGGTGCCGCTCAAGCACGTACAGCTTGCGGTCGCATCGCAGGTTTCCGAGCAGGTGGCGACCGAACACTCGTAGCTGCAGACTGCGGTGCCCAGGCAACTGTCGTTCTGGCAGCGCCCATAGCGGCAGTCGAAACTGCACTGAGCTCCGGATTCACAAGTGGCGTCGTTGCACCGGCCGCTGTAGCAGTAGAAGTCGCACGACGCGCCGTCGGCGCACACGACGCCGTTGCACTGTCCGTTGCTGCAATCGTAGTTGCAGACCGAGTTCGGCTTGCACCTCATGTCGCCATCGCAGATGGTGCCCGCGCAGGTCACGTTGCAGGTGGCGCCATCCTCACAGAGGATTCCGTCGCAGCTGCCACCGCTGCAGCTCACGTCGCAGGTCGAGCCCGCCGAGCAGGTGATGATTCCGCAACCGCTGCCCGTGCAGTCGACGGAGCAGTGCTCCCCCGGTTGGCACGTGCAGTCCACCGATTGGCAGTCCAACGCGCTCGCGGCTCCCGCGCTTCCGCCACTGCCGGGCACACCGGCAGATCCGCCGACGGAAGGCGTGCCCCCGCTGCCGCCACTGCCCGCTGCGCCTGCTGCGCCGCCGGCGAGCGGGACCCCGGCGCTACCGCCGCTGCCCGCAGTGCCGGCGCTGCCACCGGTCGCGGGGAAGCCGGCAGACCCGCCGCGTGCTGGTGCGTTTCCACCGACGGCGGTGCCCCCATTTCCGCTTGCCCCTCCGCTGCCCGCACTGCCGCCAGTGACCGGCGGTGTGCCGCCAGCTGGGATACCGGCGCTGCCACCGCTGGTGACTCCAGCAGTGCCCCCTGCCGCGAAGCCTCCCAGACCGCCTATTGACCCGCCGCCGGCAGCAACGTCTCCCCCGAACGCTCCGCTACCGCCGGCCCCAACGCTCCCTCCGACTCCGACGGGTGCACCCGCGCTACCGCTGATTCCGCCCTGGGGCTGCTGGCCACCGTTGCCCGAGTTCGCGGCACCACTCGACCCATCTCTCCCTGGCGGATCGCCATTGCCGCCACCCGCCTGCGAGCCTCCGTAGATGTCCAGCACCTCGAAGCCCAGTCGCCCACAGGAGCTCGTCGCCGCCAGCAATCCGGCAGTAGCGATCAGCGCCCGTGCCCCTCCGATGCGTCGCATGCGAGACACACGAAGCAGGCTAGCACTTGCCACATGCGACGCAGGAAAGTCCGAACCAGATTATCAAGAGCGATACCTATTTGCGTCACCCTGGGTATCTCGATCACGGGATCACCCCGCGGGGCTCATGATTGATCGGATCTCTGCGGGTCAATCCTGACCGGGGGCGACACGTTTTCAGCGTGCCCCCGCACGGCGCCACCTGCGGTGCACGTGCTGTTATCGCGCCGACACATAGCCCGCCCCGCAGTCGAGCCCCCGAAGGCTCGACTGCATCCAGGCGGGCGGCGCCTTCCTTCCTCTTCTCCGTAGCCACGTCGTCTCCACCCCGAGGAGCGTTCCCGTGAGCTTCACCGAGTAGTCAGCAAAGATGCTCCAGGGGAGCTCACGCGCTGAAGCTCGCCGTACCGGGTGTGGTTGTCAGCAGCAGCTGCGGACGGCAGAGGGGATGGTTGCCCGCGACCTGCGTTCGCGGGCTGGTCCTATCCAGGTGCCCGCACGAAGAGCCTGGGGGTTTGGGGCCTCCACGCTCTTCGTGCGGGCCGCCTTCTCGTTGCCGCAAGGGTGCGTCGCTGCAGGAGCTAGTGCCCGATCGGTTTTACCTGGACCGCTGCCATGGCCTCCGTCCAGCCTCGGGCGAGGAGCAGCAAGTCCTGGTAGCCGCGACTGAGTACCAGCCAGCCAGGATTACCGTTGCTCTTCAGGTGGCCACCCATGCGTGCAATCTCAGCGCAGGCCTGCGCAGCCGTCAGGCGTTGCGGGGAGACTCGTGCTCTGCGTGCAAGCAGAAAGAGCTCGGGACCGCGCAGGAAGGAGTTGGCCTTGCGTTTGGGTGCGTCGCGCGCCACGGCGCGTACCAGCAGCAGGCGCCACGCAATGGGGATGAATGCGCCCAGCGCGACGGTGAGCGTGTGGAGCGATTCCAGTTGTCGTTTCTCGAAGATGCACCCGGACTTGAGCGCCTTGAAATACTCCTCGATCATCCAGCGGCCACGGTAGTAGTCGACGACTGCGGCCAGTTCTTCGGCGGTGGAGATCGGTTCGCTCGTCATCAGCAGCCAGTCGATCGGTTCCTCGCCGCGCGGTGGGTTGAGTTCCCACACGCGTACGATATTGGTGCCGAAGGGTTCACCGCGGTCAGAAGCTCTGAGGCTCACCGAAATGCCCGCGATGCCGAGTTTCACCTCACGTCCCTCTCGCGGAGGGTGTGTCGCCGACATCGTGGGATTGAGACCCTCGCCGCGTGGCGCGATGCGAGCCGTGCGTCGCGCTCGGGGCTTCAGGTGGGCGACGAGCTGGGCCAAGTTGGCATGTTCCGTGTCCTTCACGCTGCGATTGCGCGCCGCGCGAATGACGTAGCGCGCCTCGACCTGCTCCAGGCAACGGAGCAGCCCAATATCGACTCACCCAACCACCGTGCTGCCGTCTTCATGCCCAGTGGAGATCACGAAGGCCCCGTCAGGTCGAATAAATGTGTAGGATCATGAGCCCCGCGGGGTGGTGCGCGGCTCACCGCGTCGAGGCGCTTTCGGGTGATGCGTTCTGGCACGCTCCGTGAGGTCGAATGGGGTCGAGCTGCTGCCTCCGCGTCCGTCATCGTCGCCCCCCCCGACCGATGTTGCAGTCAAAGCAAGTCCAATGGGGGTGGCGCCAGCGGGTATCCGCCACTCCAAACACCCATCATGACCGACGCGTCAGAGATACCGCACGGTCGGAAGCCGACTGCACCTGCCGGGTCGTTCAGGGTCGCCCCTCGGGGCGCGTGTGGCTCACGCTGCGGCTCTCGGCTACGCTTGGGGAGTTCTCCAGGGAGGTTGCCATGGTCGAACGCGGCTTGGGTGTTGCTCTCACGCTTGTGGTCGCCGGGGGTTGTTCGCAAGCCGATGGCCCCGCCGGAAGCGCCGGCGGGGCGGGTGGTGACACTGGCCAAAGTGCGAGCGCCGAGAGTGCTCGCGCTCTGGAGGCGGCGATACCTGCTCTCGGGGCGTGCGCCGGATCGACGCTGCTCACGACCGACGAGTACGGAGAAGTGGTCCCCGATCTGGTGACGGAGGGCACGGTCGTGGCAGCGGGCTCCGGGGTGCCGGCCGGCTCGGACGACCACTGCCCGTTCTTTTCGACCGAATTGCTCGGGTTCGCCGCCGGGGTGCAGACGCGCGACAACGCCCCTCAGCTGGCACAGATCTCCTGGGTGCGACTACGAAGCGAAGCCGGCGACGAGACGCTGCTTTCGGTGATCGCTTCGGGTTTCGCCTTCCCCACTCCCCTCGGAGAGACCCTGAGCGTCGAGGTGCACGCGGAGCGGTTCGTGAAGACGATACGGACCGAACGCCTCGACCACTTCGTGATCTTCGGGGAGCGGCACCTACGACATCTGCTTCACGCGTTCTAGGCGCACCATCACGGAGAAAGGTTTCGCCAAGGGCTGGGCGGTCAGCGCATCAGGACGCCGGCGTTGGCGAGCAACGACAACCCGAAGCTCGGCCCGATCCGATGTCGGTCGCGGCTGGGCGGGCTGCTCGACTTCTATCATCGGGAAGCCGCGTGAGGCGCCGTGACGGGTTTGCGGAGCGCACGGGTTGAGCTCGCCGCTCTGGCGGACTTCACGGCGGTGTCGGCCTGGTTACGGGCCAGCCCGTGTCGTCCCAGAAGAGCTCGTTGATGTGCATTCGGAAGCGGTTGTCCGACGCGTGGGCGTCGTACGCATGGTAGACGAGGTACGCGTTGGTGCCGTCGAACAGCAAGGATTCGCCCCCAGGCCCCACCCAGTCGGTGCTCGCACTCACCAGCAGGGTGCCGCCGTCGTTGAGCAGGTCCACGCCATCTTTGTCCACGAACCCGCCATCCAGCGTCGTCGAGCGGCCGACGCGGATGGTGTACGTGCTGTTTGCGCCGCGGCAACACAGGCCCCAGGACAAGAACAGGCAGTAGTAGCCCCACCTGGCCGGGAGGCGCATCGTGAGCCCGAAGCCCAGTTCGATGCCTGTGGGGCGTGACGATCAGCAAGACGGCGCTGGCGTCTGCGTCGACACGCGAACGGATCTGAAGGATTGCGTCGCCGGTGCCGTTGCCGCGTTCGACCGTTCAGGTCGCTGTGAGACTCTCGCCCAGCAGCGCCCGGGTCTCCAGATGTCGGATGCAGTAGGGGTTGCAGGCCAGGGATCCGGTGGCGCTATACGCCATGGCCGAACAGCCCCCGCGACACTCGTGCGCAAAGGCGCAGCGCGCGCAGTGCCCGCGCAGGTGGGCTTCCTTCTGACGGAAACGCTGGAAGAACCTTTCCGAGTGCCAGATCTCGGCCAGGGGCACCTGTCGCAGATTGGCCTCCACGAAGTCGTCACCCAGGGATAGACATCCGAGCACGTCGCCGTTGGAGCGGATCCCGACGAGCTCCACCCCAGCGATGCAGCCGCCCCAGGTCTGGTGCAGGAAGGCCAGCGCCGGATCGAGGGGGAAGTAGCCGAAGTCATCCATCGGCAGCAGGCGCAGGCTCGCGTCTCCGCTGGCGAGGATGTCGCGCATGCGTGAGGTGAGCCAGGCAAAGTCGTCGATGGTGAGAAAGCGCTGCGCGTCGAAACGCTCGCCACCGCGGCCCGCGATCTGTATCTGCCAGGTGATGCCCGTGCCGCGCAACAGCTCGGCAAAGGCGTCGAACTCGGCGAGGTTCTCTCGCCAGAATGTGGTGATCGCGTTGACGTTCTCGTGGCCCTGCTCGAGCAGACGGTGGCAGAGGCTCAACAGATCCTCCAGCGCGTCGACGCCGCGCCAGCGCCGGTAGCTCATCGGAGTGGCCCCGTCCACGCTGATCCCGATTACGTGGGGATCGAGCCTCTCGAGCTCGCGGAGAGCGAGCGCGTTTCCCCGCAGCAGCAGCCCATTGGTGATCAGCACCAGGCGCAGGTCGCGTCGACGCACCTCCTGGCAGATCTCGACCCAGTCGGGCCGGAGCAGGGCCTCCCCGCCGATGATGGTGATCTCCTCCCCGCCGAGCGCGCAGAGGTCGCTCAGCAACGCCTCGATCTCGCCCAGCGTGAGCTCGTTCGGACGCGCCTTTCCCGAGGTCGAGGCGCAGTGCGGGCAACGCAGGTTGCAGCGATTGGTGATCTCGATGACCGCGTTGCGCAGGGGCTCAACCATCGCCCAGCACCTCATCGAGGATCTCTGCCTGCTCCAAGCGGTGATAGCAGTACTCGTTTTCCGTGCGCCGCTGCCCCATACAGAGCAGGATCTCCGGACACCCGCCCTGGCATTCCTGCTTGAAGCCACAGCTCGCGCACACGCCCTCCAGGGTTTCGGCCGAAAGCCACGTCAGGTTGTGGCGACAACGCTCCTCTCGCAGGATGACACTCAGCGGCTCGCGCCGCACGTTGCCCACGATGCACTCCTCGAAGCACAGCGCGGAGCAGGGGGTGACGTCACCATTGGCACGCACGAACACGTTGAGCAAGCCCCCGGTACACTGCCGCTGCCAGGTCTCGCTGAGCAGGCTCAGAGGAGGAAAGTGCGAGAACGTGGCCAGATCATCCATGGGGATGAGGTTGATCCCAGGCGCGCTCGCCAGGGCCTGGGCCACCTTCAGGCCCAGCGCATAGTACTGAGCGGGTGAGAGCGTCAGACTCCGCGGGCAGCGACCCTTGGCCGAGGTGAGCTGAACCTGCCAGTCGATGCCGCGCGCTTGGCAGAACTCGAGCAGCCCCTCGAACTCGCCGAGATTGATCCGTGAGAAGGCGGTGATCACACTCACGCAGAAGCCGGCCTCCACCAGCCGATCGATCGCGGCCACGGTTCGTTTGTACATTCCCGACCCGCGCAGACGATCGTGCACGTCGGCAACCGCCCCATCGAGACTGACCGTGATGAGCTTGATGGGGCGCTCACAGAGGGCGGCGAGCCGGGCGTCGTCGAGGAGCGTCGCGTTGGTGACGAAGCGGACCGCGTAGTCGCGCTCGAGCCCCGCGTCGACTACCTGGAAGAAGTCGGGACGCATGAACACCTCGCCCCCCGTGAGGCTGAGCTCCCGGATGCCCACCTGCTGTCCGTCAGCGAGGACCGCCTCCATCTCTTCGAGGGTGAGCTCCCCGGGAAAATCCTCGTTGCCAGCGCCGGCGTAGCAGTGGGGGCAGCTCAGGTTGCAGCGACGGGTGATCTCGAGCTCCAGGATGAATGGCTTCTGGTAGGAGTACTCCTCGCCCGTCGGATCCTCGGCGCGAAAGTAGCGGAGGCGGCCGGTGGCCGGGTCGCGCTCGATGCGCATGCCGTCGCTCAGGTACTCACGGGCAACGGCACGCGGGGCTCGGGAGCCAGGAGCCATTCGAGAATCTCTACTGGCGGTAGACCCCGCCGCTGTACTTGTGGTGCGTCCCGGGCTTCGGAGGCCGATACACCCCGGCGCTGTAGCGATGCGCCGAAGCCTTGGGCGGCTCCGACGGGACGCTGGTGGCGACCGGTGGGGTCGGCGCTGCGGCCGCCGAAGCGCTGCTGGCCACGGACGCCGACGGTTCTGGCGCGGCCGGCTCGGGCTGCGGTGCAGCCGGCTCGGGCTCGGCCGCGGCGGAAACGCTCGGCGCCGTCGGCATCACAGGCTCGGGCGCAGCCGAGTCGGTCGGGGTCTTGTTGCAGGCACCGAGAGCGGTCGACCCTGCGATTACCAGCGGAGTGGTGAGCCGGGCGAGCTGATGCTGATAGACTCGCCACAGCCGGTCGGTGCTGGCTGGCAGGTGGCCCTGAGACGCGACGAGCTTCTGCGCGCGGGCATGGATCCGCAAGAACTCGTCTTCGGCTCGGCTCAGAAGGCAGCACAGGCCGAGTCGCAGCAGGGTCTCCAGGTCACCGGGGCGCTCGGCTAGCCGCGCTCGCGCGCAGTCCATCGCCTCGGCAAAGCGATACTCGCGCATGAGCCGGGCAATCTCGGCCGGGGCAGTGCTCTCGTTCGCCATGAAGCCTCACTTCCTTTTCGACGCCGGGGGCATACTATCTCAATGCCGGACGAGACGCTGGAATCGAGTCGGCCGCCCGAGTGGAGCCAGTGCACGTCGCGGGCCACCGTCGTACGTAATGCCGCGTGATCTGCCGGCTTTCTGATTTCCGGGCAGCCCAGGCTGACTCGGCGTGGCCGGCGGTGACGCTCGAAGCGGCTCCTGCGCTACTACCTCGCTGGGATGAATAGGCAGGAACTTCGGGTCAGCGGTGGTGTGGTTGCCGTGCTCCTGCTTGTCTCGCTGGCGCCGGGATGCGGCGGAAGCGATGCCAAGCACGGCACGGCCTGCGACACCCCGGGCGATATCCAGAGATGCGTCTGCCCAGACCGAGCCGACGGTATCCAGACCTGTCAGGACGACGGCCAGTGGTCCAGCTGCGATTGCAGCACACCCTATGACCAGCTGGGCGCTGGCGGCGGGGGGGGTGAGGCCGACTCCGACGGCTCCGGCGGTGACGAGACCGGCGGCCACGATCAAGGTGATTCGGGCGGGACCGCTGGTACTGCTGCTGGCGGTGGGGGCGGAACCGACCTGGTAGGCGGGAGCGGGGGGCAGGCCGGGGGAGCCGGGGGACAGGCAATCGGAGCCGGCGGCGCCAGCGGCGAGGGGGGTGATACAGCTGCGGGCGGTGCAGCCGGACAGGGGGCGTACGGGGGAACGGCAGGTGACGTCGGGTCGGGAGGCACGGCCGGCGCATCCAGTGCCGGCACTGGCGGAGTCGTCGTCACGGGTGGCACCGCGGGCGGTGATCCTGGGGTCGGGGGCAGCGGCTTGGGTGGAGAGCCCGGTAGCGGCGGTTCGGGCACCGGCGGCGAGGGCACTGGCGGGGCTGGAACCGGTGGCGAGGGCACCGGCGGCGAGGGCACCGGCGGCGAGGGCACTGGCGGGGCTGGAACCGGTGGCGAGGGCACCGGCGGCGACGGAACCGGCGGCGAGGGCACTGGAGGTTCGGATGACTGCGACGTGCCGTGGGAGCCGCCGGGCAATCTCGTCACACCGCTCGCGGAGGTTTGGGCACACTACGAACAAACGTACAACCTGGACTTCAGCAATTTCGCCTGGGACCAGATCATGGCCAACGGCGGGTACCTCAATTGCTGCGTGCGCTGGGACTCCAGTGCCACGGTGAGCGCCGCGCTGAGGGACCAGATCCATGCCGCCCTGCAGCGGCAGATGGATCACTGGTTGGACTGGATGGTGGAGAATGGTTCAGGCTGGAACTGTTGGCCCTACACGAGCATTCCGGTGACGGTGGTGGGATGGGCGGTTCGGGATCGCAACCAGCTGGATTGGACGGACGGCTCGGTCGATATTTACGAAAACGACATCTGGGAGGACGCGCCGCAGTGCGCGCAAGCCTGTGGACGATTCTTCCATCAGGACGGCGACTACTCGAGCTGTCCCGGAGGCGAAGCGCACCACTACGACATGTCGCTCTGGCTCACTGAGGGCTTCAGCGGCGGTGCCGGTGGCGACTGGGGTCAGCGAGTGGACTCCGGCTATCTCGTCAGCAACGTCGAAACCGACAGCATCATGATCCTTCTGCACGAAATGGGTCACAGCTTTGGGTTGGACGACTTCTACGACTGGCAGCCTACCGGAGTGAACTCTTTCATCATGTATGCTGGAAGCTCGGCGGTCGTGACGGAGTTCGACGGTTGGATGCTGCGCGACTGGTGGCGGCACCTGAGGCCACGCTACGGGCTGTAGAGCGCATCTCATGACCTCGGACCGAGGATCGCCGGCGGCCCTGTGCGCCGGGGACTGCCGAACGGCGCGTGCGCTTCACCGTGGCGCAGGCGTGGCAGAGCGACCGAAATCGTCACCCTTCGCGGCATGCGCCACGCACCCCCCAAATGGCGCGCCCGTCTGGGGGCGGCGCCCGAAACCAGCCTACTGCACCTCGTACGCACCCAGATCGCAGGTGGCGGTGTCGCGCGGCTCACCGCGTTGATCCGTCTCCGGGCAGTCGGTGCCTGCGCCCAGCGCCGGGCTGCCTGCGCCCAGGGCCATGGTCCGAGTGGGGCCACCGTTGTCCGCCAAAGGCTCGAGCAGCGCGTCAGCGAACACGATCCCTTCGGTGCACGGAAGATCGTCCGCACCGCTCGTGCGCACGTCCGGCCACTGCAGGTTGTTTGCACCTTCGTCTGCCGTCCGGGTGCAGCTCTGATCGCGGTAGTTGGCGGTGGCAAAGTTGTTCGCGAAGATGGTGTTGTTGACCGCCACGTAGCCGGTCTCGCTGAAGATGGCCGGCGCGTATTCGGCGCTGTTCTCGGCAAAGGTGCAGTTGGTGATGAGCATGTCCTGGGCCACGTTGAAGATGGCCCCGGCGTTGCCCGGTACCGAGTTGTTGAAGAAGGTGACGTTGGTGAGCGTGGTGGGCGAGTCGGTGCCGATGAACATGGCCCCGGCATGTTGCTCGGCGGTGTTGTTCGAGAACAGCGTGTCCAGCACCTCGAGCGGGGCACCTTCCTGGTAGATGGTGCCGCCCGTGGCACCGTCGAGCACCTGGTTGGAGTCGAACTCGCACTGACGGATCGTCGCCTCTTGCCCGGGGTAGAAGTAGCCGAACAGGGCGCCGCCGTGTCCGTTGGAGCGATTGCCACGGAACACGGAGCCGCACAGGTCGAAAGGTTCGGGATCGGCGGTCTCGCTGTGCATGCCGTCGATGTACACCGCGCCGCCGAGGCCGCCGTCCTCGCTGCTTCCGCCGTGCCCGAACGCGACGTTGTCGGCGAACACGGTGTTGATGATGCGGAGATTGCTACCATTGTTCACGATGGCGCCGCCGTTCGAGCCGCGGTTGTTCGCGAACGTGCAGCCCGACACCAGAAACTCCGTGAGCCCCCCGCCGAAGATCGCGCCGCCGATGTCAGAGGCCACCGTGGTGGTCTCGTTGTTCTCGAAGGTGACGTTGATGACCCGCAGGGTCCCGAACCAGGGCAAGTGAATGGCCGCGCCGGACTCGTTGGTCTGGGCGTTCGCCAGGGTGATGTTCTGCACCGCTAGGTCGACGTAGTTGTCGCACGCGAGTAGCTGCACCGCACCGCCACCGCTCAGCGTGATGGTGTCGCCGCCATCGATCAAGAGCGGCATGTCGATACTCAGCGACTCGGTGAGCGTGATGGTGTGCGCGCCCGCGCCGCAGTCGAATCCGAGGCTCCCGCCTCCGGCGGAGCGCAACGCTTCGACGGCCGAGCGCAGCACGGCCTCGGTGCAACTCGCCGTCGTTCCGTCCCCGACCACCTGATCGAACTCGGCGATCTCCTCTGGCTCGGCCGCCCCCGGGCACTGAGTGCCCGCGGGCGGGGTGAGATCCGAGGGCGTCGAGCTTCCACCTCCGCTCCCGACATCGTCGTCGCCGCCGCTGGAACCGGATCCATCGGAGCTGCACGCCACCAGAACCACGCTCGCTAGACTCCAGGCTGCCACCACCAACCACCGCATCACGCCACCTCCAGAGGCAATCAATCCACGTTCATGGGAACCGCGCAAGTCGATGGCATCAACCGGGAGTCCGGGTGGGACGATCACTTTTTCTGCTTCTGACCCAACGCACGCGATAAGACCGGGATCGCCGACGTACGAACCACGGGAAAGGGACAGCGTCCCGGGCCAGACCTGCACTCGACCACCCAGGAGCAACTCGATGACCGCACCAACCGCAGAAGCCTCCTTGATCGTCCACACCGACCAGCCCGGTCCGGCCATCGATCGCAACATCTACGGTCACTTCGCCGAGCATCTCGGAAAGTGTATCCACGAGGGGCTCTGGGTGGGGGAGGACTCGCCCATTCCGAACACGCACGGGATCCGCAACGACGTGGTCGCGGCCCTGAGGCGACTCGACATCCCGGTGCTCCGATGGCCTGGCGGGTGCTTTGCGGACGAGTACCACTGGCAAGATGGCATTGGGCCACGCGGGCAGCGCCCGGCCATGATCAACACGCACTGGGGCGGGGTGGTCGAGAACAACCACTTTGGCACCCACGAATTCATGCTGCTGGTCGAGCAACTCGGGTGTGCGCCGTACATCTGTGGAAACGTCGGCAGCGGAACCGTGCAGGAGATGATGCAGTGGGTCGAGTACCTCACCTCGACGGCCGACTCGCCCATGGCCAATTTGCGCCGCCAGAACGGTCGCGAGCATCCCTGGCTGGTGCCCTACTTCGGGATTGGCAACGAGAGTTGGGGGTGCGGAGGCAACATGCGCGCCGAGAAGTACGCGGACGAGTACCGGCGCTACAACACCTTCGTAAAAGACTACGACCGCGGTGAACATCACGTCTTCCGCATCGCCTGCGGAGCCGCGGGTGGTGACACGGACTGGACCGAGACCTTGATGGCCCGGGCTGCCGCACAGATGGACGGCCTGTCCCTGCACCACTACACGCTCCCGACGGGCAACTGGAGCGCCAAGGGATCTTCGACCGACTTTGGCGAGGCGGAGTGGTTCGCGACACTGAAGGGCACCCTCCACATGGACACGCTCATCCAGCAGCATTCGGCGATCATGGATCGCTACGATCCGGAGCGGCGGGTGGCGCTGGTCGTGGACGAATGGGGCACGTGGTACGACGCTCTGCCCGGTACCGAGCCCGGCTTTTTGCGCCAGCAGAACTCACTTCGGGATGCGCTGGCCGCAGCGCTGAACCTTCACATCT
This sequence comes from uncultured Polyangiaceae bacterium, assembly GCA_964610275.1. Lineage (GTDB taxonomy): Bacteria > Myxococcota_A > Polyangia > Polyangiales > Polyangiaceae > JAFGBI01. The sequence goes on along the minus strand of CAZSVU010000155.1, from coordinate 2,883 downwards.
TCCAGGCTCATGCCGAGCGCGTGCGCATGACGAACATTGCCCAGATGGTCAACGTGCTGCAGGCCCTGGTGCTGACCGACGGCGCGCGCATGCTGCTCACCCCGACGTACCACGTGTTCCAGATGCTCGAGGTGCATCAAGGTGCCGCGCGGCTTGCGGCGGAGCTCGAGACGCCAGCGTATGCTCACGAGGGCGAGTCCATGCCCATGCTCAGCGCGTCGGCATCTCGCGATGCTGAGGGTCACATTCACCTGTCGCTGACGAACTCTGATCCCCACCGCGCTGCGAAGCTGAAGTGTCGGCTATCGGGCCCACTGGCCAGCAGCGTCACTGGCCGCGTTCTCACCGCCGATGCCGTGAACGCCATCAATACCTTCGACGCGCCGGACACGGTTGCACCGCGCCCACTCGAAGACGCCAGAGTGTCCGATGATGGCCTCGAGGTGCCCCTTCCCTCGAAGTCGGTGAGCGTATTGAATATCGGTTAGCCTGCGCCTCTGAACCTCGCTGCAGAGCGACTCGCGGTGGCGGGTTCCTCGGCGGTGCAGTCGAGCGCCTCGGGCGGCCACGCGAGCGCGCTTGGTTCGGTTGGCAGATCCGTCGGGATCTGCTTGACTGTCCTGGGAGATGCTGGGCGGGTTCATGGAGGGTGTGCTGCAATGCGACCGACCGGAATGCGTAGCGCGCTGGTGACGCGGCTCTGGCTGCTGGCAGCGCTGGGGAGCACGCTCGTTTCGAGCTGCGCCACGCGCCACGTCTCCAGCGATTCCAACTTGGACGAGGGACGAGGAGGAGCTGCAGGGGTAGCCGGAACTGCCGGAACCGGTGGACAGTTCATCGCCGGTAGCGGCGGGGGGGGCGGAACCGGAGGCACCGCCGACGGCGACATTTCCGGAGGGGGAATCGGAGGTAGTGGCAGCGGCGGGGACCAAGGCAGCGGCGGCAACCTCGGTTCTGGCGGTGCGGCGGGCAGCCCGTCAGGGACCGGGGGCGATGCTGGGCCGGCGGGCGTCGCCGGAGGTCCCAGCGAGGCTGGCGCGGCGGGAGTCGCCGGTGGTCCAGGCGAGGCCGGCGCGGCTGGCGACGGGAGTGATGCTGGAGCGGCGGGCGCTGTGGGTGCAGCCGGCGCAGGCGGAGAGGGGGGAACTGGCATTCCAACCTGCGGCTGGGCTCGAATGGCGGAAGCCGTCGGAGACGCACCCACACTAGTGAGCGACCTGTTGGTGCTGCCGACCGGGGACGTGTACGTGGTCGGCAAGAACTGTGGAGGCCTGGGCATATCGTTCCTGCGTCCCGGAGACACGCCCGTCGAGCTGCCTCCGCCCATTGGGTCCTGCGGGGACTTCCTCGCCCACTACTCCCCAACCGGAGAGCTTCTCTGGGTCAAGCGACTCTGCAACCGATGTGGCGCGGACGAGCCCGCCATCGACTTCCTGCCCGGTGGCGACCTGCTGGTGCTCGGCCGCGCCCTGGGGCCAGACGTCGGTTTCGTGCCGGACGACCCCGAGGCGGAGACGCTGACCTTGAGCGGCGGCGGCGACGGCTTCTTGATGCGACTCGACGCCGGTGGTACCAAGAAGTGGGTTCAGCTGCTCAAGGGCACGGGGGAGGGCATCTTGAACGACGTCGCCACGCTTCCTGACGGTGCATTCGCGATCGGAGGCACATTCTGGAACACCTTGGACCTCAACGTCTTCAGCTCGCCCGCAGCTTCCCTGACGGCGCAGGAGCAAGGCGACTCGTTCGTGGCGTTCTACGAGTCGACCAATGCGCTCCGGTGGGTCAGTCACGGCAGAGGTCGTGACGACAACGTGACCCGGACCGTCGACGCCAATGCGGACTACACGTGCGCGGTGGGCTACACGGGAGAGAACACAACGTTCAACTACGGTCAATCCGACGCCGTCACCCTGAGCACGAACGACCACCCTGGCAGCGACGCCTGGGCCGCCGTACACGACTCCAGGAATGGCAACCTGATCTGGGCGAGCGTCTTCAGCGCCCCCGGGTATCCGGACGCTGCCTCTGCCGCACGCGTCTTCGACGACGGAAGCTGCATCGTTTCGGGGTACTTCACCGAGGCCATCGTCTTCCGCCCGGGAGAAGCCGATCAGGTCACGCTCAGCGCGAGCAGCACAGCCGACGGAGATCTGTTCGTGGTCCGGTTCGACCCGACCGGAACCGTGGCGTGGGCCAAACAGCTCGGCAGCCCCACCGACAGCTGGGCCGACTCCCAGTCCCTCAGTGCGTCGGACGACGAGGTCTTCGTGGGGGCCTCCTACCTCGAGGGCGCTGCCATGGATTCGCTCGCCGTCCCCGGGGGGACCACGACCGAAACCGAGGGCGCGGTGCTCGTTCTCGACGCCCAAACCGGGTCGCCCCTGGACGCCATCGTCATGGATCCGACCGACGCCACCGGCGACGTCGTGCTGGCAGCACAGCCCGGGCCTGACCATACGCTCTACATCGGTGGCTTCTTTCTGGGAACCGACGCGTTCCCCACGAGCGCGGACACGACGAGCACCCTGACCTCCGCCTCGGACGGCCACATCTACTCCAGCGCCTTCGTGCTGCGGTACTGCCGCTGACAGAGCGGTGGGGCGAGGTATCCCGCCGCGCTGTCCAGTTACGGTCTCGAGTGTTGGGCGCGCCGATCCCTTTCGCGTCGACTCCCCGTGAACGGTTGCGGCTCGTCCGCTGCTTCGTCACCCCGCCAGGTGGGGGTGGCGCCCCCGACTTCCCTCAGTCACCCCAGGCTGTCCCACCGGCAGCCGTGCCATTCCGTCGAGCTGGTCGCGGAGAAGCAGGCCGGCCCGGGCCGGAGGGGGCCTAGTGCTGTGTCTCACAAGTCGCAATCGTTGTCCTCCGCCGGGCCGAACGCGA
>CAZSVU010000154.1:0-19062 GCA_964610275.1 uncultured Polyangiaceae bacterium | reverse complement strand
GCCCAGCGGCCGCGGTAGCCTCCGTCCATTGCGTCATTTGGCGCCGCGAACTAGCGCGAATTCTGGGCGCGGGTTTGCGCGGCAGGGCCCGGTGCAGACCAGGACAAGACTTGCCCGTATTGGCGGTGGAGAGATGAGAACCAAGACGTTGCCGCCCGCCTCGAGCCTGCTGCTGCTCTGGACGGCGCCTCCTGGGATCGGGCCAGCTGGGCCGACGCCAGGCTCCAATGCGCGGAGTGAAGACGCGCGCTCAACGCCAGGCTTCGTAGATGCGCTGGACGCCGTCCCGATCGGACGTGAACATGATGTAGCTCAGGTCCGGCGACAGCCAGGGATCCCGGTCCAGGCCCGGGCTGTTGAGAGACGGCAGCAGAACCGGTGCAGAGAACGCGTCGGCGGTTGAGGCGCGCATCGTGGCGTACAGCTCATAGCCCCCCACCGTGCCGCGATCAGAGCTGAAGTAGAGCCGCAGGCCGTCGGCCATGAGCCGCCCCTCGGAGTCGTCGCTCGGGCTGTTGACGTATGGGATCAGGGTGGGTGTGTCCCAGGGGTCGTCCACCGAAGCACGAGTGGCCCAGTACAGATCGCGCATGCCCACGCCCCCGGAACGATCCGAAGTGATGATCAGCAGCAGGCCGGAGGGCGACACCTGCGGCGCGCAGTCGGTTGCCGGGGAGCTCAGCTCGGGCACGACCGTGGGCGGCGCCCACGGGGAGGACCGATCGGCACGAGTCGTCACCCAGATATCGTGGCCACCCGAACCTCCTGTTCGGTCACTGCAGAACCAGAGTGTCAGCCCGTCACCGGAGATTCCGGGAAAAGCATCGTCACCCGGCCCGCTGACGTCCAGGACGCGCGAGGGCGTTTCCCAGGGATCAGCGATGGTCGCCCGCCGGGTGATCCAGATGTCGCTCAACCCCGGACCTCCGGCGCGGTTCGATGAGAAATACAGCTCCAGCAGGTCGTCAGTGAACGAGGGGTCGTCATCGAAGCCGCTTGGATTGGGGGGCATCGCCACAGCCACGGGTGTGTTGAAGGGACCGGGCTCAGCCACGTCCAGGCCCGCGGCGCCGGCTTTTCCGGACGCGCCAGCGTCCCCCGCCTCACCCCCGGGCTCGTCCGCGCCACCGACTCCAGCCGCCGCGAGCTGCGCTTCAGCGCCGCCCGCTCCTCCGGCACCACCAGCCGAGGGCGACTCGACCGTGAACGCTTCTTCGAGTGTGGCCGAATCACCGCTTGGACCGGAGAGCTTCAGATCGTGCGGTCCCAAAGGGAGGGAAGCTGGCAGGACGATGCGCACGGTTTCCGAGTCCAAGTACGTCGCCTCGTAGGGCACGGTGTCAACATCGGGGACGCTGAAGTGCCACGTACGATTGACCTCGGCGTGTCGGTCGTCCAGGGCGGCACGGGCCTCGTTGCGGAAGTTGCGACCTTCCACCGTGGCGACGGTGACGGCTCGCACCCTCACCCGGTTGGGGGATACTCGGAGCACTTCCATGCGCGGGGGGGAATCGGTGCAGCTGAGCCATACCACGCTGCACCAAGCCGCCACGGCCAGCCGCGTGCGAAGCCGACGGATCGCACGAGCAGACGGTGTGCGCACCGCAGGTGGCCCTCTCCGGAGCCCGAGCCGCTTTCCCTCTGGCCTCACGTCAGCACTGGGGAGCTTACGCCTGTCCCGGGGCCGAGCAACGCCTATCTGGCTGGGACTCCGCAAGACCGGACGCGTCCGATGCGCCGGCTGTCGCGGTGTCAGCCCCCGCTGCAGCCGCCGCTACAGCCAGCGGCCCTGCTCAGCGAAGGGGTTCGAAGGTGGTCTCGGTCAGATCCAGGCGTTCCTGCGTGGGAAACTCCAAGTGGCGCACGGCTCGCGCGATGCAGTCACCCGCCTCGGCGTCGGCCGGTTCCAGGCAGACCGAAACTCCTTCTGCACGACCCTGGCGAACGGCCGCGCAGATCTCGATCTCCGTGCCGGAGCCGACGTCACACGCATCGAGATAGGCGCCGCGACCGAGCACTTTCGCGGACCGGTCGAAGGTTGGGGAGGATCGCTCTCCGGGACGTGGCCGCGTCACCAGGGGATCGGCTCCCTGCTCGATGAGGAAGTCGTTCAACACGGTGAGGCAGCTGGGCCCGCCTCCAGAGACGACCGGCGGCGGTGACGAGAGCTCGGCGGGGCAACAGTAGGTTCGCCCGGCCACCCCCTGGGCTCCGCAGGGAGGATCAGCCTGCCCGTGGCCCACCTCCGCGACGGTCGCTTCGAACCGCGGTTGGCAGCCCGCCAGCTCGGGCGCCGGTTTTTCGTCGTAGGTCGTGGTGGGTGACGTGTGCACGTAGTAGGCGCGACCGCCGTCGGAGCAGAATCGATCCAGCTCGGGCCTGGCCCACACCTCTCCACGCTCGACCAGCGCATCCCACGCTGGATGAGATTCGGTGTCGGCCGGCGCCACGGACGCGCTGACCCGCTTCTCGTTCGAGCGGGGCGCTTTCGATTCGGGCGCCGTGGATGGCGCTGGCGTGGATCCCCCACAGGCCGGAGCAAGAACGGGCGTGCACAGTGAGATTGCGAAGCCGGCTATCACATGTCGGGTGAGCATCGCGCCGCATTATGCGACGAGAAAATCCCTGCTGGCCACTCCCGAAGGGCGGACGCGAGGGAACCAGAGCCCCGCCCTCGAAATGACGACCTGCCCGGAGTTTCTCAGAATGCGTCAGTGGGATGAGGCCGGAGGCCTCCGGCTGTTCGAGGCGATGGTCTCGGGTGACTGCAATGGCTTCGGCAGGGCAGACCCGCAGCGAAATGCCGAGACCGGTTCTCCACAGTCAGAACGCCCGCAGGAAACCTATGGTGGCGGGTGCGTAGTACTCGCTGGGAACATCGGGTCCCACCTCCGCAGTGTATGCGCAGAAGCGGGTTTGGGGACCCGCGCAGGTGTACTCCTCGCACTCGTCGTCGGCATTGAAGCCGGGGAAGGTGAGCGGCGTCGGCGTGTCCTGCCGGCAGTCGTTTTCTTGCAGCCAGAAGTCGCGATGGGCGTAGCCAAATGAGATCGGATAGGTATCGTCCCCTTTGGCGTGGAACACCCAGACGGCACTTTCGCCGATGCACGCGGGGTCGCCGGCATCGACGTCGGGCAGGTAGTACGGAGCGTTGGCGAAAGTCGGAATCACGGCTCGGAAGAGATCCCCCAAGTAGCAGCCGACCACCGAGGCGAAGTCGCCCCCCCAGCCCCAGCCGACGGCGAAGATGCGCGCGTCGTCGATACAATACTCGTTCCGCAGTTCTGAAAGAATGTCTTGGACAAACACGAGATCTTCGGTGCCGCCGTAGATGTCCCCGGAAGGTCCGTTGAGCCAACCATTGACGGTCCAGTCTTCGGGGAACACCCGCGCGATGGCGTCGGGATAGACGAACAGGGCCCAGCCACGCGGCTCGACGAGTTCCAGTCCGAGGTAGTCGCGGATCTGAGCACTGGAGTCGCCACCCGCATGGAATCCAAAGACCACGGGGTACGGTCGGGTGGCGTCGTAGCCCTCCGGGACGGAAAGTAGGTACGTTCGCTCCACACCGCTGGAGGAGGTGGTGAGGGTACGTTGCCCTGACTCGATGGTGGTGCCACATCCCGGGGTCGGCGAGGAGCCGCCCGAGGCAGATGCGTCCTGGGCGCTAGCACCGCCTCCCTCGCCGGAGCCATCCGCGAGCTCATGCGAGCCCATGTACTGAGTATCATTCCCGTCGCACGCGGAGGTGGCTGCAAGCAGCGCCGCCAGCGCCCCATCCCGGTGTCGGCGCCAGCGAGGGTCAGCGAGCACAGGAAGACTGGATCCGCGCCGCTTGGGGAGAACGAGGCCACCTGGCCAGGAAGCGAGCTGCGGCTCCACGAGCTTCCTTCCGTCGACCTGCCGCACACAGCGCCAGGATGCGAGCGGCCGATCGTTCTTCGGTCAGCTCTCCGCCGGGGTGCTTGCGGTCGTACTCCTTGAGGGCCTCGAGTGCCTTCTCGGCCTCGCCGCGGTTGGTGGCCGACTGGGCGCGGGCGATCAGGGCCACTTCGCCCGACAGATCCCCGCGCGCAGTCCTCGGGGAGCGGGACCCCGGTCCGACGCGCTTGGCGCCCGTTGACTCCGACGAGGTGGGTGGATCGGGCTGGTCCTTCTCACCGTCCTTGGCGGGGTCGGTTGGGGTCGACTGCTGCGTTCCCAACGGCTTCCGCTGGGCCGGGTCTTCTGCCGCTGCTTTGCTCGGAGCCATCATCGGGGCCGCGGACTCCTGCGGCTGCACGCCGCGCCAAGTGAGCGCCGCCGCCGCGCCCACCGCCACGACCGCGGCCGCCGAGAGACTGGCAATGCGTGCCACTCGCCGCGCTCGGCCACCTGCAACCAGGGTGCCGTTCGATGCCAGGGCACGATCGACTCGCCATCGGACATGGGCTCGATTGGAGGCCGACGGCTCGTATGCATCGCGAGTTGCCTGGAGCAGGGTCTGGGCGGATTCCGTAAGATCGGTTCGAGTCATGCTCTTCCCCATCCTTTCCGCGGGTCACTTCCGCTGCGCAAGCGCACGAGGGCGCGGTCGAATTCCTTGCGCGCCGCGCGCAGCCGCCAGTAGGCGGTGTTGACGTTCACTCCGAGGGCCTCGGCGGCCTCAGGCACCGACAGTTGCTCGATGTCGACCAGCACGAACACCGTGCGTTTCTTGTCGCCAAGTGCGTCGAGTGCACTTTCGAGAAGCTCTAGAGCTTCGTGCCGGGCGACGACCTCGTCCGGGCTCGCCTCGTGAGACCCCGCTCGTTCCAGCACGGCGTCCAGATCGGCGGAGGAGTCGAAGCGGCGGCGCCGGCGGCGCCGGGCGCGCCGGTGATCGCTGGCCACTCGGATCAGGATTCCATAGAGCCAGGTCTCGACCCGCGACCAGCGGGCATCATACGTACCGTATCGGCGATGCACGGTCAGGAAGACATCCTGAGCTGCGTCCTCGGCACTCGACTCGGGGACCCCGAGTCGCCGCAGGTTCCGCCACACGAACCCGAAGTGCGATTCGTACAGCGCCCGGGGGCCGGCCACCGCCTGGGTCTCAGTACGGGGGCCGGCCACCTTTTCCAGCCGGGCGGGGCGTGTCGAACCAGAAGTCACTGTCCTTGATGAATGGCCGCTCGACATTCGAGTCGTGGCAAAAAATGCCGCCTACACGGACGCACACTCAGAAGCTTACCTCGAAGGCGAGGCCGGCGCGCCCAGCGAGCCGGGCCGGGCGATGAATCTCGCCCACCTGGTGGATGGCGAAGGCGGGTCGACTCGGCGGCCAGACCAGCTCCAGCGCGAGCCGGACACCGGAATGCCGGGTCAGCGCAGCTGCGGCGGCCTGTTCCAGAAAGGCGGCCGCCCAACGACCCGTGGCACTGCCCGGGTTGGAGACGCCGAAGCTTTCTCCCCGCATCTGGAGGAGCTTGGCGCCTGCGCACGTATCGAAACGAAGCCAAGTCTCTCCGACGCGGAGGCAGGCAGCAGGGCCGAGCTCGACGAGCCAGAACTCTGCCCCCGCTCCCGGCACGTCGCTACTGTGCGCGGTCTTGGGCAGCCAGAGGGCGCTGCGCAGCTCCGCGGCCCAATGCGCAAAGGCCGCGCCGAGGTGCATCCCGTACCCCGCCTCCAGCCCGGGCAGGGTTCCGATTCCGGTCAGTACCGAGCCGCGCGCCAACCAAGGGCCGGAAGGCGCCGCCGGAGCCGATGATGGCAGTTGGGTTTCGGTCCGCGTCGGAGTCGTGCGCCGAGGCGGCGGCGATGCGGGTTCGCGGAATGTATCTCCTGGTTTCAGCATCAGCGCGAGCACCAGGGCGGCGGCGTGAGTCACCGTTGCGCAGTCGGCGCCGCGCAGCGTTCGACTTCCCGCCATACCGCCCATCTCGGTCGTGAGCTCTGCGCGCCACTCGCCCTCGGCATCGCGCCACACGGTACCCGTGGCCGTCAGTCGCTCCTCCGTTCGAGGTGACGCGCCCAGGATGCGGCGAATGTCGGTTCGAATCTCTTGTCTGCCTGGACAGCCGGAGGGTGCCGTCCAGTTGAGGTGGATTGTGTCGGCTGTCGAGGGCGCCGCAGTGCACACTACCGGTGCCCCCGTTACCACAGCATGGGCAACGCAGAGTGCCGTACCGATCTGCATCCGCCGACAGCCAGGCAACGTGCCCGTCAGCGTATGCGCGCGCCCAATCACGGTCAACGTTCGTTGGGCACGCTCGCGGCGGCAGGATCCGAGCCGGCACCGTGACGCCGTAGTCCGGCGCACGGCCGTCCGCGTTCACGCCTCGAGTTGCAGCTGTGGCGAGTCCGGCAGCCCATGGACGAAAGGGGCAGCTCATCGAGCTGCCCCTTTCGAACTGGGGGGGGCGTATGGGACCCGCGAGCGGTCGCCGGTTTCCGGAACCGGCGCTCTTGCCAGCTGAGCTACGCCCAGAGAGTGCCCGTTCTACGTCCGGGCCAGACGCGACCACCGTGGGTCAGCTGCGGCGCCATACCGCCGTGGTGTCACACCACTCGTCCGGGGCGGTGGCGGGGTCGACGAGTGGCGGGTCCAGCGGCAGCTCTAGTGGCTGCAGCGACGACTGGGTCGAGCGCACGCTGCCAGGTGCGGCGGTGCGCGCGCCCGGCCTCGTATCGCCGCGGCCGGCGGTGAGGATGTTGGTCCATACCGTCCGTCCGCCGCGTGTGCGCGCCCCCAAGTGGTCGTAAGTGGGCTGCGACGTGAAGAGGAAGACGTCGAAGCCTGCGCAGGCGAAGTTGCGGCGTAGGCAGAGATCGGACTGCGAGAACTCCGTGCCGCACTGGGTCGACTCGACCTGCCGGCGGAGACGAATGACCGCAGGCATCTTGATGGTCGTCGATGGAGATCGAATCTCTTCCGGGTACGTTGCGACCACCGCGGCCTTGCGCAGGTACAGGAGCGTTACGGCCGCCCGCCAATCGACGGTGGCGAAGGGGAAGTACCACGGGGTGAGGACCAGTGTTCTCGCGTTCATGATGCACCTAACTTTCTGGAGTTGCGTTCTCTCCTTCTCGTGCTGTTTCTCTGACTGTTCTTGGGTGGCGTCGTGTGAACGACTCCACCGAAGAGTCGCGGGGCGCAGTCCCGAAGGACTGCGCCCCGCCTGGGCAGCAGGCGCGGCATTGGGGGGAGGAGGCTTGGGGTGGGCTCGCGCCTGTGCGATGGGCTCCCTGCTTGGATTCGAACCAAGCCAGCTGGCGGTACGTCACTGCCTGCTACCCGCAGGTCAGGGAGGAAACGCGGTGCTCCCCCTGGTGTAGGGAGAGCGCCGCACGGTCGCGGTGGAATGAACTGTCAAAGAACGGGGCCCTGGGACGGGATCCAGGTTCACGTGTCGGTTCGTTCGCGCATCGCCCGACCGACTTCGCCGCCCGGGCAGCGAAGTCGGTCGAATCGGTGCAACACTCCGTCGGGTTTCTGGTGGGCGCACCTCCTGTGTTCGGTTCGAGCACTCGCGTGCACGAACCGCGTCAAAATCGAAAAGGCCGTCTCGGTTCTCCCAAGACGGCCTCACGCAGTGCGGTTGCGCTGCAGTGAAGCCAGCTACGTGGGAGCTCCGATACATCCCTTGGCACACCCGCTGGGCTGCACGAGCTCGACGGTCGGAGCCGACTCGAAGCCTCGATGCCAAGTCGGATCGACGATCTCCCTCGTCCAGGGATAGCGCGCGAAATCAAAGGGCGCGGTGATGGTGGTGAGCTGTCGATGCATGGTTGGTTGTTATGAGACGCTGGGTCCTCCGAATGATCTCAGTCTACGAGTAGCGGTGGCCTGAACGAACCAAACCGCTGCTTTTTTCTGCTGTTCTCGTCGCTTCTTCGGTTCTTGTTCAGACCACCAAAATGACTGAAGCCGCCTGGGTTATCCCGAGGCGGCTTCGTGGCACCTACGTGCGTGCAACGTCACCGCCTAGGTCGGATCAAGACCTCCCTTGGTCCAGATCTGACATGCCATGCTTCGACACACATGGCGGTTCGTGGGGGTGCAATTCATCGTGGACGTCTTCTAGCTCGTCTGTTGCACATTGTCAAGCAAGGTCGAGCACGATCGATTGCGATCGACGAGTGGCATGACATGTCGATCAGACCGGTGCGGGCCGATGTGCATGCGTTGCGATGGAGTCACTCCATCACGTTGGCCCCAGCGCGTCTCGCGTGCAGGGGTGCACGTCGTCGCGGACGACGTGCGAGATGTGCCGGGTGCCTCGGGCAGCGTTGACGAATGAGACCGGGCGCGTTGGTCTTCTTTCCCCTGCTGCTGGTGGCGCCGCGAACGAGCTGGCGTCTTGGATGCGCGGGGGCCTGCGTTGTGACCGGCGCTGTCTTCGCAGTCGTCAACGTGTTCCCGTCCTCAGCCGAAGCGTACCGCTTGGCCCGTGGGTCGCCGTGGCTGCCGCTTCGAGTCGCGTGAGGCTCCGGAGCAGCCGCGCAGATCCGCCACACGATGGTCCCGATGGATCGATGGGCCGAGCTGGCTAACTGGCCGGAAGTCCATGAAGATCGATCCGCGTCAGCCAAGGGTATCCAGTGACCACATGCTCCGATGACACGCGACACGCGTCTCGAGCGACTACCGGACTGGCGCAGGGCTCCGTATGGCCCAGCGTTCGCGTGCCGGTGACCCAAGGAGGCGTGTGATGGCGATGCGACCCGCTGGAATCCAAATTGTCCTGGGGCTGGCGGCACTGGCGATTTCCGGCTGCAGCGCCGAGTCCGGTTCCGAAGCGGGGGGTGATGCCGGCGCGTACGGTATTGGAGGCGACGCATCGGCGATCAACCCACCGGCGTGTGCCACGGGACAGACCGCCTGCACCACTGGATGCGCCGATCTCCAGTCGGACAACGTCAATTGCGGGACTTGCGGCGTCGTGTGCTCACAGGCGGAGATTTGTGTCGGGGGCGTTTGCACCTGCGCAGCGGGCTTGACGCTGTGTAGCGGTCTCTGCACGGACGTCTTTTCGGATCCACGCAACTGCGGCGGGTGCGCACAGGCCTGCGGCGATACCCAGGGCTGTCTTGGTGGCACGTGTGTTTGCCCCTCCGGATATGACGCCTGCGGTGCCCAGTGCGTGGTGTTGCAGTCCGACGCGAACAACTGTGGCGGCTGCAACGTGATGTGCGCGCCCGGGCAGCAGTGCGTGAGCGGTGCGTGTGAGTGCCAGGCAGGCCTGGAGAATTGCAGCGGGATCTGTGTCGACACCGCCTCGGATGCCGCCAACTGTGGCGGCTGTGGGTTGGCTTGCGGCGGTGGACAGCTTTGCTCGCTGGGCCAGTGCGCCACCCAGTGTGCGCCTGGCTTAACCGAATGCGGCACGAGCTGCGTCGACCTCACCCTCAACGTGTACAACTGTGGTGCCTGCGGTACGGTGTGTGCAGCCGGCCAGAGCTGTGTCGCCGGCGTGTGCACTTGTCCAGCGGGGCTGACCCCGTGCGCGGGTTCTTGCGCTGATTTGCAGACCGATCCGCAGAACTGCGGCGCCTGCGCCACGCAGTGCTCCTCCGGGCAGTCGTGCGAAGCCGGCGCGTGCGTTGGCGGTGGGACCGGCGGCGCCACTGGCAGTGGCGGCACCGGCGGTGAGGTCGGCAGCGGCGGGCTGGGAACGGGCGGAGGCGTCGTTGGCAGCGGAGGAACCGGCACGGGCGGCGACCCGGGCAGCGGAGGAACCGGCACGGGCGGCGACCCGGGCAGCGGGGGGACCGGCACGGGTGGCGATCCGGGCAGCGGCGGCGACTCCGGCACGGGCGGCGATCCGGGCAGCGGAGGGACCAGCACGGGCGGCGATCCGGGCAGCGGAGGAACCGGCACGGGCGGCGATCCGGGCAGCGGCGGGACCGGTACGGGTGGCGATCCGGGCAGCGGCGGCAGCGGCACGGGCGGCGACCCGGGGACCTGTGATCCCGGCACCGCTACCACGAACTGGGCGAGCAACTGTCCGACGTCGGGTGAGGGCTGCACGGTGGGGACGTGGGTGGCCGGTGGCCCCGATCCCGACCACACGTATTTCTCCCTGTGCTCGGAGTCCGAGCATTTCGTGGTCTACTCCGACGAAGGGTGCTCGTCAGCCGCGCAGTCCGCGGTCGATCACCTGGAAACGGTGTGGGATCTCTACTTCGGTAGTCCGATGTACATGCGGGAGCCGTTGTGCAACTCCAGCACCAAGTACAAGGCGGCCGTTCACGTGCATTCCGACTGGGGCCTGACCGGCGGAGCCTGGGACTCAGCGCACATGGGCATGTGGATCGGCACCGGCGGGCTCAGCGACCGCTGGGGCCTCGCGCACGAGTTTACGCACGGGGTGCAGTCGGTCCAGGGTGGCATGCGCTGCAACCAGTCCAACACCTGTGGCTGGGTCTACGAAACACACGCCAACTGGTCGGCACAGCAACAGACCGACTACCACCAGTCGGAGGTCCATTGCTCCGAGATGATGGCGAACATGCCGCATCTCTACCTCGGCTCCACCCGCGACCGCTACTGCAACTGGCAGTTCTTGGAGTTCCTGAAGGACAAGCACTGCTTCAGCGCGGTCAATGCCATCTGGACAGGGACTGCAACCGCGGACCCCTTCACCGCCATCCGCAACGGGATGGGCTGGAGCCTCACGGAGCTCAATGACTTCTTCGGGGAGTGGGCGATGCACAACGTCACCTGGGACTATCAGGACCCAGAGCCCCAGAGCTCCGCCGGCCAGAATCTGGGCTCGCTCCTCCGTTCCGCCTACGGGGTCACCACGGACACGTCCCAGACGATTCGCCGGTTGCGGACGACCAAGGTCGAGCCGCTCGATGCGAGCTACGCCACGAATCGCCGGTTCAGCTCGCCCTACCACTGGGCTCCGCAGCGCTACGGCTACAACGTCGTTCGGCTCTATCCCGAGTCGGGGGCCAGCAGCGTGACGGTCACCTTCCGTGGTGTCACCTCCGCCCCGTCGAGCCCGGATTGGCGCTGGGGCCTCGTGGCGACGGACAGCGGGATCACCCAGGCTCGCTACAGCGGATTGCAGAGCGGGTCGGACGGGGCGCTGGACTTCTGTGTGAACTCGGGAGAGGAGCTCTTTCTGGTGGTCACGGCCACGCCCTCCGCCTGGTATGACATCGTGTGGGATCAGGCCTACAACACCGTGCCGCGCTACCCGTATGTGTTCGAGCTCGCCGGTGCCTGGCCCGAGGGATTCCGGAACGGGACGCAGGATGACTGCCCGTCGGGGCTCACCCGCGCCAGCAACGGCGGCGGCTGCGCACCCGCCGGAACCTCGGCCTACGTTGGTCCCTACGCCATGGTGCTGAGCGGCGCGACGGCCAGTGGAAGTGCTCGGATCGAAGACCACGCCATCGTCGCCAATGGCACCGTATCAGGTGGCACCGTGGGCGCCCTGTCGCTCATCGGCAGCTCCGGCGGGTTCTACAACAACAACTCGTTCAACATGACGGGTGGCACGGCGATGACCACATTCTATCCGCTCGGCTTCTTCGAGAGCGGCCAGGGGCTCTCGGGCGGTAGCTTGATCGGGGACGTGGAGTATCGCGGCGGCGGGCTCAGCCGCAGTAGCGGCACCTGCACCGGCTTCGTCGACAGCGGCACCTGCGTAAGCCCTGGCACCGACGCTACTCCTGCGCCGCCGTACGCCTGGCGCTAGAGCTGTCTCCGACCGGACGCAGCCGGCGCACCGCCTCGCTAGAGGTTGGGCAGGATGAACCCGGCGTCCGCGTTGTCGCCCGCCCGGATCTCCACGCAGTAGCCACCGCCGCGCTCTCCGCCCAGTGCGAAGCCTTCACCGGTGATGCATTGCGCATCCATGCCGTTCACGCGCATGGTTCGGCCGCCCGCGAAGTTCCAGCAGACGATGCGCGCGGTGGTCTCGGTGGGGGCGTAGCCCCAGGCTTCGAAGCAGCGCGCCTCGGTTCCGAGGTTATCGACCCGGAAGCCCTCGGCAGTCTCGGAGATCTGTTCGGGGTTCGTGCACAGGTTGTCGCAGGGTGACGACAAGCACTCTCCGTCGGTACAGGTCTCGCCGTTCGAGCACGGCGAGTTGCAGCCCGTGCAGTGGTCGTCGTCCCAGCCGACGTCTGCACAGACCGTCCCGCAGTCTTCCAGACCATCCGCGCAGTTGCACGAGCTGTCGGCACAGAACTGGTCGGACCGACAAGCGTCGTCGCACGCACCGCAGTTGTCGTCGTCGGTGGTCAGGTCGATGCACACATCGCTGCAGTCGGACAGCCCCGCGTCGCAATCACAGGCGCCGTCCACGCAGACCTGGTTGTTGACACAGGAGTTGTCGCAGATACCGCAGTGCTCGTACGTGATCTGGGTGTCGGTGCACGCGCCCCCGCAATCCTCCTCGCCATCCGGGCAGGCGCACACCCCGTCGACGCAATCCCCGCCCAGCGGGCAGAGATTGTCGCACTCGCCGCAGTGCTCCAGGCTGGTGAGAACGTCGACGCAAGCGTCGGCGCATTCCGTCAGCCCCGGATCACACACGCAGTCGCTGTCCACGCAGGTCGCGTCCAGTGGGCAGACGCTGTCGCACGCGCCGCAGTGGTTCACGTCAGAGGTGAGGTCTGCGCACACCGTCCCGCAGGCTTCGAGTTCGTCCGGGCAGACGCACTGGAGACCGTCACCGGGATCGGTACAGGTGGCCTCGATCGGGCAGACGTTGTCGCACGCGCCGCAGTGTTCCGGGCTGGTGAAGTCTACGCATTCGGTGCCGCAGACCTCGAGGGTCCCCGGGCAGACACAGGCGCCGTCGGTGCAGGTGGCTTCTAGCGGGCAGGCGTTGTCGCACGCGCCGCAGTGCCCCAGGCTGGTGAGATCCACGCACTCGGCGCCACACATTTCGAGGTCGCCGTCGCAGACGCAGTCGAGACCGGTACCGGGATCGGTACACGTGGAGTTCTCCGGGCAGACTTTGGTGCACGTGCCGCAGTGCTCCTCGGTGGTGAGAGCCACGCACACGCCGTCGCATGGGAAGAGGTCCCCATCGCAGGTGCAGACGCCGGTGGTACAGGAAGCGTCTGCCGGACAGGCGTTGTCACACTCGCCGCAATGGGAAGCATCCGTGGCCAAGTCCACGCAGTCGACGCCACAGAGGGTCGCGCCGGGGCAGGGGTCCTCGCCGCCGGCCCCACCCTCGGGTGGTGCCCCGGCAGCTCCGGAGGCCCCCGCGCGTCCCCCGACGCCCACGATGGATCTGCCCCCCACACCCGGGGTTCCGCCCGCGCCGCCCGGTTCTGTTCCACCGCCGCCGGGGTCATCGCCGCCCATGCCAACGACCTGTCCGCCGCTGCCGATGTTCGAGCCGCCGTTGCCGATGTCCGAGCCGCCGCTGCCGATGTCCGAGCCGCCGAAGCCCATGACCTGCCCACCAAAGCCGACGGTCTGTCCGCCGCTGGCAGGAGTGATCATGTACCCGCCGACTCCAGGCGTCGCACCGGATGCACCGCCCAGGGCGCTGGCATCGAGATCCCAGGCCGCGGCTCCGCCGCTCTGCTCGCCCATGCCGCCGAGCCCGCTCGATTCGTATAGCCCGCGGTCCTCGGTGGCACAGTTGGCCACACCGAGCGCGCCGAGCACGACGACGGAGAAGACAACTGGTCGCCCAACCAGATTTCGAGACCGTTGCATCTGCTAACCCCAAAGAAGTACCGGCCTGGGGCCGGCGTCACACGCCTGCCCAGAACGTAGCTTCCGGCGGAAGGCTGAACAAGGGAGCCTGTGGGGCCCCGGGTAACGTGTCCCGCGTGGGTGGGTGCCTCCGCTACAATGTTACGACGAGGTGGAAACCGAAATCAGCCGTTTCCGTTCGGGGCGCGGTTGGTCGTGGACCCCGCGTGGACCCCGCGTCAGTCCTGCCTACTCGGACCCCCGCTCCGTGTGGGGACGAGCCTGTTTGACATAGAGCCGGGGCGTTTCAATCTCCCCGGCGGGGTTGCGTCTCCCGTCGAACTTCCACTCCGTGTCCATGGCGTAGTAGCCCTGGTTGCCCGCTGCGGGCCCGTACGCGGCGGAGAACCCGTCGTGGATGTCGGCGAGCGCGTTGCCCAGCGTGTAGATCTCGAGCCGGGTGAGCACCGTGTCCCCGTCCTCGATCAGATTGGAATGGGACAGGTACACCGTCGGTTGGTTCGGCAGGTCGTGATAGTAGATGAACTGGTCGACCGTAACCTCTGAGCTCGGCAGCACCACGCTCACTCCCCCCAGCTGCGCGTTGATGTAGAACCCCGGCTCCAGGCGCGCGGTGTCGAACGGGTTGGCAGTCAGCGCCACGCCGTTCGCCTCCTCGTTCGGGAACGAATTGTGCACCAGTACGGCCATGCCCACGTTGCTGTGGTCGATGCCGCGGTACGTGCGCTCTTCGTACGCGCGGAAGTACCACACACTCGCCCAGACCGTGCGGAGGGCGTCTTCGATGGTGCGTTCGGGATCGTCGGTGTCGGGGCCGAGCAGACGTCCGGTCTTCGAGGTGTACAGTCCGGCACCGGTGAACCCGGCAAGGTCCTCGGCATTGGTGCTGGAGCGAAAGCGGACCCGAGCGTCGTCGTACTCGTCCCACACCAAGGCACGCAGCCGTTGCATGAAATCAGGGTCGATCCGAGCGGTGCGCATCGACCGACGCAGCTCGCTGAGGCGCGCCTCGCGAACCGCTGGATCCGTGTTGAATTCCGGATCGTCCAGCATGTCTTCGACGTAGTCGTCGAAGTGGTGATCCGCCATGAACTGAGCATAGTAGTGCACCGGAATGGTTAGCGAATGCGGCACGCTCCATTCCCCTCTGGACCGTTCGGAGGCGATTTGGGCCAAGCGCGAGTAGTGCGCAGCCTTCCCGCCGTACGCTGGGATCTGCGCAGCGATTGACTGAGCCCAGCAACTGCGCGCGCTGTCCTCGTCGCAGTCGAACGTGGCCACGTCCTCGACCAAGTCGATGGTGAACTGAATTCGATCTTCGTCCGTGTCGTAGCGGGCGATGGCCACCGCCGCTGGGCGGCTCGCCTCGCACGCCTGCGCGGCCTCGTCGGCGCTGACCGCTTCGACCGTGAACTCTTCGTTGCCCACTACGAGCCGGACGTAGGAGTCCGCGTGCTCACGGAGTTCTTCGTTCTGCATGGCCCCGCGCAGACCCATGTTGGGTGTGCCACGATTCTGGGACAGCACGTTGATGTGCGAGAGTGGGGTCTGGAACTCCTGCGTGACGATGCCCGCGACTACCGAGATGTCGTTGGGAACCTTGTCGAGGACGACGATGTCGCACGGGTTCACGTAGGTGGACTCGAGCTCGGCGGAGTACAGGAAGCGAAGCCTGCCGACGGCTTCGCCTGGGTTCAGGGCTTGGTAGTCGGTCCCCGCGTAGATTTCGTCGGTGGTGATCACGCGGATGTCCTCGGGCAGCTCCTCTGCCACGCCTTCGAAAGCCTGGGAGTTGGCATGAAAGACCAGCGCTGGCCCGAAGTAGGTGTGGTCGCGAACCGCGTCAAAGAGGCGTTCGACCACGGTGGCGGTGGCGGTATCGTAGTTCGCGAACTCCAGCGCCCAGACCTCAGGTCCGGAATAGTAGGTCACGGCGCCAAGCACGAATTGGCGATCGTCTGGTGGCGCATAGTAGTTGTCGTTGAACTGGGCCAGCGGCGGGACCACCGGAAAATCGCCGCCAGACAGATGCTCCGACACAAAATCGAAGTGGATCTCGTAGGTCCTGCTGTTCTGGAAGTAGAGCGCGTTCGCACCCTGCCGCACGTCGAGGACCACCTTGAGTGAGGTGGCGCCGGACAGGCTCGCGTCGAGCGGCGCCGAGGCCAGCCAGTCGAAGTCGTTGCGACAGTTGAGCTCTTCCAGGAACGGGGGCGCTTCATCCTCGGCGTCGATCTGGCAGTCCCCTTCCACGAGCACGATCGGCTCGTCCTCGTCTTCGCTCTTCGGCTTGTCGTCGCCGCAGCCGTTCAGCATCAGCGCAGTTGCCGTCGATACGGCCGCCAATGTCTTCCATCTCGCCATGCTCACGTCTCCCTGGCCCTCGTCGTCCGCCAGATGCGCTGGTCGTGCAGTGATTCACCTCTGCAGCAGGTGGGGGCGCACTGGCCACGCTACGCTAGGTATGGTGGCCAGACGCTCATTCCTGAGGCAGAAAAACTCTCGGATCCGCTACGGATTCGCCAGGCGCGTTTTACCACGCGCTCGCTGCGTCCACGAGGGCCGGCCCACTCGGAAAGGGGTTCGGCAGCGCGGCCGGAACTGCGACGACAACCCCGCGGATCAGCCCGGTTTCCTGTGTCGCACGTCCAGGATACGCGTCGACATCGAGCGGGCGAACCTCACCTGCGGGCTCGTTGCATCGGAACTCCGAAAACTTCAATGAAGACGAAGGTTACCGCGCGCCAAGCTGTGCCTCCCGACCGGGGAGAGGCGAGGCTACTCGTCGCCCTCCGGCTCGTCCCAGCCCTGATCGATGGATCGCAGGGACGGAGCGGGCCGCTGCCCGCGCGACGCTCCACGCCGCGTGCGGGTCAACTGCACGCGGTCGGGCTCGGGGGGGGCGGGACTGGCTAGACGGCGCAGGTCCCGCGACTCGCGGGGAAGCAGTTGCTGTTTCTCTGCCAAGTATCGTGGGCGTTTGGCCGCATTCGGGCCCCGTGGCGTGTAGCCCGACCGAGGTTTCGGAGGAGGATTCAATCGGGGAGGACGGTACGAGATGAAGTCCTCCTCGGTCAGCGTCTGTGCTCCAGCGTGGAGGAGTGCGTCGCGCCACTGCCGGAGTTGTTCTGGTGTCACGCTCCGCAAAGTGGTCGGGTCACTGCGAAACGTTCTCGGGTCTGGAATGGGCGCGGTGGGTTCTCGTCGGGGCTCGAGCTGGGACAGGTCGACCTTCAGCTTGATGCCGAGCGAGATGCGATCACCGCTGGCGGTGACTCGCGCTTCGCGCTCCAGATCGGACAAGTCGATGTCGTACGCCTCGCCAGGTCGGCGCACGGACTGGGCAGGCGTGTGATCCTCCAAGCGCACTTGGGCACCGATGGAGTGCAGGCCTTTGACGATGCGGCCCTCCTCGATGATGCTGCCTAGCACCAACATCCGCTGTTCATTGGAGTCTCCGAGCACCGTGGAGTGCGACGCATCGAAGTCACCCCCGACCACGGCGCCTCTCAGGTCGACATGGCCGTGAAAGGTGACGTACCTGAGGTCCAGGCCCGAGTCGTAGAATCCCCTGAGCTGCAGCGACAGGATCAGCTCCTCCCACTCGTGAGAGAGCACGGGGATGCCTCGCGACAGCTTGACTCGCACCAGGGCCACTCGATTGACGATCCCCGGATCGACGCGAGACACGATCTTCAGTCGCTCCCAGAACTCCCGGTCGCGGTCACAGAAGTCCTCGAGTCGGGCGGCTTGGACTGCAGCCAGCGAAAGCGAATTCAGGAGGCGCACGTGATTGAGCGCGTGCTCCCGCTCCAGCTCGGACAGGTGCCGAATGATCTCGAGCGCCATGGTTCATTGTTTACACTCGCCGGGCCAGTGTAAACAATGAACCATGCACTGCTACGCTGCCGTCTCGACGCCCACACGCGCCAGCAAGGATATCCGTAGGTAACCGTGTCCGGTGGAGCGCCGTCTGTCGCAAATCTTCTGACCATCCTGCTCGAGAAGGCGGCGAGCACCACCTGGGAGCTCGCACCGTATGTGGTGGTGGGGGTCTTGCTGGGTGAGGGACTTCGGTACACTCCGGCCACGCGTGTGCTGGAGCGCGCGTGCCGCCGACAGCCGACGGTGGCCATCGGCTCCGCCGCCGCGCTCGGCATGGCTTCGCCACTTTGCACGTACGGCACGGTGCCAGTCGTGCTCGAGTTGCTTCGTGCGGGAGTGCCGGTCGCTCCGCTGGCGACTTTTCTGGCCACGTCGTCACTGATGAATCCGCAACTTCTGCTCATCACGTGGGGGGGGCTGGGGATGAAGATGGCGGCAGCGCGCGTGGTGAGCGTGCTGGGATTCGGCCTGCTCCTCGGCGGAATCCTGCACGTGTTGCCCGAACGGTGGAGCATCCAACCGGTCTTGAGCGAGGACCGCCGGAGCTCGAAACACCACGGTCGGAAATTCGCCTGGCGGGGCCTCCTCGAGAACAGCTGGAGAACCCTCCAGTTCGTCGGGTTCTACGTCCTGCTCGGGGTTCTCCTTGGTGCTGCGGTGGAGGTGTTCTTTCCGGGACGCTGGCTTCTGAAAGCCTTTGGCAACGACGGATGGTTCCAGATCTTGGTGGCGGCTCTGCTGGGCCTTCCGACCTATGCGTGCGGCGGCGGAACCATCCCACTCGTCCAGTCGCTCATGCGTGGCGGGATGGGAGGCGGAGCGGCGCTCGCGTTTCTGGTCGTGGGCCCCGCCACTCGCATGCCACCGTTGATGGCTTTGGCCACCATCATTCGCCCCGCATTCATCGGCGCGTACGTCGGTCTGCTGATTGTGTACTCGGTGCTGGCAGGCCTGGTCTATCGGTTCGTTTGAGCTTGCTGATTCCGACAGGACAGCAGAGGAACACCTGGGCTGAACAAGTCCGAATAGCGGATTCCGAACGCAATGAGTGAGGTTGCGTTCTGGGACCGTCGCAGGTCTGAACCACGCCGTCAGCGCCCAAGCGCAGAACGGCGTTAGCGGTCGATGCAAAGTGGGCTACCATGATTCCATGGCGTTACCCGTGGACCGCGGAAAGCGGGCGTTTCTGGTTTGTGCGCTCGGGGCGCTGTCGAGCACTCAACTCCAGAGCTGCAGCGCTGAAAGCGAGGGCGAGCCTGGCTCGGCCGGCGCGGACAGCTTCTTCGACGCCGGCCTCGGTGGGGATGGGACCACGACCGGTGGCGCGACGGGTGTCGGCGGCGCGACGGGTGTTGGCGGCGCAGTGGGTGTTGGCGGCGCAGTGGGCGTTGGCGGCGCAGTGGGCGTTGGCGGCGTAGTGGGCGTTGGCGGCGCAGTGGGCGTCGGCGGCGCAGTGGGCGTCGGCGGCGCAGTGGGCGTTGGCGGCGCAGTGGGCGTTGGCGGCGCAGTGGGCGTTG
>CAZSVU010000153.1:0-19086 GCA_964610275.1 uncultured Polyangiaceae bacterium | reverse complement strand
TGCGAGTCAGGGCTCAGCTGCCACTCGAACGTGTGTGTCAACGTCAGCGATGACAACACCGGTGGCAGCGCGGGCGAGGGTCAACCCGAGGGGAATGGGGGTAGCGCAGACCGCGTTTGCGTCGCCGACAGCATCCAGACGTGTGTTGGCGACGACGGATGCAGCGGAACGCACCAGTGCCTCTCCGACGGGAGCGGGTACGAGGAGTGTGTCTGTGCTGGGACCAACGTCGGTGGCTCCGGCGGCACCGGCGGCGGCGCCTCACTGGGTGGCACCGGAGCAGTGGGCGTGGGTGGGGGTACGGGCGGCGCGATCAGCGGCCCGAACCCTCTGCTTCCGGAAAGTGGGTACATCGAAGGGGGCGGCCCAGACGGCCGCATCTGGGGCGAGTGGTACACGTTCGGAGGACAAAATTCGGTCTTCGCACCCTTCGAGGGCGATTCGGTCTACGCACAGGACGATCAGATCTGCTTCAGCGGCACGGTGGCCCAGGTCATCGGCGGGGACTACTCGACCTACTATGGCGCGGTGATCGGGTTCGAACTGTGCGGCATGCCAGAGAGCATGAGCTCCTGCTCATCGCGGATGCCGCTCGAGTACTGCAACTGGATGCCGGAGAGTCGGCACACGATCACCGAGTGTGGCATTGCCCTGAACACCGTTAGCTTCGACATTGTCGGAACCGCGCCGAGCACCGGGCTCCGGGTGGTGTTCAAGGAGCAGGGCCGCGAGGAGAACACGTACCTGGTGGTGCCCGGCGCAGGCGCATTCTCCGGCGTCGTGGCCGACGCCACCGTGGTTCACGACTCCTCCGCGCCACCAGTCAACCTCGCCAATGTGGAAGCCATTCACTTCCAGGTTCCCGGCGCGGAATCGGGGGCGACCGACTTCGATTTCTGCATCACCAATCTGCAGGTCAACTGAGCCATGGCGCGTATGGGGGGAGTTGGAGTCCTGGTTGCAGCCGCGCTGCTGAACGTGGGGGGCGCGTCCAGCGCCTGTGGCGGGGTGACGACCGAGGCGTGCTTGGAGGGCACGGAGGCTTGTGTCTGTCACAGCGACGGATCCTGCGATTCTGGGCTCAGCTGTCGGTCGAATCTATGTGTTGATCCGAATGGCGACGGCGCCGGAGGCCGTGCGAATGCGAACGAGCCCGCTGCCAGCGGTGGTGCAGGTGCGAGCGAGCCGGTCGGTGCCGGGGGCGCAGGTGCGGTACCGGTCGGCAGCGGCGGCAGTGCGCCCGTCAGGTGCACCGCCGGCACCCTGCAACCGTGCATTGGCCCGGGCGACTGCCTGGGAGAACAGACATGTCTCGCCACCGGCAGCGGCTACGGGCCGTGCGTCTGCCTCAACCCTAGGGTGTGCGTCGCGGGGCAAGTCCAATCCTGTCTCGGACCGGGCAATTGCCTGGGGACTCAGACGTGTCTCGCAGACGGGACGGGCTTTGGACCGTGCAACTGCCCGGTCAGCGCTGCGGGTGGCGGTGGAGGCAGTGGCGGCTCGGTGGTTCAGGTCTGTGCGCCCAACACACTCACCCCCTGCTACGGCCCCGCCAACTGCCTGGGCTCCCAACGTTGCCTGCCCGATGGTTCTGCCTACACGCCCTGCGACTGCGGCACCGGCGGCACCTCGAGCGGCGCGAACCCCCTGCTCCCCAGCGACGGCTACATCCAAGGTGGCGGTGTGGACGGCCGCATCTGGGGCGCCTGGTACACGTTCGGTGGGCTCGACTCGGTGTTCGAGCCACCCGAGGGTGAGCCGGTGACCGCATCCGCCGGTGCGATCTGCTTCAGCGGCACGGTGGCCCAGGTCATCGGTGGCGACTACGCCACCTACTACGGTGCCATGATCGGCTTTGACCTGTGCGGCATGCCCCCGGACATGAGCACCTGCGATCAGTGGATGCCGCCGGAGTACTGCTCGTGGGCCCCCGAATCCAAGCACCCCATTTCCGAGTGCGGCATTGCCCTGAACGTGATCAGTTTCGACATCAGTGGCAGGCTGCCGAGCACCGAGCTCCGGCTGGTGTTCAAGGAACTGAACCGAGACGAGAGCCCCTACCTCGTGGTTGCTGGTTCAGGTTCGTTCCGGGGCAACCCAACCGACGCGACCCTGGGCTATGACTCATCCGCTCCCCCGCTGAATCTCCCAGCCGTCGAAGCGATTCACTTCCACGTTGCCAGCATGGAATCCGGCCCCGTGCCCTTCAACTTCTGCATCAGCAATCTGCAGATCCAGTAGTGGGATGGGCCTCGGTGGCTCGACCCGGCGGGGTGCGGTATCCTTTCGGCCTTGGTGTGGGGTTATGGCAGCGGGAGAGCGTGGTGACCACGAACTGGGGATTCTGGACGCTGGTGGCCGCAAGCGGATGGGCCGTGGCGGTGGGGTGCGGGGGGACCAGCTCGGACGGCTCCGACTGCGTTCCGGGTACGGAGCGTTGCCTGTGTCGAGCGGACGACTCCTGCGATCGAGGCCTGAGCTGTGCGTCGGGGATCTGTGTGGATGTCGGCGACGGCGATGCGACCGGGGGTGATGGTGGGAGCGGTGGCGAGACCGACGCGCCCGTGTGCCTGGCGGCAGAGCTGGAGCCCTGCGTGGGCGAGGGCAACTGCGTGGGGGTTCACGCGTGCCTGGCCGATCGTAGCGGCTGGGGCACCTGCGAGTGCGGCGGCGAGGCTGCGGGCGGAACCGGGAGCGGAGACTTGTGTCTTGCCGGGCAGCTGGAAGCTTGCGTGGCTCCTTCCGGGTGCGTGCGGCTCAGAGAGTGCCTCGCTGACGGAACGAGCTACGGCTCGTGCGATTGCGGCGGGGGCGGGACAGGGGGAGCCGGCGGTACGGGCGGTTACGTCGGTGTGGGAGGCGTTGCCCCGACCTGTAGTGCTGGGATCTCTCGCACCTGCACCGGGCCCGATGGCTGCACTGGCTGGGAGACGTGCCTGGCGGATGGGTCGGACTTTGGACCGTGCGAGTGCATCGTCAGTGGCACGGGCGGCGGTGGCACCGGTGGCAGCGGGACGGGTGGCAGCGGAACCGGCGGGGGCACTCCGGTTGATGCGCATCCCGGCAACTCCGGCATCATTCCGGACGATGGCGGCAACTTCATCAAGGACTGGAACGTCTCGGGTCTGATCGGGTCTTGGTTCACGTTCACCGACACCGGCGGGTCGAGCATCTACGGCGAGTACCCTGATCCTGCCGGGTACGGACCGTTCGGCAACCAGAACGGCGAGTTCTGCTTCGCCGGTGTGGCCGCTGGTCACGAGGACACGAACTGGGCCACGAACTGGGGCGCGGGAGTAGCCTTCGACGTCTGTGCCATGCCGGCGGACATGAGCTGGCTGCCCATCGAGTTGCAGTCGGCGGCGTCCCCTGAGCAACGTTTTCAGGCCGCGAGCTGTCCGACCCGCCTCAGCGCGATCAACAGCATGACTTTCACCATCACCGGCTCTTGGGGACCCGAGATGCGCATCGGGTTCCAGGAGACCGAAACGCAGGACGTGGCCCCCTTCATGCGCATCACCGCGGGTGGCACCTACACCATCACTCCGGCGGACTTGAGCGTGCCCGCGGATTGGGACGTAGCGAATGCCGGAGCGACTGGGTCTTCGAACATCATCTCCATCGAATTCCAGGTCGCCTCACAGACGGCGGATGCGAGCTTCAACTTCTGCATCAGCAACGTGACGATCAACTAGTTTTCGGCGCTACACGCTGGAATCGCGAGACGATTCCGAGTTCTCGGGCTCGAAGCACGGTACCCGGTCGAGGGCTGCCCCCGTCTCGCGCCTCACCCGCTTGACGTTTGTTTCAAGGGTTCGCTCACCGAATGAGCTTGGTGAGCATCGCGTACCCTCCGCGAACAGCGCTCGCGGGGCTCGGTATGAGCACCGTGTCTCTGCTGCGTGACCCCCCTGCGCGATGCACTCGGCGAAGCAGTAGCAGCCGATGAGCCGCGGGCTGGCGCCGCCCTGAAACCCGTGGGCGTACACTGCACGCGATTGAGGAAAGCGCCGCCCGCCTTCAGGTTGCCTGGGCCCTTCGGGGGGCCCGGCAACCGGGCGGGCTATGCCCGGTCAAGTCGCAGCACCACTCGCCGCTGGTTGCGGGGGCTCCTTGCCCCCTTTTCAACAGGTTGCTGCGACTTCCTGTGACAATCTGCGCCGACCACCCCGAACAACAACCCCCCCGCCGTCCACCGATTCTGTTTTGTATCCGCACGCTTGCGCGTTTCGCGCCGCGAAACGCCACAATCGCGAGACGAGCTCTCACCCGTCGTGCTCTACCGACTCCAACGTGGCGATGGCCCAGGCCTCGGCTTCGGGATCGTCATAGACGAGCGTGAACAGCACCAGGCGTCCGGGCAGCGCCACTCGGGCGTTGAGCTTGTGCAAACGCTGGGTCTCTTCGGAGAAGTCCATCACTCCCGCCCGCACTGCGAACCGCGCCGACAGGTCGGGGATCTCCATCGGGCGTTCTCCGGTATCCAGGCCGGGCAGGAGGACCTCTGCGGGTGGTGCGTCTTCGGTGCGCGAGTCCTCGAGCGAGGTGAACCAGACGGTTTTGCCGTCGCCCCAGGCGCAGTAGGTGCCGTCGCCTTCGCGGCTCTCGGCGAACGAGCCCGGAATGGAGATGGACCAGCCATTGCCGAGTCGCACGCGCACGTTGCGACGGCGGTAGCCGATGAGCGGACCCGTGGGGCGGCGCGCGTGGGGGGGGACGGGATCCGCCTCGCCGAGATAGTTGCGCAGTTCCTCCCACTCGCGCCAGGGGTAGTCGAGCGTCGCGTCCCGCACGTACGCGCTGTGCAGCCAAGCCAGGATGCGCTGCAGTTGCCCGACCTCTTCCGCCGTTTCCGGTGGACGCCAGCGGACGCTCGTCCACATCTCCGCCACCGCTCGCCCGAGCCGGTACGCAGCACCGCGGCCTGGCTCCCACCAGGAGAAGACGTCGAGGCCCTGGCGCGGATCCTCAGCGACGCGCTGTAGCCACTCGCGATCCCGCGGTCCCATGGGGGTGGCCACGGCACCATCGAGCTCGAACCGATGATCCATTGGCAGGGCCAGCGTGGGCACTGCTTGCCCTGCGGCGAGGCGCTCGAGCGCGGCTTGGGCCTGGTGGCGCAGGCATTCGAGCATGGCCTCCTCGAGCGCGCCGTGGTTCGACGAGAAGAAGTAGCCGGTGGGGTCGCCCTGGCCCGGATCGCTGTCGGGCGGATCCCAGGCGAGCACGAGCGCCTCGCCCAGGTCACGCAACACCTGGCAGACGTGGGCATGGTAGCCGGCACCGGTTCGCCAAGTAGTCGCCTCCGCAGTGATGCGAGCATGCTCCCAAGCTTTCAGCCGTACATCGTCGGCGGTCGGATGCAGCCCAAAACACAGCGCGGTGACACCCGCCTCGATGTCGCGGATCTCGGACCCGACCAGCGTCGCGCTGCATGACTCGTGCAGCCACTCTTGGGCTCGGTGCAGCCACCCCACCGACACGGATCCGTCAGTCACGCTCCCCGACAGATTCAGTTCTGGATCCATGTCCTGCCTACGGGCACGCACGTCCCGTGCCTCTGCAGACCGCACCATCGATCGCGCAGGCTCCAAGGTCAAGTCGGCTGGCCGGCGCCGGCGACGACACGGACTTGGACAGGCGCTGCGGCCGCGGCGCCACCCAGGGCCCGGTCACGATAGGTTGGGTCACAGCGTGCTATGTTTACTATCGGTGGAACTGAGCAGAGATTTGGAAACCACCGTCCTGCGTCAAGGTGACATCCTTCAGGGACCGGTGCTGTTGCTCAATCGGTATTACGTACCGGTGTGCACCACCACGGTCCGGCGGGGCATCGTCCTGCTATATGCGGGAAACGCTCAGGTTCTCGACGCCGACGGCACCACGTACGACTTCACCCACTGGCGCCAGTTGCCCATCGTCAATGGCGATCCGGGGATTCCGACCGTGAATTCCGCGCTGCGCGTGCCCCGGGTTCTGCAGCTCGTGCGCTTCGACCGCATGCCCAGAACGCGCATCCGCCTCTCGCGTCGCAATCTCCTGCTCCGGGACGACCAACAGTGCCAGTACTGCGGAGCCCGTCCCGGCGTTCGACATCTCAACGTGGACCACGTGTGGCCGCGTTCGCGTGGTGGTCCGCACTCCTGGGACAACCTCGTCATTTCGTGTCGAAGCTGCAACCTGAAAAAGGGGCAGCGCACCCCCGAGGAAGCCGGCATGAAGCTCGTGCGCAGGCCGCAGCGACCGCGCTGGTCGCCGACGGCCCAGATCCTCATGTGCCACCAGCGGCCGCTCACCGAGTGGCAACCCTTCCTACTTGCCGGCTGATTCCTCGATTGAACGTACGAGGAGCAGCAGTGAGCTGCGCGCACGCCGAAGTGTCGCGTGATTTGCGGTCGGGCTGGCGCACCCCCGGCAGGACCAGCTAGGATTGACCCGTCGTGGCATTCGATCGGATTCGGCACCGCCTCAGGCAGGGGCGACCTTTGGTGATTGACTCGGACACGTGCGCTTCGTTTCGGACCCACGGCGTGCACGTCGACTCCCCTGGGGCGGTGGGAGTGCTGCTCCGAGAGAGCCCGGCCGACGTGCTGCGACACTACCGCAACGAGGTATTGAATCGGGTGGACGTGCTGCGCGCGCTCACGGCCGACACGACGCCCCGTGCGTTGGCCGAGGTGGGCATGGACTACCGCGCTGCGGCGCTCACGGGCCGCGCGGTCGACCTCGCGTTCGAGGCTGCTGAGGCCGGACCGAAACCAGTCGCCGTGGCGGGCGTACTTGGATCAGAGATGGTGGGTCCGGTCGCTGCCGGGCGCCTCCAGGAAGAGTACACCGAACACGCGCAACGGCTGGCTGCCGCCGGCTGTGAGCTGCTCATCGCTCGGGGTCAGGGTTCCCGATTGGAGCTGACCTCCGCGGTGGTCGCCGCGTTGGAGACCCGGCTCCCAACCTGGGCTGTGATCGAATGCTCCCCCGACGGGACACCCCTCATCAACGGTGCGATAGGAGAGGTGATCTGCGAGCTGGAGGAGTCCGGCGTGGGAGCGGTGCTGTTCGAGGTTGCGTCCACCGAGCATGGGGTGACCCAGCTCCAGCACTTCAAGCACGTGGGGTCCTTGCGCTTGGTGCCAGGGGTGTTGCTCGCAGGGGGCAAGGACAGCGTGCGCGGCTTCCCCGACGAGGGCTCCAACCCCGGACTGTGGGCGCGGGATGCGCTGGACCTGGACGCGAACGGCGCTCGGGCGATTGGCGGTGGCGCCGGTACCACGGAAGAGCACACTGCACTCTTGGCCCAGGCCTTGGGGGAGATCCACCCGTCCATTCCGGCACCCCGCCCTTCGGACACACCGGGCTGAGCGCTCGGCTGGCGATCTTCTGGCTTGCCAATGTTCCCGGCTGCACCCATGTTGCCCGCCAGGACGCTCTGACGCCTTCGAGCTGACTCCGCACGATGACCCACCTAGCGCTTGCTTCTCTGGCGCGATCGGACGCCGCCGTCACGATCCGGAGCTACGACGAGCTGCTGGAGCCGTTCTACCAGGCCGAGACGCCGAGGCACGAGTGGAGCATTGGTGGCGAGTCCGAGCGCTTCGGGGTCGACGCCCAGACCGGCGCGCCCCTTCCGTATGCTGGCCCGACCGGAGTGGCTTGGATTTTGGCCGAGCTCAGACGGTGCCATGGGTGGCAGCCGCTACGCGAGACCGAGACCGGACCCGTGATCGGGCTACGCCGTGGTCGCGCTTCGGTCACGCTCGAGCCTGGCGCCCAGGTCGAGCTCAGCGGCGCTCCGATGCCCAGCGTCCACGCCGTGATGGCGGAAATGGAGGAACATCTCCGCGAGCTCGACGACGTCTGTCGGTCGCGTCCACTGGCCTGGCTGTCCACCGGCTTCCACCCGCTCGCCGAGCTCGATGCGCTCCCGCGGGTCCCCAAGCGACGCTACTCCATCATGCGTGAGTATCTGCCCACCCGGGGGAGTGGTGCCCTGGACATGATGTGGCGCACCGCTACCGTCCAGGCCAACTTCGACTACAGCAGCGAACAGGATGCCCTCCGCAAGCTCAGAGTGGGGCTGACGCTGGCGCCGCTCGTCAACGCCATGTTGGCGAACTCGCCGCTGCGCGAAGGACGGCTCACCGGACTGCGCTCTTCTCGAGGGGAAGTCTGGCTGCGTGTCGATCCCGAGCGGTCCGGGCTGATCCCGCGGCTGTGGCAACCTCGACGCCTCGGGTACGTCGACTACGTCGAGTGGGCGCTCGACGCCGGGATGTTCCTCTTCCTGCGTGGCGATCGCGTGATCGCCAACACCGGGCAGACCTTCCGCAGCTTCTTCCACAACGGTTATCTGGGGCACCGCCCCACGCGTGCAGACTGGCGGCTGCACTTGAACACCCTCTTCCCCGAGGTGCGGCTCAAGAACACTCTGGAGGTCCGCTGCGCAGATGCGCTGCCGACCCGTCTGGCCGGTGCACTTCCAGCGCTGTTCACGGGCATCTTCTACGACGAACGGGCCCTCGAGGAGGCGGAGCAGTTGCTGCAGAGCCTCGACCACGAGACCGTGTCCTCGGCTCGTCCGAGACTGGTGCGCGAGGGGCTCGGAGCCAGCATTGGTGCCGAGTCCGCCCAGCGCCTGGCAGAGCGGATCGTCGACATCGCGGTGGGGGGTCTCGCGCGGCGGGCACGGCTCGATGAGACCGGCGCGGACGAGACGGTGCACCTTCGACCGCTCGTCGAGCTTCTACAGCAAGGTCGAGTGCCAGCTGACCTCGTTTCCGCCCCGTTGCCGGCGTCGCCTGCTGCTCGGGTCGCCGAGTTGGTGGCTCGCACCCGCGCGTGATGTCGCACGTGCGGTGAGGTCCGTCGCGCCGGGGTCCGCCTGGCACTCGCGCGCCCGGACTGGTCGACCGGGACGCTCACCTGGCCACGCAGTGGTCGATGTCGTGCTCCTCCTGCGCCCGAGCGACACACTTGGCTTCGCTGCGAGGCGTCTTCCAGGACAGACACTCGTTGACCGCCTGATCGACGATCTTCTGCTGATCGCTCGTGCTGAGGTCAGCCACCGAACCGGCCCCGTCCGGGTCAGCGGCCGCGGCCCGGAGCCCGAGCTCCACCATGCGCTTCGCAGCCGCTTCGCATTCGGCCCGGGTCGCCGGTGGGTCGAGTGGGGTGTGTCGCGAGCCGCCCCTGTCCGAGGTCGGCTGATCGACGGGTTCGCCGGGGTCCGCCGGCTCTCGGGGAGCAGCCTCCAACTCGTCACCGAGCAGATCGCGCGGGTCCTCCGCTTCCTTGGGCGGCCCGCATGCACCTGCCAGCATGAGCAGCGGCGCGGCCCACCGACACCTCGACTTCGGTCCCATATCGCGTCTCGCAGTATCGCCTGGGGAGCAAGGATCGCGAGTTCCTTGCAGAGCCAATTCGGCCGCACACAAACGTAGTCGGGGCCGGCCACAAGGCCAGTTCCTCAGGCCGCCGGGCGTGTCGCCGGCGGGGTTGCTGAACCCATAGCCCCCCTTGACAGCTTAGAACCCGTGGCTAATTTCCGCCGTTGCTCGCAGGCACCCTGCCAAGAGGACCGATTTCTCAAAGAAACCAAACCGTTGCAGATGCCGGCGACCAACCACTGACTGATTCGCGACACCACGGCGACGAAGGGACCGGCACCAGGCCGGCGTGATCGCCGACTCCGCCCGGCAGGGCGGCTAGGTGCCCCAAGGCGAGCAAGCCATCACGGAGGCGAGACCAATGAAGATTCGACCGCTGCAGGACCGCGTGATCGTAAAGCGCGTCAAGGAAGAGGAGAAGACCAAGGGAGGGATCATCATTCCCGACTCTGCCAAAGAGAAGCCCATCGAGGGTGAGGTGACGGCGGTTGGGAATGGCAAGGTCCTGGAAGACGGCTCCGTTCGCAAGCTCGACGTCAAGGCGGGCGACCGTGTGCTGTTTGGAAAGTACTCGGGCACCGAGGTCAAGCTCGACGGCGAGGAACACCTGATTCTGCGCGAGGACGACATCCTCGGCGTGATCGAAAAGTGAGCCGGAGCAACTAGACAGGAGCAAGCAACTCATGGCTGCCAAGGAAATCGTCTACCAAGAGCAAGCTAGAAATCTCATCCTGGCCGGGGTCAACGCGTTGGCCGACGCGGTCAAGGTCACGCTCGGCCCCAAGGGTCGGAACGTGGTTCTGGAGAAGAGCTTTGGATCTCCCACCGTGACCAAGGACGGTGTCACCGTGGCCAAGGAGATCGAGCTCGAGAACAAGTTCGAGAACATGGGCGCGCAGATGGTGCGAGAGGTGGCCTCGAAGACCAGCGACGTGGCTGGCGACGGCACCACCACGGCTACGGTGTTGGCCCAGAGCATTTTCCGCGAAGGCTCCAAGCTGGTCGCTGCGGGGCACAACCCGATGGAAATCAAGCGCGGCATCGACAAGGCCGTCGAGGCCTGCGTCGACTCCCTACGCAAGCTCTCCAAGCCCACCCGCGACGCCAATGAGATCTCTCAGGTCGGCACCGTGAGTGCCAACGGTGACGCCACGGTCGGCACCCTGCTCAGCGAGGCCATGGAGAAGGTCGGCAAGGAGGGCGTCATCACGGTGGAGGAGGCCAAGAGCGCCGAAACCACGCTGGAAGTGGTCGAGGGCATGCAGTTCGATCGCGGCTACCTTTCGCCGTACTTCGTTACCGATGCCGAGCGCATGGAAGTGTCGCTCGAGGACTGCTACCTGCTGATCAACGAGAAGAAGATCAGCAACATGAAAGACCTGCTGCCCGTGCTCGAAGCCATCGCTCGCCAGCAGAAGCCATTGCTGATCATCGCCGAGGACATCGAGGGTGAGGCGCTGGCCACCCTGGTGGTCAATAAGCTTCGCGGCACCCTCAGCTGCGCTGCCGTCAAGGCACCCGGCTTTGGCGACCGTCGGAAGGAAATGCTCAAGGACATCGCCACCCTCACGGGCGGTCAGGTCATTGCCGAAGAGCTGGGCCTCAAGCTCGAGAACGTCACCATCAGTGATCTCGGCAAGGCCAAGACGATCAAGGTGGACAAGGACAACACCACCATCGTCGGCGGTGCTGGCAAGAAGGACAAGATCAAGGCTCGCCAGAACGAGATCCGTCAGCAGATCGAGAACACCACCAGCGACTACGACCGCGAGAAGCTGCAGGAGCGGCTCGCCAAGTTGGTGGGCGGCGTCGCGGTGATCAAGGTCGGCGCGGCTACCGAGACCGAGATGAAGGAGAAGAAGGCTCGTGTCGAGGATGCCTTGCATGCCACCCGCGCTGCGGTGGAAGAAGGCATCGTCGCGGGCGGTGGCGTGGCGCTCCTGCGCACGCAGAAGGTTCTGGACAAGCTCGAGGTGCCCGAGGCCCAGAAATTCGGCGTGAGCATCATTCGCCGAGCCGTGGAGGAGCCGCTCCGTCAAATCGTGGGCAACGCCGGCGAGGAAGGCTCCATCGTGGTCCAGAAGGTCCGCGACGGTAAGGGTAGCTTCGGCTTCAATGCTCAGACCGGCGAGTACACCGACCTGGTCGCCGACGGCGTCATCGATCCCACCAAGGTGGTCCGCTCTGCGCTGCAGAACGCGGCGAGCGTGGCGGGCCTCATGCTGACCACCGAGGCGCTGGTGGCCGAAAAGCCCAAGGAGGAGAAGGCGGGCGGCGGCGGACACGCCCACGGTCCAGCCGACTTCTGATCCTAGGTGCCCGTGTGGTGCCAGCGAAAGGCGGGTTCTGTCGGACCCGCCTTTCGCACATTTTCGGCCGGCGGCCGGTCGGACCGCGGGTGACGATACGGCAGCGCGTGTCGGCCCTCTTGCGCTGGGCTGCGGTCGGCCGTAGTAAGCCGGGCGGAGGGGACGCGGCGCCGCCGCTTTCGGGCTCCCGACAGTCGCATGTTGCGCCCACCAAACAGCTGCTTGGCTTGAACTGACATGCGCCTTCCCCATTTCCACGCCACCTGCTTGGACCGACTCGCTTCCCCGACGCGAGCTCGGTGGCGTCGGGCCGTGGGCTGCGCGGTGATCGCGCTCGGGCTCGCGTGCAGTCACCACGGCACGGATGGCGAGCCAACGTGTTCCGATGCAGAACCCACGTTCGCGGTAACGGTCGAAGCCGGGGATGGGCCCCTGCCCGGGGACACCGTCGTGCGGGTGCGTGCCGGGGGGACGACTGAGCAGCATCCGCCCCTGGGGAGTCGCACCATGCTGTTCTGCACCGAGATGAGTGACGGCGACCTGGACGCTGGTGCCGAGCTGGAGGAGCTCCAATGTAGCCTGTACACCGGGCAGGCGGCGGAGCTCACGGTGCAGGCGTTCAGCTACCCGGACCATGAGAGCACGCTCACCGTGGAGCGCAGCGACGAGGGCTGCATCGTCACGCGCGAAGAGCAGGTCGTGTTGCTTCCGGCTGACGCGGGCACCTGAGCGAGGTCGGGGCCTCGGGCACTACTCCTCGTCGGCCAAGGCGTCGATATCGACGGCTGCGCCGTGCGACCGCAGCACGAGCCGGACACGGCCGTACTCGCCATCGGCGACGGTCTCGACGTCCAGCGATACGATCCCCACGTCGGGGCAGAAGACCGTCGTGGCCTTGCCCTGCCCCCCGGGCGCCGCTTCCTCGGTCTCGAGACATCCGGTGAAACGGCCCGCCGGAACCTGGACGGATACGTCGGTCCTGGTGATGGTCACCTCCCCGAAGCGACCCGGGAAGGTCGCGCCCGACACCAGCGGGGCCTTCAGCAAGAATCCGCCGGTGGCGTGACTGATCCCCGTTGCATCAACGTCCAAGCGCTGCACCTGCGCGCCGTCGTTCAGCTCGACGCGGTCGGGACGCGGCCGCGATACGCGCAACATGACGACCCCGCGCTGCCCGGTGTTCTCGTCTTCGCTTTCATACGCGAGCACGGTGCCGGCACGAAACGGAAGGAAACGGTCGACGGGACCGGCGGGAACGGTGTCCGATCGATCGGCTGCGGTCTTGGGAGCCTGTGGGCTGCCGCAGCCCGCCGCCAGGACCAATGCCACGTACGGCGTCAGAGGACGTCGCGACTTGGCCTGTTCGGCGACTGCGGTGCGATGGATGGCCCGGAGCATCAGTGTGCAGCGTAGGCCCAGATGACCAGAAACAGAAGCAAAGCGAAAGCCGCCAGGAGCAGGACCTTGGCCAGCGGATCCGGTTCGATGCGGTGGAGCAGCTCACGAGCGGCCCGGCGGACACGTTTCGACTCGGCGTGCTTCGCCAGGCGGGCGGCCTGCTGACGGACCGCCGCGTAGTCGCCTCGCTCGAACGCCGCGACCACTGGCGAGAGCTCGGGATCATCCGGAAACGTGGCCAGGAAGGCCGGCGTCGCACGGCCCCGACGGCCAGGCTTCCGACCGCGCTTCCGTGGCTGGGACGATTTTTGCGGCGTGTCCGCCTTGGTGCCGCCGCGCTCCCGACGGCGACCTTCCCGCACGGTGACCTCATTCTCTGCGCCACGACCTTTGCGCCTCGGAGCTGCATCCTGGCTCTCGTCTGCCGAGGACTCCTCCCGCGAGTCATCGTCTTCGGCGCGATTGTGGTCCGAGTCGCTCATCAGAACTGGAAATAGACGAAGGGGACCGCTTCGGCAGTTGACATCTCGCGGAGCACCAACGCAGCCACGAGCAGCACCAGCCCCTGCACCGGGAACGGGGCCCGAATGAACCCCTCGCGCGCGGCAGCATACCATCGCTCTGGTGCCCAGTGGGACAGCATCCCCACCGTGAGCGCTGCGACCAGCATCCAGGTCAGATTCGGGTGATAGGTGGTCAGGCTACCCAGCTGCGAGTAGAAGATGGCCGCCTTCTGGAAGGTTTCTGATCGGAAGTAGATCCAGCCCGCGCACACCACGTGGAACGTGCACAGGACGCTCAGCCCGGTGAATGCCCAAGAGCGCAGTCGGACGGCCAGGGGCTGCTCTCGGCCGTCATCGCGCTGGCGCACCGCGTGGTGCAACGCCCCGACTGCGAGTCCTGCCCCCAGCAGGTTTCCGAGCACCGTGAAACGCACCGCGATCCCCAGGTCCCAGCTGCCGAGCAGCAGACACATCACGCCACCCAACAGGGGACCAGCCACCACCGCCGGCAGCAGCAGGGCGAGCAGCTTGGCCCGGGTTCCCGACGCCTCGCCCACCGCGCGGGTCACGGACAGTGCCCAACCGTGCAGCCCTCCCCACACCATGAACGTCCAGTTGGCGCCATGCCACAGGCCACCGAGCAGCATGGTGATCATCAGGTTGAGGTAGGTTCGGACGCGGCCCTTCCGGTTGCCGCCCAGCGAGATGTACAGGTAGTCCCGCAACCACGTGGACAGCGAGATGTGCCACCGGCGCCAGAAGTCGACGATTTCCGGAGCCTTGTAGGGTGCATTGAAGTTCAGCGGCATTCGCACGCCCAAGAGCAGTGCCGCGCCGATGGCGATGTCGGTGTATCCCGAGAAGTCCGTGTAGATCTGCACTGCGTAGCCGAGCACTGCGGAATAGCACTCCAGCGCAGAGTACTGCGTGGGGGCGTCGAAGACCCGATCGACGAGGTTTACCGCGAGGTAGTCGCCAATGGCGATCTTCTTGAGCATGCCCACCATCATCAGGAACAGGCCCTCGCTCGCTTCGCGCGTGCTCCAGCGCGCCTCGCCGGCGAGCTGCGGCAACAGGTCCCGTGGTCTGACGATGGGGCCCGCCACAAGATGGGGAAAGAAGGCCACGAAGCTCAGGTACTCGAAGTAGCTCCACTTCGGCTTGAGCACGCCGCGGTAGACGTCGATGACGTAGCTCATCGACTCGAACGTGAAGAAGCTGATGCCCACCGGAAGGGCGACGCGCAAGGCGATCTCGGGCGGGTGAAAGCCCAGGGCTTCGAGCGCTGCCCGGGCGCTGTCGATACCGAAGTTGAAGTACTTGAAGATGCCGAGCACGGTGAGGTTCACCGCCACGGTGCCCGCGAGCCATTTCCTCTGCTTGGCTCGGGTTGGGGCCTCACCGATCCGCCGACCCAGCCACCAGTCGATGGTGGAAGAGCCCCAAATCAGCGGCAGAAATCGCCAGTCCCAGTGCGCGTAGAACACGTAGCTGGCCAGGATGATGAAGACCATCCTGAGCTTTCTGGCGCGCACCAGAAGATACAGACCGATGGGGCCGGCCACCACTGCCACGCCAGTCCAGAATCGCCCCAAGGCCTGCGACTGACCGAGTTTCGTGACGGAAGCCAGCCAGGCGTCGGGACCGTCAGTCTTGAATACGACGAAGGCGAGGACCAACGCATTGACGAGCAGCGACGCTGCCAGCGGTCCACGCCGGGGGTAGAGGGGAGTCTTACGCTCCACCACGCAGAGCCCCAGAGAGGTCAAGCAGGCGGCTGCCGCCGTCGCCACGCTCGCCAGGCTGGCTGGCGTGAAGGCCACCACCGCGCCGACCAGCAGCCACGGCGCCAGCAGGGCCCACCGCTGTGCGACCGTGAGCCAGGCAATCAAGAATAGCGACACCCGCGTCCAGAACTGACTGGACTCAACGGGACCATCCAGGCCCGCGAGCGCGAGGCTGACCGGGTCGCTCCCGGCGTTCTGGTAGGTCAACCAACTGAGCGCGACGAAGTTGATCGCCACGGCGATCACGGCCAGCCGCATGGACGGGCGTTCTGGCTCGCCGTCCAGACGGCAGAGCGCTAGCGAGAAGACGAAGGCGAGCGCCGCAATCCCGTAGCCAACGAAGCTCTGAGGGGCGAAGGCCGCGTACCCGCCCACCGCGAACCAGGGCAGGAGCAGCACCGCGCGGCGGTGGACCAGCAGCCACGCGACCACGAAGACGACGGCGAAGAACTTCGCGAAGGTCAGGGTGTTGAAGAGCACAGTGTCGTCTTCAGGGCTCGGCGAGCCGGCCTGTCGGGGAGGATGGGGGGGGTGTCAGGCGGACCGTGCGCGTGTAGGCGATCTTGCCGAAGTCGCCAAGTCCCGCGCCTTTCCCCGCCGGTTCCGCCGCTGCGGCTGCGGACTCGACTCGGGGCGCCACCGCGCGGCGCCCACGACCCCGAAGCTGAACGTGTGGTCATGGTGTTGGCTTGACTGCCGGGCGCGCGTCCCTGAGGCTCATGGTGGATGCTGAAGCGACTGATCGGTGGCCTGATCAAAGGCGGATTGGTGGGGGCGGTGCTGGCGGTCGTGCTGGTCAAGGGCCTGGGGATCACGACGCTCGGCGCGACGGTGGCCTACCCCGCCGCAGTCGTGGCCGGCATTCTGACCGCGCTGGTGGCAGGCAAGCCGATCTGGGCTCGCGGCGCCTGGGTCGAGGTGGCGCTCAAGAGCATCGTCGGCAGTGCGTTGGCGGCGGGGTTCATGTTCGCGTTGCGGCGTTGGGTTCACCTGCCGCTCGACCTGAGCGGCGTGGGCGCTGGTGTCGGTGCGGTCGGGGAGCTCGCGGCTACGAGCCTGCCGGTCGTGGCGACGCTCCTCGCAATCCTGTTCGACCTGGACAACACCGGGGACGAAGCGGCTGACCATCGTGCCCCAGCAGCTCGGCGCCAGCCGGTACGTGTCGCCGACCAGACCGCCGAGGACGCTCCAGACCTCGAGTTGCCCGAGGAAGAGGAATTCGTCGACCGCGCCGAGCGTGGTCGCCGTCGTTGATCGGAGAGTACCGCCGCACTGCTGGGAACCGATCGATGCCTCCTGCTCGCATACTGCTATGGGTCGCCAGCATCGGCGCGCTGGCAGTGCTGGTGCGCACGCTGCTCATCGGGCCCGTCCCCACTTGGGTGGCTGCCAGCTTGCTGCTGCTCTACTTGTTCATCACCTGGGTCGGGTGGTTCTATCCGCAGACCGGGATGTACGGAGAGGTCCTGTGGCGTGGGCCGGGCGACGACGATCGGGTGGCGTTGACGTTCGACGACGGCCCCAACCCCGCCACCACTCCCAAGATCCTCAGCATCCTGGCCCGGGGGGGGCATCGGGCGACGTTCTTTCTGGTGGGTCGCAAGGTGCAAGCCCACCCGGAGCTGGTCCGCGACATCCACCAGGCTGGACACACTCTGGGGCTGCACGGGTTCATTCACGACCGGCTGTATGCCTTCAAGCCTCCCGCGCGAGTGGTCTCCGACGTCAGAGCTGCCCAGCAGGCGGTGGCCGACGCCTGCGGCATCCGACCCACGCTGTTTCGGCCTCCCATGGGCCATGTCAGCCCCCGGACCGTGGCGGGCGCACGCCGCTCGGGAGTGACGTTGGTGTCGTGGAGCGTGGCCGCTCTCGACGGCCTGCGCGGCGCGACTTCGGACCGCGTCCTACGCCGCATCAGCCGCCGACTGAGCGGCGGCACCATCGCGGTGCTGCACGACTCGGCCGAGCGCGACGACTTCGAGCCAGCCAGCGTCCAGGCCCTGCCGGCGATTCTAGCGGAAATTGAAGCTCGCGGTTTGCGGACCGTGGGAGTCGACGAGTTCCTCCCGAACGACGG
Organism: uncultured Polyangiaceae bacterium; assembly: GCA_964610275.1. Taxonomy (GTDB): domain Bacteria; phylum Myxococcota_A; class Polyangia; order Polyangiales; family Polyangiaceae; genus JAFGBI01. Next base: position 1,629 of record CAZSVU010000153.1, on the reverse strand, counting down.
CCGGCGCGACCTGGGCGAAGCGGAGTCCGGCCCAGCCAACCAGCTTGGCGCCTGAGGTCCCCCGTCAGTCCGTCGCGGGGTGACAGGGCAGGTCGACCACGAACCGCGCCCCTTCGTTGTAGCCCTCATCCAGCGTGATGCTTCCGCCAGCAGCCTCGACCAGGCCCCGGCAGACTGCGAGGCCGAGCCCGGTTCCCTTCCCCACGTCCTTGGTGGTCACGAACGGCTCGAACAGGCGAGGGCGGACCTTCGGTGGGACCCCGGGGCCGTCATCCTCGACCAGTACGCGCACTGACCCCGGGCGGGCCTGCGCGGAGATCGCGATGCGTCCACCGTCGCCGACTGCGTCTGCCGCGTTCAGCACCAAGTTGAGCATGACCTGCACCAAGTGCTCACGACTGAGCGTGACCGGAGGCAGATCCGGGTGAATGTCGAGACTGAGGTGCACGTCGCGTAGGGCACGTTGGGGGCCGACCAGCGTCGCTGTCTCGTGCACCGCGACCTCCACCTGTCCCGGCTCGACAGCTCGCTCGGAGTCGGCAGCGGTGGGTCGGGCGAACTGAAGAAGGTCTCCCAGAATCCGATGGATCCTTTCGGTCTCCTTCCGCATTCGCTCGACGAAGTCACGCTGCTCTTCCTCGGATATGCCTCCCCCGAGCAGCAGGTCCTGCAGGCCGATCAGTGCCGCGAGCGGATTGCCGATCTCGTGTGCCAGGCCCGCGGCCAGCCGACCCACCGACGCGAGGCGCTCGGAGCGTACCAGGCTTTCCTGCGCCGATCGCAGCTCGTGGGTGGCTCGCTCGACTTCGTCGATCTTCCTTCTGAGTGCCTGCTCGTCGTGCAGCAAACGCTCGGTCATGGTCCTCAGGCTCAGGCCCAGGTCGACGAGCTCGCGCGGGCCGCGCCGCGGCACGTCGAGCCGCGTGGCGCCACCGGCGACTCGTTCGGCCGCCCGCTTGAGCGATTCCAGTGGGCGGACGATCAGCCGCGTGAGGGCGAAGTACGCGAAGACGAGGAGCACCAGAGCCACTAGCCCGGTGTACAGCCCGAGCAGGCGCACCATGGGAGTGACGCGGGCCACGCGGTCGTCGGTTCTCAGCACTGCCGCCACGGCCCCTTTAGGGCTAGGCACGACCACGGCCAGTGCCCGACCATGCGTCCCAGCGGTCTCGTAGATACTCTCGGTACGCGGGTCCAGTACGTCGGGCAGGCCATCCACGGCCGTGGCATCGCCGGACCGAATCACGGATTGGCCGTTCTGGTCGTACACGCCAATCGCCTCCACGCCCGCAATCTGGATCTCCGCGTCCACGAGCCCCCGCAGCTCGGCAGCCGATCGGCGCGCTCGAGCGTAGGCGACGTGTCCAGCCACAGCCCGGCCGAGCGTGCGGGCGTTGGATTGCCGCACTTCGTGAAGTGTGAACCGGGCATAGGTCGCCACCACGTGAAAGAGTGGGATGAACGCGAGCAGCAGTAGCCCACCCAGCAGCAGGAGGATCTGCAGTCTCAGCCCCGATCGCACGACTCCTGGTGTCCCATATCGTCGGGCCCCCGTAAACCAGCCGTCGCCCCCGCCCATCCTTGATCCATGTTTCGCCGGCCGCCAGCGGGCGCCGAAACATGGGATGG
>CAZSVU010000152.1:12857-19144 GCA_964610275.1 uncultured Polyangiaceae bacterium | reverse complement strand
CGGCTCGTTCCAGATCTCGTAGCCGTAGTAGTTGTCGACGCCCGACGCCTGCTTGCGTGCCACCGTCTGCGCGAGCTTGGCGAACCAATCCGTCAGGTCGGTGAAGTTGTACGGCCACCCCGGAAACCAATCAGCCAAGCGGATGGTCACCCGCGCGCCGACCGGTGCCAGGCGCTGGGCAACGAGGATGGCGTCGCCGTGCGGTTGCTGCACGTTCTCGGCAGGGTTGGTGAACATGTTGGGTCGCAAGGGCGCGACCAGTCCGTTCACGTCCGCCGGTATGTTCTCGATGACGCCATACAGTGATCCACTGCCAACGTGGGTAGCCGGGCCGATCGCCGTCGCCAGATCCACCTCGAGGAGCGTGTCCGCACGTGCCGGCGACGCGAACCCGCTGCCGGCAACGAGCCAGGCCAACACGACGCACGCGGAGAGTCTCCGCTTTGCTCGACCGGACGTGGCGGATTGCGCCAAACCTTCCGAGGTGTTCGTCTGCATGAGGAAGGCCCCGTCGGTGGGTCGATGTTTCACGGGCGCGGTGGCGGTAGCTGGACTCCCCGGCGCGTGCGAACGTCCGACGCAATGCCCCACGCCAAGGCGATGCGCCGAGGTGGACGTTTTGCACTGAAGGTCGGGAGGACTCTCCAACGCGCGATGAGGAAGCCCGATTCCATCAGACAGCCGGACGAATCGTAACAGGCCGTCGGCTCGAGAGGTATTTTCAGTGTATTCGGAGCCAGGGGGTCCACAAGGGAGGTTTCACGAAATGTGCGATCCGATTCCGACCAGCACGCATTTCACGACCCCGGACCACGGATCGCACCGGCACGGCGGCGCGGACGCAAGGCGCGTCGCCAAATGGCCTGCTGCCAAGGCCCGGGAGCCCTCACCCTCCTCACCGTACCCCGTACGGTCCACAAGCTCACGGCGGGACGATTCTCGCACGATGTCGTGCGGCGACACAGACTGGAACGGGCCACGGTCGGCTGGCATCTTGCCCGCCCATTCGAGGAGGTCCGCGTTCTGCGTGAGGTTTACACAGAGACCACCGGCCGCAAGGGCATCCCCTTCACGGACGAGCAACGGCGCCGGCTGGCCGTCAAGGGCAAGACACTGACTCCCGAGGAGCGCGAGGCCCGCTGCCACTCGTCCGCCCCAGCACCACTCTCGATTGGTTTCGTCGGCTCGCGCGTCAGAAGTACGACAGCTCCCAGGTCCGTAGGCCTGGCAGGCCGCGCAAGGCGAACGACACGGTAGTCGAAGACCTGGAGTACGGCCTGGGCTTGTCGCGGTTTCAAACCGAATCAGGAATGTGGCTGGGCCACACCGGCAGCACGGTGGGGGCGGGTTGTTTCGTATTTCGCAACCAAGAGCGCGGTACGACCATCGCCGGCTTCACGAACCTGGGCCTTTCCTTTCCTTCGCCGCTTGGCCGCGAGTTCATGCCAGGCTTCTGGGATGCGCTGCACGCGCTCTTGGCAGAGCAGTAGCGCTGCTGCCTATCCATTCCGTAAACGTCGTCCGACCGGATGCGGCAACGCGACCGGTGGCCAGCTCGCTTGGCTACGCTCGGACTGCGCGACCGTCCAGCGGCACGGGCAGGCGCCGGTACACGACCGATAGTGGCCGGGCGCACTGCTCCCCTACCCTCGACCGGTCGTACAGCGCCCACGCCGCTCGCCGTGTGTACAGATGGTGGAGCCCACCGAGGCATCAACAGGCATCAATGGGGGTGGCGGTTGGAATCCATGCAGTTGACCTGGTCATAGGCGTGGTGGCGCGGGCGGACACGGCATTGCGCCTCACGTGGAGCGCACGCAGTACCGGCAGCGCCGAAACCGCTGTCAAGTTACTGATGTTGTTGTCATTCAGGTACAGAGAATCGAGGCCCACCAGGCACTCCAGGCCAGAGAGGCCGTCGATTCCCAGGTCGGTTGCGGTGACCGGCGGGAGCACCAGCGAGACGATGCCGAGGCACCGCAGCGCTGCTGTCAGTGCCAGTTGTCCGCCCGGTGGCGTCGGCTCGTTGGGGGGTGTAGAGGCAGGGCATGAGTGATCCGACGATCGTCGTGGCGGGGTCGACCGGTGATCTCGGTGGACGTATCGTGAGCGCTTTGGTGGAACGCGGTGCGCGGGTGACGGCGCTGGCTCGCCAAGGTGCGGCGCGAGCCAAGCTGGATCAGTTGCAGCAGCTCGGCGCGTCCGTGGTCGGCGTCGACTGGAGTAGCGCTTCCGAACTGGCAGCGGCATGCGCGGGTGCCTCGTGCGTGGTGTCCGCGCTGGCCGGGCTCCGGGACGTGATCATCGAGACACAAACACTCCTGCTCGAGGCTGCGATTCAGGCCGGGGTACCACGGTTCATTCCGTCCGACTTTTCGATCGACTTCACCAAGTTCCCTCCCGGCCAGAACCGCAATCTCGACCTGCGGCGGGAGTTTCACCAGCACCTCGATGGGCGTCCAATCTCCACCACCACGATCTTCAACGGTGCCTTTGCCGACATGCTGACCGGGCAGATGCCGTTGATTCTGTTCAAGCGGAAACGGGTTCTCTACTGGGGTGACGCGGACCAACGAATGGACTTCACGACCATCGACGACACCGCGGCATTCACGGCGAGCGCGGCTTTGGATCCGGCCACACCCCGCTTCCTTCGCATCGCGGGCGATCAGCTCAGCGCCCGCGAGCTTGCGGCAGTCGCAAGCGAGGTAACCGGAGTGAGGTTTCGCCTGCTGCGCCCCGGTGGGTTGGGTGCGCTCGGTGTGCTGATCAGGATCGCGCAAACGATCTCGCCCGGGAAACAAGAGCTGTACCCGGCATGGCAGGGCATGCAGTACCTGCGGAACATGCTCGACGGTCGAGCCAAGCTGCAGCCGCTGGACAACGATCGCTATCCGGAGATGCAGTGGACGCGTGCCCGGGACGTTCTCTCGGCGCAGCAGGCGAGCGTGACGGGGGCGCCCCCCGGCTGACCCACTGCCAGCAGCCCGCCAGACCAGCGTGGGTTTTCGTAGAATCGCGTCCCGGGGCAATCCGGCAGGGGGGGAAGAAAAGCTCCCCCTCCCGCCGTGCAGTTTGTGGGCGACATTGGGGTGGCCGTCTCATCCCGTGCCACGCCGCGTGGCATGACACCTGTGGTCGCAGCGCTCTGGGTGTCCGGTGACGAGGCGTGGACCGAACTGCACCGATCGTCGCTTCCAGAGGAGAGTCGCATGAGGATCGAACGTCAGCTTGCCGGGCTCAGTACCGCCACTCGGTTGCGGCCGCGACGCCGGATCCTTCTGCCGGTGTTGCTGCTCGCCATCTTGGCCGGTTGCGGGAACGAGTCCGGAGCGCCGGAAGATACCGGGGCATCAGGCAGCCTCGGGAGCGACCTGGGTAGCGGAGGCGACTCGTCGGGTGGCGAGAGCACTGGTAGCGGCGGCGAGGCCATGGGCGGTGCGAGTAGCGGCGGTACGCTCGTCAGCACTGGTGGGGCGGTCGTGGGCAGCGGCGGAATCGTCGCGACCGGCGGAACCGTCGTGGGCTCCGGTGGGGTGGTCCTGGGCTCCGGTGGGGTGGTCGTGGGCTCCGGTGGTGATGTCGCGACCGGCGGAACCGTCGTGGGCTCTGGCGGGGTGGCCGTCGGCTCCGGTGGCGAGGTCGCGACCGGCGGAGCCGTGGTCGGCGCTGGTGGGGCGGTCGTGGGCAGCGGCGGTGACGTCGGCACGGGCGGTGACGTCGGCACGGGCGGCGACGTCGGCACGGGCGGCGAGATTGGCACGGGCGGCGACGTCGGCACGGGCGGTGACGTTGGTACGGGCGGCGACGTCGGCACGGGCGGAGCGAGTGGTGCCGCGGGCATGGCCGGGGCCGGGGGGATGAGCGGCGCCGGGGGCGACGCCGGCTACACGCCGTGCCCCACGACGGGCGCCCCCTGCGCGGTGTTGCCGCTCGGTGACTCGATCACGGAAGGCTATGGCTCCTCCGGCGGTGGATACCGAGTCGAGCTGTTCCGCCAGGCGGTGCTGGCCGGCACGAACCTGACCTTCGTGGGCAGTCTTCAGAACGGCCCGAGCACGGTCGAGGGACAGGCCTTCCCCAGGCAACACGAAGGACACGGCGGCTACACCATCGCCGGCGGCTCGGGAAGCTCGGGCATTGCGGGATCGATTACCGACCAGGCTATCGACAACTACCACCCGCACATCGTCCTCCTGATGATCGGAACCAACGACATCAACGGCAACATCGACGTCGCCAACGCACCGGTCCGCCTTGGCAACCTGATCGACGAGATCACCTCGCGTGCCCCGGACGCGCTCGTCGTGGTGGCCACGATCATCCCCATTGACAATGCCGGTACCAACCAGCGCGTCCTGACCTACAACGCCGCCATCCCCGACCTGGTCAGCACCCGTGCTGCGGCCGGGCAGCACGTCGTGCTCCTGGACAACTACGCCGCCTTCTCGGCAGATTCGAGTTACGCGACCACGCTGATGGGCGACTATCTGCATCCGAACGATGCCGGCTACGCGGTGCTCGGTCGCACCTTCTACGACGCCCTCGACCCGGTCTTGCCATAGGGCGCGGAGCTGGCTCTGGGAAGGCAGGAAGAGCGCGTCCGATGGCGCGAGGCCCGTCCCGCCAGGTCGGAATCGGATCGCAGATCAGTGGATCCGCTCCCGATACTCGGTGGGCAGCATGCCAAACCAGCGCTTGAAGGCCCGGTCGAGCGCACTCACGCTCGAGAATCCCAAGCCGAAGGCGATCTCGCTCACGCTTCTCTTGCCGCGAATCTCCTGCTCCGCCATCTGGCGGCGCACCTCATCGACGATCTCCTTGAACGTTGCGTCTTCGGTCTGCAGGTGTCGCCTCAGTGTGGGGGGACTCAGGCCGAGGCACCGGCTGATCCACTGCATCGTGACCTGACCAGAGCTCAGGTGGTCCGCGGTGAGCCGCCGGACACGCTCCGCCAGGCTGTCTCGCTCCGCCAGGCGGCCCAGCTGTTCGTCGGCTCGCAGCGCGAAGGCCTTGGCCAGCGGCGCGCAGCGCGACTGCATGGGGGTTTCCAGCAGGTCCTGCGGCAGCAGCAATGCATTCCTGCCCACCGAGAACCGGATGGGGCAGCGAAACCGCGTTCGGTACTCGTCCACGTAGTCGGGCTGGGGGTGTTCGAACTCGAGCACGCAGCGCGACTCGTCCACGACGGTGTTGCGGCGAATGAAATAGACAATCGACGCAAACGCGAACTCCGAGGCGGTAGGGATGGCCGGGATACCCGGGGCCGAATGTCGGCACAACGCGACGGGATCCCCCGCTGCTTCGAGGGCATACGTCGCCTCATCCGTCATCAGTCGGTAGTATCGGATCGTGCACTGTAGGGCTTCGCGGAGTGTCGAGCAGGACCGCGCGGCAAGCTCGAGCAGGTCTCGGTCGCCAGGCTCGATGTAGTCCGCGGCGTGCAGTCCGATCGCCGGATCCCCTGTGACGCGGATGGCTTCCTCCAACATCGGCCCGGCATCCGTCAAGGCGATGCGTCCCTCCGGATCGGCCAGCGATGCATCGACCCCCGCGGGGTCGAGCAGCTTGGCCGCTTCTTCGTGCGTCGCCAGATAGCGCAGAAACGGCCAGAGAACCCGGATCGACTGGGTCGGCGCAACGTGCGCTGGCACCCTCGAATACTGCATCGGAGTGCTCCGAGCGACAAGGTCGCCGTGGATGGCACCCGCGGACGGCCGAGCCCAATGGTGTGATCTTCGAGCTTTCAGGCACACGTCACCGTCCTTGAAGGCGTGGGAGGCTATCCGCACCAAAGGAGGCCCAGCATGCACCTTCGCACCATCCGTTCGGTCAGTATCCTAGCGACCCTGGCGTTCGTCCTCGGGTGCTCCGGCAGCTCCGAAGACGACGTCGGAGAGTCCGCAGGGGCTAGCGCCGTGAGCGAGGGGACGGGAGGTGCGGGCACCGAAGACTCCGGGACTGGAGGGACGCTGCCTGAAGCGGCAGGCGGAGCGAGTGGGGCCGCGGGCGGTGCCCCGCCATTGGGCGGCGCAGCGGCTAGTGACGCAGCCGGCGGATCGGAGTCGCCGCCCGGGACGGGAGGCAGCAGCGCCGGGATCGGAGGAACGAGCGCCGGGACAGGGGGCAGCATCCCCGGGACGGGAGGCACCAGTCCTGGAGCGGGCGGCACCGAGCCCGGAACAGGAGGCACTGACCTCGGGACGGGCGGCACCGAGCCCGGACCGGGAGGTGCCGAGCCTGGACTGGGAGGTGCCGAGCCTGGACTGGGAGGTGCCGAGCCTGGA
>CAZSVU010000152.1:10592-12757 GCA_964610275.1 uncultured Polyangiaceae bacterium | reverse complement strand
TGCCGAGCCTGGACTGGGAGGTGCCGAGCCTGGACTGGGAGGTGCCGAGCCTGGACTGGGAGGTGCCGAGCCTGGAACAGGAGGTACCGAGGCCGGAACAGGGGGCAGTGACCTTGGGACGGGCGGCACCGAGCCGGGGACGGGCGGCACCAGCCCCGAGACGGGGGGCGCCGGAGGTGATGCCGGAGTCGGCCCCGAGCCCACCGCTCTTCCGACGCCAACCAGCAGCTGCCCGGAGCTCGTGACCGGCATGTTGAGTATCGGGGGCAGCGACGTGTCGCTCTCCGTTGGGCCGGCCGCCACTCCGGGTCCGGTGCTCTTCTACTGGCACGCGACCGGCATGACCTACACGGAAGTCAGCTCGGGCTTTGGCGACGTCATCACAGCGGTGCAGGCTCACGGCGGTGTGGTCGCGTCGTTCACGTCGACGAACGGCCAGGGAACCAACACCGGCAACGGCGTCTGGTACACCGGGGACATCGACGTGGCCGACGAAGTGCTCGCGTGCGCGCTGCAGCAGGGACTGGTCGATTCCCGCCGTATCCACGTATCCGGGTACAGCGCCGGGGGGCTGCAATGCGCGGCCATGTCCTACTTGCGGTCGGGCTACGTGGCCAGTGTCCTTTGCATGTCGGGCGGCTTCGTGTCTGGACTGTCGACGTACTCGCTCCAGGATCCTGCCCACATCCCGGCTGCCATCGCGGCACATGGCGCGGCCGGCTCCGACGTCTTCATCCTCGACTTTGCCACTTGCAGTGAGAACTACTGCGCTGACGTCGCCAGCCACGGAGGGTTGGCGATCGACTGCAATGACGGTGGCGATCACATCGGGTCGATGACCTCTAGGGCGTCCACGATGGGGGCGGTGGCCTGGCAGTTCTTTGCGGAGAACCCGTATGGTGCTCCCCAAAGCTATCCGAGCGGCCTCCCGGCGTACTTCCCCAGCTACTGCGGGATCGTGGAGTGACGGACGTGGGGCGACCGTCTTGGTGGGTGGTCAGGGCAGGAACGTCAGTCCGTCGACACAGATGTTGAAGGACGTATTGGGGCCCACGACGAATTGCAGGCCATACAGCGCCGAGGGTCGCGGGGCCGAGAACTACTGGCCCCAGCCTTCTTGATCGAGCTCGCTCCAGAGAAACTCGTGGTACGTCCAGCTGCTGGGGGCGGTGACGACCGCCCCGAAGTGATCCCAGCAGTCCCAGCAGACCCCGCCGTCCTCGTGAGTCTGAACATCGGACACCAGGAACTCGACCGTCGTCCCCAATCCCATCCCGCCTTGTCGTATCCAGAAACCGATGCCGGAGTAGGCGGATGCGTCGTAGGAATCGTAACGCTCTCCGTCATCGTTGAAGCCCACGACGATACTGGCGCCCCGGTCGGTGAACCCACTCCCGGTCGAGCAAAGCGCATTGGTTTTACCGTCCGCCCCCTGCGGGTTCACGGTCAGAGTCTGGTCGCCGTTTCAGGTGCCGTCGTTGTCCATCCCCCAGGCTCCCTGGCGGCCGTCCACCTGAGGGAGCTCCAGATCGCCGTCGCTGAAGTCGTCGATGAGCAGTGGCGAACCAGTGCCGCCGCTGCCGCCGCCACCACCACTGCCGGCTGTACCACCGGTGCTATCGCCCGCACCGCTGGCTCCAGCCGAACCGCTTGCCCCGCTGGTGCCACCGCCGCCGCCGATGCTGCCCCCCGAGCCGCTCGTGCCGGCGAGGCCACCACCACCACCCCTGCCTCGCCGTCGTGGCCGCGAAGGAGTCGCGGAGGATTGATCCCATCGCCTACGTGGGAACGCAAGGGTTCCAAGGCAACCCCGATTCCCTGACTCGGGATGTGGTTGCCGTGGGCCGGGACGCCCCGGTGCCCAATGTGTTCGGGGGTGTGTCTTGGGAGTGGCTCGACAGCTGACGGTTGAGTAGGTTACGTGGGCCGCTCGTGACGCGGCCGGAGGCACTGATGCGCAGGGAACTTGTTCTGGGTCTGGTTTTCTTCCTGGTAGGTGGGCTGATCGGTGGTTGTGGAAATGATGGCCGGAGCTATGGCGGTCACGAGGTCGCTGGCAGCGCAGGGTCGTCCGGAGCAGTCGGATCGGATACCGGCGGAAGGCCGACCGGCGGCGCAGCAGGCGACACGGCGACCGGCGGCGCAGCAGGCGGCACGGCGACCGG
>CAZSVU010000152.1:0-10492 GCA_964610275.1 uncultured Polyangiaceae bacterium | reverse complement strand
GCGGCGCAGCAGGCGACACGGCGACCGGCGGCGCAGCAGGCGGCACGGCGACCGGCGGCGCAGCAGGCGACACGGCGACCGGCGGCGCAGCAGGCGACGCAGCGACCGGCGGCGCGGCAGGCGACGCAGCGACCGGCGGCGCGGCAGGCGACACGGCCGCTGGCGGCGCAGCAGGCGGCACGGCCGCTGGCGGCGCAGCAGGCGGCACGGCCGCTGGCGGTGCAGCAGGCGGCACGGCCACTGGCGGTGCAGCGGGCGGCACGGCCACTGGCGGCGCTGCGGGTGAAGGCGGCGCGGGTGGAGCTGCCGGCAGCGAGACGGTGGCGACTTGTGGCAACGGGGCCCTCGAGAGCCCGGAGCCCTGCGACGGCGCGGACCTTGGCGACAACGACTGCACCACCATTGGCATGGGCTTCAGCGGCGGCACCCTCGCGTGCGTCGCAGCCGGTCAGGCGAATGAGTGCACGTTCGACACCTCCGGTTGCTGGACACCCCATGCGGCCGGTCCAGGCCTCGAGATCCCTGACTCTGGCCAGATCTGGGACGTGACCCAGGTGACCAGTGGATGCACCATCAGCGAGGTCTTGGTCGATCTCGACCTCACTCACCCGTTCATCGGCGATCTGATCGTGGAGCTGACCAGTCCGAACGGAACCACCGTGCGCCTCCACAACCGCACCGGCTCCCTCACGGATGACATTGTGGGCAACTACCCCGGGACCTTGTCGGTGGACGGGCCAGGCAGTCTCGCCGACTTCATAGGTGAGGACAGCGCCGGTTGGTGGCGCCTCGATGTGAGCGACAACGCCGGAGGCGACATCGGCGTGCTGAACGGCTGGGCCGTCAACTTCGGTTGCGGGACTACTACGGCCAGCGTCACGCCTGCGCTGAGCATACCGGACGGTACCCCGGCCGGCGTGACCTCCCAGCTGGTCTTCCCGGAGTCCGGCTCCATTGTGGACATCAGCGTGCCGATCCACCTCACCCACACCTTCATCGGCGATCTGATCGTGGAACTGACCAGTCCGAGCGGGACCACCGTGCGCCTGCACGACAGGACGGGCGGCAGCACGGAAGACATCATCGGCGACTGGGACGGAACGCTCACGGTCGACGGGCCCGGAGCGCTGAGCGACTTCTTCGGGGAGGACGCCAGCGGCACCTGGACCTTGCTCGTCTCAGACAACGCGTCTACCGACATCGGAACCCTGGTGTCGTGGGGGCTGGACATCACCAGTGTGAGCGCCGCGGTGGCGAGTCCGGGTGTGCCAGTGACCGTCCCGGACTACTCCCCGGATGGAATCGCCGATACGCTGCTCGTCAGCGACACGGGCTGCACGATCACGGACGTCAGCCTCGACATCGATCTCACCCACACGTACCAAGGTGACCTCATCGTGGACCTCGTCAGCCCGGCAGGCACCACCGTACGGCTACACAACCGGACTGGTAGCATGGACGACGACATCATCGGTAACTTCCCGGTGACCCTCGACGAGGACGGTCCTGGCCTCATGAGCGACTTCGTCGGCGAATCGCTCGACGGAAACTGGCAACTGCTCGTATCGGACAACCTCGGCGGCGATGTGGGCACGCTGAACTCCTGGACGCTGAACGCGGCGTGCCAGTAGCGCCCAGTGCCTCGCGGCGGGCCAAGAGCACGCAACCGGCGCCTCGCGGGTGAGTACCGGCGACAGCAGGGACCGAGGGGCGCGCCGACCTCGCGCTGCTGCGGTGTGGCCTGACGCACGCTTGAAGCGCAGGGTTCAGGGCGTCTGGCCGAACGCGAGAACTCCAGTGGCAGAAGAATAGGGAAGCCATGAGGGGTGAAAATGCTCCTCTGGTCCCGTTCCGCCGTGCGGCCCAGTCTTCACCACTGGAGCAGGCCCCCCCAAGCCAGGGCCACTGGCGACAGTCCTTGCCCGGCTGTCGTCCACGGTGGAGGTCGAGGTGAGCGTCGTCGTGTTCGTCACGAATTCCCGAGCCGCCCTGCCACGTGCAGGAGAGAGCCTCCCGACGGTTGCGAGCAGGCGATAGGCGCGGACAGGTCGAAGCCAAGTGCAGGTGTTGACCAATCTCAGTAGCGGTGCGGTGGCCGGGAGCCATGAGCCGCACCAGGGCCCCCCCATTGTCGGCGGATGTGAGGAGCGACTGGGCCTCGCGCTCAGCCTCGAGGTCAGCGTCGTCTCCTGCGGTCTGTTCATCAGCAGCGGGCAGGGGACTCACCCCGACCGCGTTCTCGACAACTACGAGCTCATCGTGGTTCGCAAGGGGATTCTCGCCATCTGGGAGGAGGAGACCCGCTACGACGTTCCTCCGGAACACGCGCTGCTCCTGACTGCAGGGAAACGTCACTGGGGAGCGCGACCTTTCGACCGGGACCTTTCCTTCTACTGGATACACTTCCTGGTGGAGCGCGACGCTCGGGGCGAGCATTCCTCGATGACGAGCGATACGCTCGACATTCCCAAGATCACGCAAGTCCGTCGCTTCGATTGCGTCGCGGAGCTCTTTCACCGCTACCTGGACGATCAGGAGGCGCGGCGCCTGACCCCACTCTACTCGGCTGCACTGCTCGTGCAGATCCTATCGGAGGTCAGCCGGCCCCCGCTCGAATCGCCCGCGACGCAGCGAACCGCACTCGTGGGGCGAGCGGAAGCGCACATCACTGGGCACATGCCCGAACCGCTCTCCACGGCCCGGGTTGCTCGGGCTCTCAAGACCAATCCGGACTACTTGAACCGCGCGTTTCGCGAAGTGCATCAGATGACGATCACGGAGTACATTCATCGTCGAAGGCTCATGGATGCTTGCGCGATGCTGCGTGACACGAGCGATTCCATCGCGGAGATAGCGACGGCCTGTGGCTATCCGACCGTTGGACACTTCCGGCGCGTGTTCGTGCGGTATCGTGGCGTTTCCCCAGTGTCCTACCGCCAACTCATGGCGCGAGCCTACGTCAACGCACGCTAAATCAGCGAGCGCGATCCTGATCACGGTTTTGCGAGCCCCCAGCAGGGTGAGGGCTCGCAGAACCTCAGAGGGCCGCGCTTGCGCTCGAAACAGATTCCAGTTGCTTTTCCGGGGTCTTCGTCAGACCCCGCCCCGCGAGCGGGGCCCCACCCCAAACGGGGTGCGTGCGGCGCAAACACAACCAGTGATCGACATTTGCACTCCGCCATCTAGGCAGGGCGCGGGATTGCAGTGCCTTTGGGGATGACGCTGGGTCTGAACCCCGCGCGTCAGCGGGCGTTGCGTCTCCGGACTCCGGCAGTGTCGCCATGCCCCGATCCCGACGCAGCACCCCGACGCGGGGCGTGACCGCGTAGCCGCTGCCGCTCCCCCCTTCACTGCCCGAGCGGACGAGCGTGAAGGTCAAGGAATCGAATGGGCGTCACATCAGCTCGCCGCTACTCGGCGTTCGACTCGATGAGAGCAGGATGCCCGACACTGCGGATCCCGGCCGCCAGGTCGCGTGCTCGCCAGGCGCCAGCTCGGGCCCGCGCGCATCCTCACGGACCGCTCAACTGGACAATGATAACACCTGCGTCTACAATGTTATCATGATCCGCACGCAGATCAGCCTCACCGAGGCGGAGTATCGCGCTGCCAAGAAGGAGGCGAAGCGGCTGGGGATCTCGCTCGCTGAGCTCTTGCGGCGCTCCCTGCGGACCATGCTTCCGGTGGACGAGTCGCGTCCCTGGATGCGGCACGCTGGCATGATCGAGTCGGGCGATCCCAACGCGAGCCAGACCATCGACGAGATCGTGTATGGCGAGAAGGGTTGAAGCGTACGTCGACACCTCCGCGCTGATCGCCTTTGCGGACCGCTCGGACTCCCACCACCCTCTGTTCCGTCGGCTGTTTGCGCGTCCGCCCGCGCTGCTCACCACCACCCTGGTGGTCGCCGAAGGTCACGGATGGTTCTTGCGGCGCTTCGACCCCCAGCGCGCGCTCGGGTTCCTCGCGATGGTGGAGGAAATGAGCCCCCTGCGGGTGGTCGGGGTGGGGCCCAAGGAGCAGCGGGCTGGCACTGATCTTCTCCGGCGCTTTTCCGATCAACGATTGACACTGACCGATGCGGTCGGCTTGTCCGTGATGGCCGAGCGGGACGTGCAGGTTTGCTGGGCCACCGACCGCCACCTGAGCCTGACCGGGGTGCCCTTGGTCATCCACCAGAGGTAGTCGCAGCGGGCATCAGGCCGCCGACCGCTGCTGCGTCACGTCATGTCAGCCTGCTGGGCCAGCCAGCACCGGAACGCGGCCCCGGGACCGATATCTTCGATACTTGGCGCGTCGGACCGCGGCTGCGCGACCTAGTCCATGTGGGCAGAAAAATCGGCGTGGACTAGCCCGGGGAGCAGGCGATGTCGCGAGGGTCTGTGGTGGTGCGCTGCGCCCCGGTAGTGGGCGTGGTGGCAATGGCGTGGTTGGCGGGCTGCGGGAGCGAGTCTTCAAGCTCCGAGGGTGATGGCGGAGAGTCCGCAGTCGGCATGGGCGGCGGGCCAGCAGCCGCCACTGGGGGAGCGTCCGCGGTTGGGGGCCAGTCAGGCACCGGCGGCGCGACCGGCACGGGTGGCGGGACTGCAATCGGCGGCGTCACCGGAGCGGGCGGCGTGAGCGCGGTGGGTGGGGTAACCTCAACCGGCGGCGCGAGCGCAGCGGGCGGCTCACCTTCAGCCGGCGGAACCACCGGCGACGGGGGCTCCGCCCAAACTGGCGGCGCCGTCGGGGATGGCGGCGTGGTGTCCACGGGCGGCGAACCGGGCACTGGCGGCGTGGGCGATGGGGGCTCGCCGGCCACCGGCGGCACCACCGCGCCGGGGGGCAGCAGCGGCGACGCTGGGGCCACGGCGACGGGTGGGTCGCCCGGCGCAGGAGGCGCGAGCGGTGGGGCAGCGGGCTCGCCCGGGACTGGCGGAACTGCTGGCGTCGGCGGCGCCGTCAACGACTACCCCTTCTGCGACTACGGCACCGTGCCCCAGGGCACTCCTGCCACCTTCGGCGAGAACCCGTCGCTCGTGACCTTCGACAGCTGGCCTGGTGGAACCACCCGCACCATGAGCGTGGGCTACGTCGCGCTCCAGATGGGGCCATCTCAGCCTGCCGAGCTCCCGGACTCGACGATCAACACCGCGATCACGCGCGTGAACGACGATCTCAGGTACATCGTCGGGACGCTGGGGGTGCATCTGCCCAGTTGGACGGACCAGTACTTCCTCGACTACTTCCTCCTGGGATCGGGACTGCCCGGCGATGACACGCCCCCGACGAATACGCCCGAGTCCGGATACTCCGGATGGAGCGGCGGTCACCCCGACGTGGAGACCACGCACCACGCGATGACGCGTGATGCGAACCGCTGGAACCTCACCCACGAGTTCGTCCACGTCTTGCAGAACGGCTACGGAAGCATCGCCGGGAACCTCGCCTCGTGGGTGCACGAGGCGCACAACAACTACGTCATCCTGCGGCTGCAGCAGTACGCGGGCGGCACCATCGGCAGCCCGTCGAGCGTGGGTTGGCTCGAACCGCTGGCCCTCGAGGGGTCATACATTCCGATCGAAAGCTGCGGCATGCTCGCCGACGGTTCCGCCGTTGGCCCCAACCAGTACATGGAAACCAACTGGCAGGGCGACTTTGGCGGCTACCGCTACAGTTGTCTGTTTCCGCTCTTCGTCGCGCAGCGGGTCGACCCCGGCTTCTTCAACGCGCTCTGGGAGCAGGCCACCAGCAGCGAAACCGTGCTTCAGACCATGATTCGTTTGATCGGAGAAGACGCCGTGAAGTGCATGGTGCAGGAGTATGGCGCGCGCAACGCGATCGGTGACTATCTGGAGTTTTCCAGTGACCTGCAGCGCCAGACGTCGGTGGGGTCGGGCAGCTGGTTCTACACCGACACCACCGATCAAGGTGGCTGGCTAGTGCCCTCGGACCCGGTGCGCCTGCCCCGCCACACGGGTCGCAACAACATCCCGATCAGCGTGGACTCCGGCGCGAGCGAGGTCACAGTGGAGTTCGCGCCGGACGCCACCGGCAGCGCAGGAAGTGCTTCGGAGTTGGTGGCCCAGATCGTCTATCGGTCCACCGACGGCAGCGCCGTGTTCAGCCCACCGGTGACTTCGGGGACGACCTCGATCAGTTTGACCCTGCCGCCCGCGAACGACGCGGTTATCGTCGTCGTTACCAGCGTCAAAATGGACGGCTACAGCAACGCCGAGTCCTACGGCTGGGATCCGGACGAGGCGTTCGGATATCAGCTGCGGGTCACGGGCGGCACGCCCGCTCCCACCAACGTGAAGTACTTCTGAGGACTCGCGAACCCGACGGTCTTTCCGGCGCAGGCTCGACCGTGGCGGTCGCCATTAGGTTTACGACTCGGTTGCGCTCGGGGGAGGCATCTTCTCCGATCGAAGTCCCCGGGAGCGTCCTGAGGGCTTCGGAGACGTTCGCTTGGACTACTACGGGCTCACGTTTGCCGCGGATATTGCCACCCGCTATCTGGCGAAGGAGGCCGATGCGGAAGAGCCGGCGGACTCGGACGTGATGATGTTCGCCACGACGTTCGCGCTGACGTACGCCGTGGGCCGGGGGGAGATGGTCCGCGGCGCGATTGGCGGACCGAGCGACGCGCTCTACCAGGAGGTTTCTAGCGAGGTCACGGCGCACGAGGTGATGCTGCACGTGGGCTCCACGCTGATGCACTGATCGTTCTACGAGCGGACGCTGCGCTCGCCGCCGCAACTGCCCGGAATGACATCGGCGCAGTTCCGCAGTTCCCTACCACTGGTCGAGGCAGAGATTTGACTGGAAAAAAAACCCCGTGGCAGGATACCGTCCTCGGCCATGACGCGATCGGTAACGAATACGCTACTGGGCACATTGATTCTGTTCGCCGCGTCGGTCCCCTCCTGCGGCGGGGCCGGTGTGGGTGGTGGCGGCGGCACCACGGGCGGAGCGAGCTGCTCCAGCGTTTGCCAGGCAGGACAAAACGTCGCGCCGTCGCTCGGGTGCACTTTGGACTACGCGGGGTGCCTCGAAGAGTGCGGTGAGACGCAGCAGGAGGCGGCCGCCGCCGGATGCTCCGCCGAGTTCAACGCGCTCGCGAGCTGCATGCTGAACGGTGGTGCGGCGGCCTGGGAATGCGATTCATCCAGCGACGAGATGGAGCCGGCGGTCACCGGGCCGTGCGCGTCCCAACTGTCGGACCTGGAGACCTGCGAGGCGAGCAGCGACGGCACTGGCGGTAGCGTGAGCGAAGAAGGCTGAACCGGCGCGTACGAGCCGGTGTCGATAGACGCGCCGCGAACGGGTCCGGGCTTGGGCTGACCCAGGACCCGCCGCGGCGAAAGTCGGAGGGGTGACGCGAACGCTCACTCAGTACACCGGGATTTCGCCGGTTCGGCACCCGAACACGACGCTCAACCGCGCCGCGGGATTGCTTTGAATCAGGTCGCAAGTCACTCCGCAGATCTCGATCTCGGTGTGGGTCGAGTCGGTGAAGTGCCATCCGCGATCGCAGTTGTCAGAGGTGTTGGGCAGAACCATGAACGCCTCCTCCCCACCGTCTCGGTAGATCAGGTTGGTGAGCGAGGGGTCGATCTCTTGGGCGCTGTCCGGCGGCGGCGGCACGGTGTAATTGCAGGACACCATCGTGCTGGCAATCTGGAGCAGTGCTAGCTCGAGTGCCCCGGCGAAGTCGGTCGACGTGGACAGATCGTAGTGGCAATACGACCCGCGAGACGTGAGGACCGTGGGTTCGACGGTCGTGTCCACGACTCCGGAGACCGGGGTGCATCCCGCTGGCTCCTCGGTGCGGCCGGCGACCGCCAGCTGAGACAGCATGTAGAGCGGATCGTAGGTGGCGTTGCCGGTCTGTTCGCTGCCGAGCACTCCCACCACGAACGTCTGCACGTTGGCGGCTTCACCTTCGGTGCGCACGATCTCCACCTGCTGGTCGTACTCCTCCTGAGTGACGGGGTTCACGTAGGTGCAGCCGTCGCTGTTGACCGTGGGGACGCCGTCCGTGATCAGCACCACGTAGCGTGGGCTGGCCGCGTACCCCGCCGGAGCGCTCCACGCCGTCAGCTGGGAAACCCCATAGCGCCAGGCGGCCAGCGTGGGGGTGGCGCCCTGAACGTTGTCGGGGTCGTTCGTGCTCGGCTTGGGGCCTCGCACCTCGATCGCCTGGGTGACCAGCGCCTTCTGCGCGTCCGTCATGACGTCGATCGGCACGGGCTGGTCGGGGAGGAAACAGTCGTTGTCGGGCTTGCGATAAAACGAGACGCCCACCGCCCAGTGCGCCGGGAGGCTGTCGAAGACACCGGGCAGCACCCTCTGCATCTCCTCCCACTTGCTCACCGGGTTGGTGGGGTCGTTCGGGTAGGCGGGCTGGTCTGCCATCGATCCGGTGACGTCGATCACGAACTCCAGGATGGGGGGCATCCCGCCCTCGGGCTCGGCAGACCAACCTGCGCACACGCGTGCCGGATCCTCGAGCGCCTCGGCTTGCTCGGCCGAGATGGCTTCGAGGCCGTCCACCGTGTCTTCGGCGGGAGTGACCCCTGGGCCACTGTCGGTGAGCACGACCGGCGATGGTCCACCGCCCGTGCCGTCCGAACCGCTTTCGTTGGAGTCGCCGGATCCGTCGCCGTCGTCGCTCGACGAGCAGCTGGTCGCCAGCAGCAATCCGAGTCCCACACCGACCGTCCATGCCCAATGCCGCTTCGTCATCTGCTTCTCTTCCTCGGGATGAGTCCTGTGCCCAGGCCCACGGCCGTGGAGCAGCCGTCCGGTCCCTCCCGGCACTCCCCGACTGGTGCCGACGAGTCGCGGGCTGTCCTGGATGCGCGACTGCCGGCGCCGCACGCGGTGGATGCACCACGGGGTGCGAAGCTGCCCAATCACTCCCGGGCACGACGCTGGCGGTTCGCACTGGTAGTTGCCCCACCCACACCGCACGACTCGCCTTTTTTGAATGGGAGGCGAAACTTCCCGTAAATTCAGCCGACCAGAGAGGATCTGAAGGTGGAAACGCCGGCCGGCCACGTGCCGTCCGGTCGCAAAACCGGCGGACGGCTGCGCCCGACGTGGGCCCGGATTCGGCGGCCGTGTATGCTTGGGCTCGAGCAGAGGGGATCGCAGCCAGGGGAGTGGAAATGGCTCGTGGTGGGCAAGCAGTCGTGTTGGTCGCTGCACTATCCGGGGTGGGCGCTTCCGGGGCGTGCGGTGGGGTCAGCAGTGAGAGTTGCGTGGTAGGCAGCGAAGCGTGCGCGTGCCGCAGCGACGGGACCTGTGAGTCAGGGCTCCGCTGCTACTCGAACGTGTGCGTCCGACCCAGCGACGACAACACCGGCGGCAGCGCCGGCAACGGTCCGTCTGGCGCCAGCGGGGGGAGAAGCGCCCGCGTTTGCGTCGCCGACAGCATTCAGACGTGCGTCGCCGACGACGGCTGCACCGGGACGCAGCGATGTCTGGCTGACGGGAGTGGATTTGGGGATTGCGTTTGCACCGGCACCAATGCCGGGGGCACCGGCGGCACGGGCGGCGGCGCGTCGCTCGGCGGCGCCGTGGGTCTGGGCGGCGGCACGGGCGGCTATACCGGTGGCGCGAACACCCTGCTGCCCAGCGACGGCTTCATTCAAGGTGGCGGTCCGGATGGCCGCATCTGGGGCGCGTGGTACACCTTTGGAGGACAGGATTCGGTATTCACACCCCCCGAGGGCGAGTGGGTCTCTGCGGTGAACGGACAGATCTGCTTCAGTGGCACGGTCGCTCAGGTCATCGGCGGCGAGTACGCCGTCTACTACGGTGCGGTCATCGGATTTGACCTGTGCGGGATGCCCGGGGACATGAGCACCTGCGATCAGTGGATGCCGCCCGAGTTCTGCAGCTGGGCGCCGGAGAGCAAGCACACGGTCACCGAGTGCGGCATCGCCCTGAACACCATCAGCTTCGACATCGTGGGTACGCTACCGAGCTCGGAGCTCCGGGTGGTGTTCAAGGAACAGAACCGGGATGAGAACACCTACCTGCTGGTGGGGGGTCAGGGTGCATTCTCCGGAGCTGTCGCGGAGGCGGCGGTGGCCTACGACGCCGCCGCGCCGCCCATCAACCCCAGCGTGGTGGAAGCGATCCACTTCCAGGTCGCGAGCATGGAGACGGGTCCGGTCGATTTCGATTTCTGCATCAGGAATCTGCAGATCTACTGAATGTGCGCGTGCGGCGAGCCCGCCCCTGAGCTGACGAACGGTTCTGGCCCGCGCCGGTGGTTGTCCGGCAGCAGACGGTGTACTCTCACCGAGAGAGTGAGGGGCTAGAGACCGGGGAGAACAGGATGGAGCGCGATCGACGAGCTTGGGCGTTGGTGGGTGCGGCAACGGTGATCGCAATCGGTGCGGCTGGCGCGTGCGGGAGCGAAGCGAGTAGCCTCGAGTGCCCCGCGGGAGCCGAAACTTGCGCGTGTCGCAGTGACGGCACCTGCGAGTCAGGG